>JBOFQV010000124.1:0-23004 GCA_051650705.1 Clostridium sp.
AATAATTTTCATCTCTTGTAATAACAACATGATGTCTATTTGGAAGAATTCCAGGAAGAGACTCAAAAGTTTTTCTTCCCATAACAATAGTGTGATTAGAAGTTATCTTCTTAAATCTTTTAAGGTCTTCTGAAACATGCCATAAAAGCTTGTTATCTCCACCAATAACACCATTTTTAGCAACAGCAACAATCATACTAATCATATTAAATACCTAACTCAAACTTTAATTGAGGCTTCACTGGCTCATAATCAACAAGCTCAAAATCATCAATAGTGAAGTCATAGAAGTTTGTTTTTCCTTCCTTTAGAATTAATTTAGGTTGTTTACTACTTGGAGTTCTTGATAATAATTCTTTTGCTTCATTTATGTGTCTATCATAAATATGAAGATTATCTACAACGTGCATAAATACACCTGGCTTTAATCCAACATGTCTAGCAACCATCATTAATAAAGCAACATATTGCATTTTATTAACATGACCAGCAACACAATAGTCAGAACTTCTTTGGTGAAGAGTTACATCAAGATATTCTCCTCTTACTGACCAAACAGTTAAGAAAGCACATGGGAATAATCCTGGAGTTTCTTCAAAGTCAGCATATTGATATAAATCTATTATATGTCTTCTTGTATATGGTTCGTTCTTTAATCCATCTAATAATTTATTCATTAAGTCATATTTTCTAACAGTTGCACCATATCTTTGACCAATTGTTCTAGTGTTATTAACTTCCCAATCTCCCCACCAAGTAATACCAAGGTCTTCTAAAACTGAAAGTTCATTTGAAGCTTTTTGGTATATCCAAAGAATTTCTTTAACACTTGACTTCCAAGCTATTGGTCTAAGTGTTGTTATTGGGAATTCATCTTTTGATATATCATATTTTTCAACAACTTGGTTTATGTATACTGTATGTGCAGGTGCACCATCTTTATAAACTGGTCTAACCTTGTAGCCCTCTGTACTTGTTCCATTTTCAAGAATTTCATTCAAATTTTCTTTAAAAAGTTTATCAGTTTTTGATATATAACTCATGTAAATAAATCCTCCCCTATGTTAAGTTATTTCTATTATAATATAAAATAAGTTTTTTTGTTTTAGATTTTTAATAATTAAGCTATAATAATAGGTAGAATAATTGAAAAAAAGGAAATGAGAGGTGAATACCTTGGCATATACAGCTTTATATAGAGAATGGAGACCAAAAAGTTTTGAAGACGTAGTAGGTCAAGAACATATAACAACCACATTAAAAAATCAAATACTAAATGATAGAATAGCTCATGCATATCTTTTCTGTGGAACAAGAGGAACAGGGAAAACATCATCAGCAAAGGTTTTTGCAAAGGCACTAAACTGCTTAAACCCACAGAATGGAGAGCCATGCAATGAATGTGAAATGTGCGACAAAATAAATAAGGGAATAGCAATAGACGTAGTAGAAATGGATGCTGCATCAAACAATGGGGTTGATAAAATCAGAGAAATTGTTGATGATGTAAAATATCCACCACAAGAAAGCAAATTTAAAGTTTACATAATGGATGAGGTTCACATGTTATCTACAGGAGCAGTTAATGCTTTCTTAAAAACTTTAGAGGAACCGCCAGATAACGTAATATTTATATTGGCAACTACAGATCCTCAAAAGCTTCCAATAACTATTCTTTCAAGATGTCAGCGTTTTGACTTTAAGAGAATAAGAAAAGAAGATATGATTGAAAGACTTAGAAAAATAGTAACAAATCAAGGAGTTTTAGCAGATGATAAGAGCTTAGATCTTATTGCAAGAGTATCAGATGGGGCAATGAGAGACTCTTTAAGTATACTAGACCAAGCAATTTCCATGGGAGATGGTAAGGTTGATTATGATGAATTAATATCTATGCTTGGATTAGTTACAAATGAATATCTGTTTGAAATTACATCCTCAATAATTGAGAGAAATGTTGAGAGATCAATGGCTACAATAGAAAAGGTAGTTTATGCAGGAAAAGATGTATTCTTATTTATGAAGGATTTAACTGCACACTTTAGAAATTTATTAATGACAAAGGTAACAAACAATCCAGAGGAAGTTTTGGATATGTCTTTTGAAAATATAACAATGCTAAAGGAACAGTCAGCTCGTATTAGAGTTGAGGAAATAATGAGAGCCATAAGAATACTTCAAGAGGCAGAAGGTAGTGCAAAATTATCAAAGCAAGCAAGATTATATCTTGAATTAGCTGTAATAAAAATGTGCAAAATAGAATATGACACATCAAATGAGGTTATATTATCAAGAATAAATAGATTAGAAGATGCATTAAAATCAGGAAAAATTCAGGTGGCAAGCACAAATGCACCTGCACAGGCAGCTCAAGGAAATGCAAATGCTCAAAGTCAACAAGCTAGAGCAGCAAAGCCTAAGCAACAGCCACAACATCAAGGCTTAAAGGATGATAGTTACGAAAATACATCTTCAAACCTTACAATAAATGATGTTCAAAGAGCTTGGAGAGATATAATAGAAAGTTTTAAAGCAAGAAGAGCAATGATTGTTTATGCTTCAATAGTAACAGGAAAACCAGTAGCGTGCACAAATGGAGTAATAACAGTAGAATATGCAGAGCAATATTCCTTTAATAAAGCTAGACTTGAGAAGTCAGAGAATCAAGTTATTGTAAATGAAGTTTTCTCTGAACATTTAAGAGAGAAAGTTAGAGTAAGATTTACAATTGAAGATACTCAAAATAATAACAAGAGTCCAGAGGAATACTTAATGGGTGTTATTGGAGAAGAAGCACTTGATATTATTGATGAATAGATAGCTGTAAACTATAATAATACTGGTGAGGAAGTAGTAGCCTTAAGGCAACTTCTATCTATTGTGAATTGAAAAAATATGCTATATAATAGTAATATATTTTTAAAATATAAGGAGGACTTATTTATGGCAAGAGGTGGATTCCCAGGAGGTTTCGGTGGAGGAAACATGGGTAACTTAATGAAACAAGCACAACAAATGCAAAAGAAAATGGAAGATATGCAAAAAGAACTAGAAACAACTGAATTTGAAGCTTCAGTTGGTGGTGGTGCTGTTGTTGTTAAAGCTAACGGAAAGAAAGAAGTAGTTTCTATAAATATAAAACCAGAAGTTGTGGATGCTGATGATGTTGAAATGTTAGAAGACTTAGTTTTAAGTGCAGTAAATGAAGCATTAAGAAAAGCAGAAGAAGAAAGCGCAGCTAAAATGGGTAAATTAACAGGTGGAATGAACATACCTGGATTATTCTAAAGAAGATAGTTAAGGCATACGGAATAATAACTTCTGTATGCCTTATTTTTAAAGGAGTGAAGGAAATATGGATTTTTATCCTGTAGCCATAGAAAAACTAATAGAAGAGTTTGCCAAGCTACCAAGTATAGGGAAAAAGAGTGCTCAAAGATTAGCTCTTCATGTATTAAATTTACCAGAGGATGAAGTAAGAGAATTTGCTGAAGCCTTAGTTAAAGCAAGAGGAACAATTAAGTATTGTTCAGTATGTGGTAACTTTACAGATAGCGATCCATGTGCAATTTGTGCAAATCCAAGCAGAGATAGAGGAATAATATGTGTTGTTGAACAACCAAAGGATATTATGACAATGGAGAAGGTTAAAGAATTCAATGGTCATTACCATGTACTTCATGGAAATCTTTCTCCAATGCAAGGAAGAGGGCCACAAGATATAAGAATAAGAGAATTAGTATCTAGAATGAGAGAAGATATTAAGGAAGTTATTGTAGCAACAAATCCAAACATTGAGGGAGAAGCTACAGCTATGTATATAGCAAAGATTCTTAAGCCATTAGATGTTAAGGTAACAAGAATAGCAGCAGGTATTCCAGTTGGTGGAGATTTAGAATATGCTGATGAGGTTACATTATCAAAGGCTTTAGAGGGAAGAACACAAATTTAGAAAAAACAAAAAGAGGGCCGAGGTGTGAAGTTTGGCCCTCAATAAAGATGGGAGTTAGAAGTTTTTGATAATGAGTGAAAAGCTTCTATAGAATCAATATATAGATTAATCCAAAAAGTGTTACTAAAAATATTTTGTAAGTATAATACATAAAAGATTCGTCAATAATTATAAGAGAGATAATTATGGAGGGGTTTTATGAATAAAGAAAATATATTAAACATGCTTACAAATGTAGCACAGGATTACGATAATAATGAGGAAATTCTAGAGGAAATAGAAAAGGCAAAACTTGAAATGGAGGCAGCTAGAAGTTTTTTTGAGAATGCAAGTGAACCAAAGCTTGTTGACGTTGCCATTTATACAGAAGAGGTTGCTAAAAAAAGATATGATTATTTAATTAGTATTGCTAGAAAAAAGAAATTAAGAGTAAGTAAGCAATATATATTAGATAGATGTACAAGAATAGCTGAATAGAGAAGGAGTGAGGGTCATGGACCTACAATTACTTTTATACGGACTTATAGGAGTAGTAATATTATACATAATAATCAAGCTTTTAAAATTACCAATAAAGCTACTAATTAATGGAATTATGGGAGTAATATTATTATTTATAGTAAATTTATTTGGAGCTAATTTTGGTATTACAATAGGAATAAATATTGTAACATCATTAATTGCAGGGATTTTTGGTATACCAGGAGTTGCTGTATTACTTGTAATTCAAATGTTTTTATAGAAATTTTAAGAGGAGCAGAATGCTTCTCTTTTTTTTAGTAATAAAGATGTATTAAAAAGTAATTAAGGAAATATTAAGAAAATGTACTGTAATTTATTAAGTAATTGTGGGTAATATTAAAATATAGAAAAACATTGGGAGGATAAGTAATGAATGTTTTAGAAGTTAAAGGCTTACGTAAAAAGCTTGGAAAAAGAGAAATAATTAAAGGCATAGATTTAGAAGTTAAAGAAGGAGAAATCTTTGGATTCTTAGGACCAAATGGTGCAGGTAAAACAACAACAATTAGAATGCTTGTTGGACTTATAAATGCAGATTCAGGAGAAGTGAGAATTTGTGGAGAAAGTCTTAAAAATAAAGAAAAAGCATTAAGAAATGTTGGTGCTGTAGTTGAAAATCCAGAGTTATATGGATATTTATCAGGTAGAGAAAACTTAATGCAAATAGCAAGAATAAGAAAAGTATCTACAGAAGAAATTGAAGAATTAATTATACTTGTAGGGCTAGAAAAAAGAATAGATGATAAGGTTAAAAAATATTCTTTAGGAATGAAGCAAAGATTAGGACTAGCTGCTGCACTAATTGGTAATCCAAAGTTATTAATATTAGATGAGCCAACAAATGGTCTAGATCCATCAGGAATTATAGATTTTAGAGAAGTTGTTAAAAGTGCAGTAAGAGAAAAGGGAATATCAGTATTTATTTCATCACATATCTTAAGTGAAGTTCAAAACCTTTGTGATAGAGTTGCTTTCGTAAATCATGGAGTAATTAAAGCTGTAGAAGAAATCAAAGGAAATACAATGGAAACTGATAAGGACAGCCTAAAGGTTGTTACTTTAGGAGACAAAGAAAAAGATATGGAAATTATAAAATCTATACCATTTGTATTTAATGCATCACTAAGTGAAGATGGTATTGATGTTGTAGTAGAAAACCACACAGCTTCAAAATTAATAAAGGCATTAGTTGAAAAGAACATAGAAGTAGAACAAGTTTATAGAAATAGAATGGGACTTGAACAAAGATATATGGAGCTTGTTGAAGGGGGAATAAGATAATGATATTTACTTTAATAAAAAATGAGCTTAGAAAAATAGTAAGAAGAGGAAAGACTTGGGTTGTCTTTGGATTATTCTTATTATTAACAGTAGGATTAAATGCGGCATTTTATATGAGTGCTAAAGATATGGAATATTATATGTCTCCAGCAGGAAGAATTGAAAGCATAGATAGAGAGATACAGTGGAGACAAAGAGATATAAAATCATGGGAAGATGAATTAAAGAGAACACCAAATAGTGAAACAGCAAAGAGTCAAATAGAATATGCAAAAGAAGATTTAGAGAGACTTAACGAAGAAAGAAAAACACAAGAAGATAAAGCTAAAAATGGGGAAAATCCAAATCAATGGAAAGAAGATTTAAAGTTAGAGAAGGAAAATCATCAAAGTGTAATTGATAATAAAGAAATACCAGAAAAGGAAAAGGAATATAGCAAGAAGAGATTAGAAGAAATTAAAGCTATAGAAGAGGCTGGAATAAAGCCAACACAGAATTGGGAGTTTACTCCATTTAATAATGCTTCAAACTTTTTAAATGTTTTAGGAATGGTAATATTAGTAGCAGGAATTGCAGTATTTATGAGTGATATAGTTTCAGGAGAAGCTACACCACCAACATTAAAATTCCTTTTAGTTCAACCAATCTCAAGAGGAAAAGTATTAATTTCTAAATTTGTTGCAGTTGTTATGACTGTAGTTGGAATGATTGCAGGTTTAGAGCTGTTAGCATTTGGTGTTGTTGGAGCAATATCAGGCTTTGATTCAGGAAAAATGCCAGTTATGATTGGTCAAAAGTTTGATAAAATAATCAATATGCAAAATGGTGGATATCCAGAAATGGTTCCAATTGATGGAACAGCTACAATGACAACAATGTCAAACTACATCCTTCAAAGCTTCTTATTACAAATGTTATTTATAGTTGCATGTTGTGCATTTATATTCTTAATATCAACATTATTTAAGAGCAGTATGATAACAATGGCTGTTGCAGTTGTAATTACTGTTGCAACAACAATGGCATCACAAGCAATTGGTAAGGTAAGAGAAATTGCACATTTAATTTTCTTTAACTATGGTTCAACACCGCAGATAATTAATGGAGAGGTTGCCTATATGTATCAGAATGCAAACTTTACTATGGAGCTTGGAATAGCATTAATGGTTGGAGTAATTATTATTTGCCCAGTAATAGCATACTTTGTATTTAATAAGAAAGATATATTAATATAAAAATGTGGGATTGGAACACTATTCCAATCCCGCTATTTTTATTTTAAATTAAAATCTACATTATCAAATTCAACAGCTTTTGGAGTAAATACAAAATCCATATGAAGAGGAGACGAATTATTTCCTCCAAACATATCATTCATACCTAAAGCAATATGAACAGTTCCAATAGCCTTTTCATCAATAGGAACATATCCAA
Organism: Clostridium sp.; assembly: GCA_051650705.1. Classification (GTDB taxonomy): domain Bacteria; phylum Bacillota; class Clostridia; order Clostridiales; family Clostridiaceae; genus Clostridium. The sequence continues at coordinate 7,190 of JBOFQV010000124.1, forward strand.
TTAAATTTTTAACATTTGGATTTAATCCAATACCAAATTCACCAATAATATCAGAATCACCAGGAGCCCCCTTAACATATTCTAAAATATCTTCTTCAGAACAAGAAATTAACTTCCCATTTTCAAAAGACATCTCAACATTATTATAAGATTCCCCTTCAAAAATTACAGTTGGAATAACAACACTTCCATTACAGCTTTCCTCAATAGGTGCAATATAAACTTCACCACAAGGGAAATCACCATTACCATGGTCTGAATACCAAGTACGATTTTCTAAAGAGAAGGTTAGTTCACTATTATTTTCTGAAATTATTTTAACATTAGTTTTATCTTTTAAATTGTCTATTGTAGATAAACAAACATTTTTCATTTCTGAATAGTTAACGTTATAAGCATTTAAAAGTTCATCTGTAAAATTATCATAGCTTAATCCACTTGAAACATAATTCTTTTCAGATGGAACCTTAATTTGAATGAATGTTTCCTTTTCTCCAAGTCTTCTCATTAAATTACCCATATATCCACCATAGAAAGGTAGCTTTTCTCTAGGGAAATCCACATGGAATTGAGGAGGAGTATAAGTACAAATATCAATAACTCCATCAACCTTATCAAAAATTTCAAAGAATTTATCAGGATAAGTTAATGCATCCTCACTTGCAACAGAATAATAATCCTTTAAGAAATCTTGTGAGTATTGCCACTTAATTGTTAAAATCCCTTTCTTACTTAGTTCTAATGAAAACTTATCTAATAAATCAATATCTTCATTTTCCCCAAATAAGTGTAAAAGTATTAATGAACCTGGTTTTATGTCAATTCCTTCAGCTATAGTTGGTATTAAATCTCTAAAATTCATAATAGAGCCCCCTTTATATAAATAGAAATATTTTACAAATAAATAATAATACTGGAAATGGAAAAAGTCAATCTATTTTTATAAATATAGAAATAAAATTATTTTATATGTATTGATGTATATATTGACAGGTTAATTCGATAAGAATAGAATTACAATTAGGGTATTAATTTAAGGAGGAGAGTATTTATGGGAAATCTAGAAATGTTAAAAAAGGAATATGGTGAATATCTACAAGCACAAATGGATTTTCACAAGCAGGAAGAGATAAGATTAAAAAATGAAGGGGCAAAGGATGAAAGTGTATTTGAAAAAATTAAGTTCAATGTAGTAGATATTTTTTCAAAGATGTTTAATGCGAGCTGTATGAAGGCAATGAAAAATAATAATATGGACGAGGTTTACCAAGCCTATAAAGGGTACTATAACAATATTCCAAGGAGTTGGAGAGAAAATCTAAAAAAGGCAAGAGAATTTAATGCAGTAGAGGATGTAACAATAGAAGAATTAAAGTTGGCTAAGCTAGAAGAAGTATTTAATGTGTTTGAAGAATGTTTTAATAAATACAAAAGCTAAAGGAGAATAAAATGAAGGATAATGGTTTATTGATATTTAAAGCATTAAGTGATAAATCAAGATTAAGAATAATTAACAATCTTATTAATGGACCAATGTATGTTGAATTACTATCAGAAAGATTAGACTTATCACCATCTACAGTATCATTTCATTTAAAGAAACTAGAGGATGTGGGGTTGGTATATTCTAAAAAAGAACAGTATTATGTAATGTATTATATAAAAGAAGAGTTATTTGAAAATAAATTAAAGACAATAATATATTTAACTGATAATGTAAAGGAAGATGATGAAGAAAAGAGAGAAGAGAAATACAAAAAGAAGGTATTATCATCATTTTTTAAGTATGGAAAGTTAACATCAATTCCAGTGCAAGCTAAAAAGAGAAGAATTGTTTTAGAAGAGATGCTTAAATCCTTTGAGGAAAATAAAATTTATACTGAAAGAGAAGTTAATATTATAATTGCTGATTATAATGATGATTTCTGTACGCTAAGAAAAGCAATGGTTAGTGAGGGTTTTTTATCTAGAGAAAATGGAGAATATAAGAAGATAGGAATACAATAAGATAAGAAAATTTATTAACAAGAGTATTTACAAATAAATACCATATTGAGATAATTAAGTATAAGAACGATAGGAGGAATAATCATGGCAGCAGGAAATGGAGTTAATTGCAAAGATTGTCCAGAATTAAAGAAGGGCTCATGTGATGGGAAAGACTTAGGGTGTTTATGCTATAAATGTCCAAGAAGCTTAGGGCAATGTATGTGTGTTAGATATTGCAGAGAAACAGAATCCGTATTATTCTTCGACGAGGAATAATGATTTTAAAGGGGGCAGAGGAATGAGAGAAGAGTTACAAGTAAAGATTAATGAGTTAAAAGATTATATTGGAGTTACTGAAAAAATAATAAATGCAATATCAATTGTAGTATGGGATATGCAAACCAATATGCCAAAGAAAGCTTTAGAGAAAAGAAGTGGTGTCGTTGGAGAACTATCATCACAAATATTTAATAAATCTACTTCAGATGAACTAAAGGAGTTTATTGAATATCTTGAGGGGAATATCAATGAGTTAGATCAAGTTAGTAAAAGAATGGTTGAGAAATTGAGAGAAGATTATGATTTAACAAAGAAAATACCAGCAGATAGATATAAAGAATGTAGTATGATTTGTGCAATGGCTCAAGGAGTTTGGGAAGAAGCAAAGGAAAAGAATGATTTCAATTTATTTTCCCCTCATTTAGCTAAGATTGTAGAGTTTCAGAAAGAGTTTGTAGGGTATTGGGGATATGAGAAAAATAAATATGATACTTTACTTAATCAATATGAAAAAGGATTCACAACAGAAAAATTAGATAAGATTTTTTCTGAATTAAGAGATGAAATAATAACTTTACTAGATAAAATAAATAAAAGTAGTGTTAAAGTTGATTCATCAAAATTATCTGGTAAATTTGAAGTAGAAAAGCAAAAGGAATTAAGTCATTATATTCTTGATATAATGGGATTTGATATGGATGCAGGTAGATTAGATGAAAGTGTTCACCCATTTACAACTAACTTCACAAATAAGGATGTTAGACTAACAACTAATTATGTGGAGAAAGAATTCACTTATGCACTTTATTCAACAATTCACGAAGGTGGACATGGATTATATGAGCAAAATATAGGTGATAATTTAGAGAATACTGGATTATCAACAGGAACCTCTATGGGAATTCACGAATCACAATCAAGATTCTATGAAAACATAATTGGAAGAAGTAAAGAATTCTGTAGTTTCATATTACCTAAAGCAAAGGAGATGTTCCCACAATTTGAGGGTGTATCTGAGGATGAATTCTATAAAGCTATGAATAAAGTAGAACCATCATTAATTAGAACAGAGGCAGATGAATTGACTTATAGCTTACACATTATTATAAGATATGAAATAGAAAAAGCTCTTATTAATGGAGAGGTTGAAGTACAAGACTTACCAAAGCTTTGGAATGAAAAATATAAAGAGTATTTGGGAATTGAGCCAGAAACGGATGCTTTAGGGGTTTTACAAGATGTACATTGGGCTGGTGGTTCTTTTGGATACTTCCCAAGCTATGCTTTAGGAAATCTTTATGGGGCACAAATGTTAAATAAGATTCTTAAGGATATTCCAAATGTTTATGATGAAGTAAGAAATGGGAATCTTTCAAATGTGAAGAAGTGGCTTGGGGAAAATGTACATGTTCATGGTAGTCTTTATACTCCAGCAGAATTAATTGAAAAGATAACTGGGGAAGAATTAAATGCTAAATATTTTGTTGAGTATTTAAAAGATAAGTATTCGAAGATTTATGAGTTAAATAATTAAATTAAAAGTAAAATTATAGTAAGGTGCTGAAAATGTTTTCGGCATCTTTCTTGTTTTCACAATTATTAAAAATTTATTAAAAAGAACAATATATTTAAATATTTACAAAAAAAACCATAAAAAAATATTGTATAATAAAGACAAAAGTAGTAAAATTAACAAATAAGCAATAAGTAACCTTTAGATGAAATTATAGAGTTTAGAGCGTTGGGTGCCTCTAAACTCTTATTTTAAAATTTCATGTAACCTATTAAAAACAAAATAAAAGGGGGATTTTTAAATGTACAGAGTATTAACAAGTGATGGATTAGAACAAGGAGCAATAGACGCTTTAGTAGCTTCAGGATATGAGGTTGTTAATGAGCACTATGATAAAGAAATATTAGGAGAAAAGCTTAAGGAATTTGATGCCTTAGTTGTAAGATCAGCAACAAAAGTAACTGCTGATGTTATTGATGCAGCAGAAGGTGGAAAGCTTAAGTTAGTTATAAGAGCAGGAGTTGGTATTGACAATATAGATATTATTCATGCTCATGAAAAAGGAATAACAGTAAAGAATACTCCAAATGCAAGTTCAGATTCAGTTGCAGAATTAGCACTTGGCCATATGTTTGCAGTTGCAAGATTCTTAGGAGCTTCAAACTATACAATGAGAAATGGTCAATGGAATAAAAAGAAGTATGAAGGAACAGAACTTGGAGGCAAAACTCTTGGAATTATAGGAATGGGTAGAATAGGAAGAAGCTTAGGTAAAAAGGCTGAAGCTCTTGGTATGACAGTAGTTTATACTGACTTATTTGGAAAGCAAGATGGATTAAGCTATGAATTCTTAGATTTAGACGAATTACTTAAGAAATCAGATTTCTTATCACTTCATGTTCCATATGATAAGGAAAAGGGTTCATTAATTGGTAAGAGAGAGTTAGATTTAATGAAGGATGGAGTTTATATTGTTAACTGTGCTAGAGGTAAGGTTGTTGATGAAGATGCTTTACTAGAAGCATTAGAAAGTGGAAAAGTTGCTGGAGCTGGTATTGATGTTTTTGCTCAAGAACCAACAACAAACGAAACTTTAGTAAATCATCCAAGAGTAAGTTGTACTCCTCACATTGGAGCATCTACAAGAGAAGCTCAAGATAGAATTGGACAAGAAGTTGTTTCAACTATAAAAGAATTCTTAAAATAGACCAAAGAAATAATTAAGGGGGAATACAAAATGGCAGTTGTTAGACCATTTAAGGCGTTTAGACCAGCTAAAGAGCTTGCTTCAAAAATAGCGGCACTTCCTTATGATGTTATGGATAGTGATGAAGCTAGAGAAATGGTTAAGGGAAATCCTTATTCATTCTTACATGTTGATAAAGCTGAAATTGATTTAGATCCTTCAATTGATCCATATAGTGAAGTTGTTTATAAAAAAGCAAGAGAGAATATGGATAAGATGATAGAAGATAAGTGGTATGTTGAAGAAGAAAAGCCATGCTACTATGTGTACAGACAAGTTATGAATGGAAGAGGTCAAACAGGTTTAGTAGCTTGTACAGCAATTGATGATTATATAAATAATGTAATTAAAAAGCATGAGCTTACTAGAGAAGATAAGGAGCTTGATAGAATTAATCACGTTGATTATTGTGATGCAAATACTGGACCAATCTTCTTAACTTATAAAGAAAATAAAGAAATTTCTTCAATAATTAATAAATGGGTTGATGACCATGAAGCACTTTATGATTTTGTTTCAGAGGATGGAAATGGACACATTGTTTGGTTAATTGATGATGAAAGTGTAATAAACACTCTTCAAAGCTTATTTAAGGGTGTAGATTATTTATATATTGCTGATGGTCACCATAGATCAGCTTCAGCAGTTAAGGTTGGACACTTAAGAAGAGTTCAAAATGACAGCTATACTGGAGAGGAAGAGTTTAATTATTTCTTATCAATTTCATATCCAGATAGCGAACTTAAGGTTTTTGATTATAATAGATCAGTTAAAGATTTAAATGGATTAACTGTAGAAGAGTTTTTAAATAAGATAAGTGAGAAATTTGAAGTTTCACTATCAGAGAATAATTCTGCTGTTAAACCACCAGAAAAACATACTTTTGGAATGTACCTTGAAGGAGTATGGTACCTTTTAAAGGCTAAGGATGGAATTTATAATCCTGAAGATCCTGTTGATCAATTAGATGTATCAATTCTTCAAAATAATTTATTAAGACCAATTCTAGGAATAGATGACCCAAGAACTTCAAATAGAATTAAGTTTATTGGTGGGGTTAGAGGGCTTAAGGAGTTAGAAAAAAGAGCTAATACAGATATGAAGGTTAGTTTCTCAATGTTTGCAACTACAACTGATGATATTATGTCAATTGCAGATATGGGACAAATAATGCCACCTAAATCAACTTGGTTTGAACCAAAGCCAAGAAGTGGACTGTTTATTCATAAATTAGGAGAATAACTATAATTAAAAGGATAACCAATAAAATGGTTATCTTTTTTAATAATTTTAATAATATATATTAAATGTAAATTTAAAATGTTAAGGGGGATGTATAAGTGAGAAAAAAGAATGAAGAAAGTGGAGTAGATAGTAGTTATGGTAATAATAGTAGAGGGAGTTTAGTTACTTTTCTTGCAGGAATTGCACTATTTTCTTTAGGGACATATTTGATTTTACAAAACACAATTATTAGTACAAGTTTTGGGTTATCATCATTATTAGGTAGAGATATTCCTTTTGGAGTTACATTAATACCACTTTTAATAGGAATAATAATGCTATTTTTCAACGAAAAAAATATACTAGGGTGGATTTTATTTGTTGGAGGAATACTTCTAATATTAGTTGGAATATTGATGGGGTTAAAGATAAGGTTTATGCCTGTTACATTATTTCAAAATATTTTAATGTATGGATGTGTTGCAGCAGGAATAGGATTAGCTTTAAAGGGGTTATTTGGTAAGAATTAATAAAAAATCTAGGCTATACAAAATAAATGTATAGCCTAGGAAATAACATTTTAATTTAATTCATATAGATCAGATAAGTCAAGAAAAAGTTTTTTATTATAAACTTTTAACCATTTCTTTTAAAATTATAGTTGAATTTTTAACAGCAACAGGTATGAATTTTTCATAATCCATATGAGCACCATTATTTGCATTATCAGATATAGATCTAATTACAACACATGGAATATTGTTTAAGTAACAAACATGAGCAATACTTGCTCCTTCCATTTCACATGAAATAGCTCCAAATTCTTTTTCAAACCATTGAATTTTTTCAACACTTGAAATAAATTGATCTCCAGAAACTATTCTTCCTGAGAATGTATTTATATCATCAATTGCTTCACAAGCCTTTAAAGCTTTAGAAACTAAAGTTTCATCACATTTGAAATCAAAAGTATCAAGTCTTGGCACTTGACCATGTGCATCACCAAAAACTGTTGTATCCATATCATGTTGAACAAGGTCTGTAGCAACTACAACATCTCCAGGATAAATATCCTTTCCTATTCCACCTGCAACCCCAACATTAACAATATGAGTTACATGAAATTCTGAAATAAGTATTTGAGAGCAAACTGCTGCATTTACCTTTCCAATACCACAAACAACAGCTACAACATTTTTACCCCAAAGAGTTCCCTTGTAAAATGTCATGTTAGCCTTTTTAATTGTTTGTTCTTGAGTCATATCATTTAATAATATTTCAAGTTCTTCACTCATTGCACTAATAATTCCTAAAATCATAGTGTACCTCCTAAGTATAATTAATATATTAAATTAATCTATTGAAGAATAAATTACATCTGTTTCAGGATTCTTCAATGTACTAATAAAATTACTTTCGTAATTAAATTTTAAATGCTTTTTTAAGAAAAGTAAAATTGGAATAGCAATTGCTAAAGAAACAGCTAAATTTATAATAAATCCAGTTAATGTTTCTGGCATATATCCTATAAAAGCAAATGAATTATTTACAAAGTGGCAAAACATAGTTAAATATAAAGACTTTGTTTTGTAATATATATAACCAAATAAAGAGCCAAGTATAAATGCGTTGATTCCTTGATGAATATTCATATGCATTAAGGCAAATAGTAATGATGAAATTATAATTGCCTTTTTAGGTGAATATCTATTTAATAATCCTCCTAAAACAACTCCTCTAAAAATAATTTCTTCTATTATTGGAGCAACAACAACTGCACTTAAAATAAAGTATAAAATATTATTATTGATTAAGCCCTCAACACTTTCAAGAAGTGCTCCTTGAGGAATTAAATTAACTAAAGGCATTAATGTTGCATCATAAAGAAGTCTAAAAGCTATAATAAGCAAAGTCAAATAAAAAAACATTTGCTTGTTTGTTTTTTTATAAGTATTTGTTACCCATTTTTGTTTGCCATAAGTATTTAGCATTACAATTGACAAAATTGGGATTGATATAAGTTCTATTATTATAATAAATATATAATTATTATCTAGAAAGCTACTCTCAAACATTGCAGAGTAAGAAGCAATTAATACTGTGTTTATAAACTCATAAACTAATATAGCTCCAATTACTTTCCAAAATCCTAAGTTAAAAGAAACTTCTTCGTGTTCAATTTGATATATTGGATTTACTAAAGATTTTAAAATCTTCATTTATATATTACCCCCATAATTTGTATAAGAATATTATATACATTTTAAGGCTTGAATAGTAGTGTTTTCAAAGAAATAACTTAATTCTTGTATATTATAATAAAATAGCATAAAATAAATAATAAAATTATTTAATCAAGGAGAAATAAGATGTTACAACACTCTTTATCAAGAACAGAATTACTTATAGGAAAAAGTGGGTTAGAAAAATTAGCAGCATCAAAGGTGGTTGTATTTGGAGTTGGTGGAGTTGGTAGCTTTACTGTTGAGGCTTTAACTAGAGCTGGTGTTGGTAATTTAGTTTTAATTGATGATGATACAGTTTGCTTAACTAATTTAAATAGACAAATTCATGCAACATATAGTACGGTTAGTAAAGTTAAGGTTGAAGTAATGAAAGAAAGAATAATTTCAATTAATAGAAAGTGTAATGTTACAACATATCAAAGCTTTGTGACACCAGATAATCTTACTGATTTTATACCAGAGGACACAGATTATGTTGTTGATGCAATTGATACAGTTACAGCAAAACTTGCATTAGCAGAATATTGTTATAAGAATGATATAAGATTAATTAGTTCAATGGGAACTGGAAATAAGTTTGACCCAACTCAATTTAAAGTTAGTGATATATATAAAACAAAAGTATGTCCATTAGCTAAAGTTATGAGAACAGAATTAAAGAAAAGAGGAGTAAAGAAATTAAAGGTTGTTTACTCAGAAGAAATACCAACAAAACCAAAGGTTGAAGATGTAGTAACTTGCAAAACTGGATGCGTATGTACAGGTGGGACTAAAAAATGTGCATCAAAGAGACAAATTCCAGGAAGTATTTCATTTGTTCCTCCTGTTGCAGGTATGATTATTGGTGGAGAAGTTATTAAAGATATTTTAGATATAAATAAAAAATAATCCACAACTTAATGGGTAGAACAAATATTTATCCACAATATAATGTGGTTTGTGGACAAAACTGTGACTAATTTTGAAAATTGTGAATAAAATAAAAAAAGATTAGTTCTAAGGGAAGGGTTAATATCTAGAACTAATCTTTTTTGGATTATAAAAGAAACTTTAATAATCTACAATATAGCTTATTCTTTAAATGTTACATTAATGACAAAGTCTTGAGAAAAAATTTGAGAAAAGATACTTTTTAAACAAGTTTGTGAATTTTCTATAGCTTTGTCATACAATTCTTTAGAGTTAAGTTTATCCTGTAAGCTTTTTTCTATATTCTTTTTAATTACCCCGTATTCTTCTGGTGAAAGATCGATGTCTCCAAATCTTAAAAGTCCTAACTTGGGAGATTCATAAACAGTTTTATCTTCGTCTATTTGCATACTATAAACATAAGGCTTATTTAAAGTTAATGTAATTGTATTATTTAATTTATTTAGGTCAACATCATCCTTAGTAAGAGTTGTTAAATCTATGGCATATGAACAATGAACAAGAAAATTAATTTTCTTAGCTTTTTGGAAAATGCTCCAATCTCCCCAACTATCATCTATAACTATAGAATGTGTAATATCAATTTCTAAAGGTATTATTTTATTTACTGAATTTATTTCCTCAACTATGTTATCTTCTGATAAAAATTTAATTGAACCATTATTTGATTCTGAAAGTGTCCACTTTTCAGGGGAAACATTCTTTTCTTTAAAAAGCTTATAACCTAAAAAAATTCCTGCTAATATAAAGAACATAGCAAGTGATAATGTAAATGTTCTTTTTTTGAAAAAATTTGAAATCATAAAAAAACCTCCATAAAAATAAATATGAAGATAAAAAATATATTATGACTATAAATAAAATGCTAAAACATTTAACTTACAATAATTAATTGGCATAATTATAAATACTTATATCTTGTAAAGAACTCTTTATAATATATAATATATAGTATATAAAATATAAGGTAGAATATTTTAGGAGATGACCATATGGCGTTTGGAATGAAAGTGAACATTAGTCCTAATGGAAATAGTGTTTCGGAGTATATTATTAAAGATAAAGATAAAATAACAATTGGTAGATTTAATTTACTTGATTTAAATAAAGAACACAGAAGTTGTAATATTAAATTAAAGTTTTATAGAGAGCATGATAATGAGCTATTAAAAGAAGCGTTAAAATTAATACTAATGGCTGTTTTTAAAGAGAAAAACTTATTTAAGGTTAATATAATAGTTAATGAAGAGATGAATTTAACACCATTTCTTGATATTGGTTTTGTTTTAGAAGGGATAATTAGTAATAATGTATTTTCTAATGGTAATTTTAAAGATGAATTGTATTTAGGAATTAACAGAGAAGAATATAGTGTTTCTGAAAAAACGCATTTGGTTTATATAGAAGGTAAGAATATTTCTTTAAAGCTATTAACCCCAGAAGATGCAGAAAAATTGCTTAACTATTACAATGATAATAAAAGTCATCTAGAGCCATTTGAGCCAATGAGAGATGAAAGTTTTTATACAGTAGGAACTCAAAGAACTATATTGAATGAAAGCTATAAACAATTTATCAATGGGGTAACTGTTGATTTAGGAATTTATAAGGAAGAAAAGTTAATTGGAAAAATTAAAATTGCTAATATAGTTCAAGGGATATTTAAAAGTGGTATTGTTGGATATTCAATAGATAATAAGAATCAGGGAAAAGGGTATATGAAGGAAGCATTAAATCTACTGCTTAAGTATGCGTTTGAAGAATTAGAATTACATAGGGTAGAAGCATCAGCGTTGGTTGAAAATGACAGATCTAAAAATGTATTAGAAGCATGTGGCTTTAAAAAATTAGGAGTAAATGAAAAATATTTATTTATAAATGGAGTATGGCGTGATCATATTACTTATTATAAAGTAAAGTAATAAAAAATTTTGAAAATATTACGGGGGCTTAAATGAAACTTAAAAATAATGTTGTACTATCAAAGGTATTTAATAACAATATAGTTCTAGTTAAATCAGAAGGTAAAGAGAAAATTCTATTTAATAAAGGTATTGGGTTTGGGAAGAAGTTTGGAGACATTATTAAAAGTGGCACAGAGATAGATAAAATATTTACTATAGAAGATAGTGAAAGCTTAGAGAATTTCAATAAGCTTGTTAAAAATATTGATACAGAATTTATTGCAAAGTGTGAAGAGATAATTTATGAAATTAGTGAGGATCTAGGAGAAGAATTAAGTGAAAATATACATATAGGGTTTATAGATCATTTAAATTTTGCTATTAAAAGATTAGAAAATGGAGAAGAAATTCAAAATCCATTTGTAATTGAAATAGAAACATTATATCCTAGAGAATTTGATTTAGCAGAAGTAGTAGCTAGAAAAATAGGGAAGTTTAAAAATATAACTATTCCTCATGGAGAAATAGGTTTTATTGCTTTGCATATACATTCAGCTAGAAATAATGGAAAACTATCTAACACATTAAAATATAGTTATTTAGGTAATACAATTGTAGAACATGTTGAAGATAGCTTAGGGATATATATTGATAGGAGATCTTTAGATTATGCAAGATTTTTAACTCATATTAGATTTGCAATAGAAAGAATAATTACTAAAAAGCATATTCAAAATGATTTTATAGATATTATAAAAATGAAATACAAAATTTCATACAAAATAGCTGAAGAAATTGCAGAAATTTTTGAGGATAATTTAGATGTAAAAGTAACAGAGGATGAGATTGCATACTTAGCTATGCATGTTGAAAGATTTAGAGTATCTTTATAAAGTAAATTTAAATATATTTATTTAATCAAATTAAGGGTTGTCAGTTGACAACCCTTAATTAATTTCAATTATAGTATTATCATATTTTATTAATCTTATGTTTTCATAAGAAGTTGAATATTGAGAAGAAATTAAAAAGTATTCATCATTAGGGACATCAATAGTAACATCCTTCTTAGATTTAGAACCATTATTTTCAGCCACATCAGTAAAAATAATTTGCTTTATATTAGAAGATTTTCCTCCAATAACAATAGAATTTATATCATTATCAAAAAAAGAATCGATGATGATATTTTCTTGAGAAGATATATTTGAAGTGGAATCTTTAATTGAAAGCCTATTTAATGGAAGTGAAGTACATCTTGTAAGTCCAAAGAAAGAACCATTTGTTGATAAAAAATATTGGTTTTCATTTATTGTTTGCTTAAGAACAATGGATGTATCTGATGAAGCTAATTTATCCATTTTCTTATCTACAGAGTTTATACTGAAAGTTAAAATGAAATATGAAATTATTAAGATAACTATAGTTCCATATGTTTTAATTAAAGATGATTTTAAAGTTTTATCTTTGGTTTGTTGAGAAGATGAGATATTATTTTTTACTTTTTTCAAAATAAAGCACTCCTTTTAGCTATTTATAAAAAAGGATAGGTTAAATTGCCTATCCTTTAAATTAATTAAACAGTATATTCAATTACAGAAGTTTCTCCAGCAGTAGCATCCATACCTGAAATAGGGTTTAATGTTTTTACTGAATCTACATTTGTAATAAGTACAGGAGTAACTAATGATAATCCTTTACTCTTTATAAATTCTCTATCAATTTTTATAATTGGAGTTCCAGCTTTAACTTTAACCCCTTGTTCAACTAATTGTTCAAAACCTTCTCCATTTAATGATACAGTTTCAATACCAATATGAACTAATAATTCAAGCCCGTTATCTAAAGTCATAGCAAATGCATGCTTTGTTTTAAATACTAGAGTTATTTCACCATCTGCAGGTGCAACAATTGTATCGCAAGCAACTTCTATTCCAACACCATCACCAGCCATTTTTTGAGCAAAAACAGGATCTGGTATTTGATCTATTGGAAGTACCTTTCCTGTTGCAGGTGCAACTAATTTTAAAGCGTTATTTTCGTTTTTCTTTCCTTTTTTAAAAAATCCAAACATAATGTATTCCTAATATATAGGAATGTTCACTTCCTTTCTAATTCATATAAATTCACAATAATAGTTTGTCTGATTTAAGTATGTAATAGTACATATTATTGTAAAAAATAATGTAAATATTAAAAAAAGGCATAAGTTTAGTGAAAACTTATGCCTGATTTAACAGTAACACGTTGTAGTTTAATTATATAAACATAGAAAATTTGTGTCAACATATAAATGGAAAAAATATAGAGTAGAGCTTAAAAAAATATAAAAAAACTGCTTGAAACCGTTGACAAGTGTTTTGAGGTAATATATAATTGAATTAAATGATATATGAGTTTTAAAACAATCGGCGTGTAACTATAGGGCATTAGCTGAAAAGGATATTTTTATATTCTTTTCAGCTTTTTTTGTTTTCAGAAATTATTTTTATGTATAAACGTTGATATGAATAAAACTTATGTAATGAAAAATAATATAAATGAAATAAGGAGGAATAAACATGTCAAACACAAAAAGTAAAGTATTAGGCGCTTTCCAAAAGTTTGGTAAAGCAGTAATGACTCCAATCGCTGTATTGCCAGCAGCAGGTCTTTTATTAAGATTAGGACAAGATGACGTATTAGGAATTCCAGCAATGGCTCAAGCTGGAGATGCAGTATTTGGTTCTTTAGCATTACTATTTGCAGTAGGTGTTGCAATAGGATTAGCTAAAAACAATAACGGGGTAGCAGCTCTTTCAGCAGTAGTTGGTTACCAAATTATGATGAAATCATCAGAAGTTATAGCTGGTACAAAGGTTGATCCAGGTGTTCTTGGTGGTATAGTTATAGGTTTAATTGCAGCTTCACTATACAATAGATTCCATGAAATTCAATTACCTCAATTCTTAGGATTCTTTGGTGGTAAGAGATTTGTTCCTATTGTAACTTCATTAGCAGCATTACTATTAGCATTCCCAATTGGTTGGTGGTGGCCAACTATTCAATCAGGTATTGATTCATTTGGTAATGTAGTATTAGGAGCAAGTGCAGCTGGAGCAGCAGCATATGGTATTATAAATAGATTATTACTTCCATTTGGTTTACATCACATTGTTAATGCTATAGTTTGGTGGCAAGTAGGTTCATACACTATGCCAGATGGAACTGTTGTAACTGGAGATTTAGGAAGATTCTTAAATTCACCAGACCCAACAGGAGGAGCTTTAGTTGCAGGATTCTATCCAATATTAATGGTTGCTTTACCAGCAGCATGTTTAGCTATGATATTAGCAGCGAAGAAGGAAAAGAGAGCAGCTGTATCAGGTATGCTTATTAGTATAGGGTTCACAGCATTCTTAACTGGTATTACAGAACCAATTGAATTTACATTTATGTTCTTAGCACCAGTATTATATGTAATCCATGCATTATTAACTGGAGTATCAATGGCAGTTTGTTACATGTTAAATATACATTTAGGATTCTCATTCTCAGCAGGGGCAATTGACTTAGCTTTATTTGGTGCTAAGGAAAATACATCAAATATTCCTTTACTATTATTAGTATGTGCTATATTTGGAGTTCTTTATTTTGTAATATTCTACTTTGCAATTAAGAAGTTTAACTTAAAGACTCCAGGTAGAGAAGATGATGATTTTGAAGTTGAAATCGAAGGTGATGGAAGTGCAGCAGCTGTTAAAGCTGGAAAAGGCAACTTAGCTGATCAAGCAGCAGGGATACTTCAATCAATAGGTGGAAGAGAAAATATAGATAGTATAGATGCTTGTATAACAAGAATAAGAGTAACATTAAAAGATGGTTCATATATTAATGAATCAGAATTAAGAAAATTAGGTGCTACTGGAGTAATGAAAATGGGAACAAACAACTTCCAAATAGTTGTTGGTACTGTTGCAGATCCATTAGTAAGTCAAATTAAAAAATTAATGTAATTTATAAAGAGGGAAGAGATTCCCTCTTTTTTTTATATAAATAAGTATGTATTTAGAATAAATTTAACCAAATTGGGTGAAATAAGTGTGATTTTAACTATGAAAACAATTAAATATATAGCTGAATATTTAGAATGTTAATGATAAATAAAGAAACTAAACCAAGTGTATCTATATAAGATATATTAAGAAACTTTAAGATATTAGTAGTAATGATAAGATAATGTTAATTTATAAGAAAATATAAGTTAAATTTTCTTTTGGGGTATGTTATTATAAATCTCGTCGCTGAGAGACACACAAGAAAACAACAAAAAAACAAATTTGAAAAGTATCAAAAAAGTTTTTTTAAAAAGTTGTTGACAGAGTGTTGAAGCAGTGATAAGATAAACAAGTCGCTAAGAGCGGCAAACAAATTGGTCTTTGAAAATTGAACAGAATATAGATAAACAAAACCAGCAATTCTTTTTATGAGTAAGTTTTTTGAGA
>JBOFQV010000125.1:0-10266 GCA_051650705.1 Clostridium sp.
AACTATAGGAAAAAATCATCTTATTAGTTTTTGAAATATAATTCATCTTATTTACCCCTTAGCTTTTTTTATTATTATATACAAAAAAACCCCTCCATCTTCCTATTTAAGATAACATTAAGGAATTCTTTAACCTTGTAATATTAAATTAAGATTCAAAAATATATTTACATATATTTACTAACACCTCACAATATAGTATACTATACTATATACAAAATAATTAAACCGCTAAGAGGTGAAAATATGGATTATATAATGATAGGAATTGGTATTTTATTCTTTATTCTTTCAGTTTGCATTTGGAAATTAAAGTGGGATTTTTTAATTGCAGGATATAATACAGCTTCAAAAGAAGAAAAGAAAAAAATCAATATTGAGGTTGTAAGAAAAAGAATAGGAATCATGTTATTTCTCATGGGAGGAGTAATGATTATTTCTGGACTACTTTCAAAATCTACTCCTTGGATTTCCTCTACTGCCCCAATTCTAATTATAATAATTGCTCTAGCATCAATTGTATGGATTAATAAAGGGACAAGAACTCAAGAGGATAATTTTAACAAGAAAAGCTTAATGATGTATTCCTTAATTACTTCTGTACCAATTATCCTAGTCTTAATTGGAATCTTCTATTTTTCAACAAGACCAATGGAAGTTACCATAAATAAGGATCTTGGTTCCTTTACAATTTCAGGTCCCAAAAGTGAGACAATAAATTTTAAGGACATTAAAAGTATAGAAATAGTTAATGAATTACCTAATGATACTTTTAAAGTTAATGGTGTTGGTATTGGACATGTTAAAGCAGGTAGCTACAAACTGGAAAATGGACAAAAGGTAACCCTTCATCTCCAATCAAAAAATCCAAACTGCCTACTCATTAAAATGAATAACAACAAACAGGATGTTTATATTAATTTTGATGATGACAGTACATTAAATGAAGTTTATAACAATATAAAAAACGAAGTAAAATAATTGTAAAGCTTACTCTATTTTAATTTATATTATTTTCAATTTGGGATATAATATGGATAATAAATTAAAGATGAGGGATAGAAATGTTAGCAAGAGAAGGAAACACAGATACAATAAATTTCGAAAACTTTGGAAATTCAAGTATGCTTTATATAATGGTACAAAAATATTTAAATCAAGGGGATTATGCAAAAGCCGAAGACATGATATTTCAAGAATTAGAAACCACAAATGTTCAAGAAGTTTATGAAATAGCAGAGGATTTTTATAATGAGCTTCTAAAAAAAAGCGATGATGATCTTGAAAAAGGTAACTTTTCTAGGGAAGAAATATATCTAGGCTTAGAAGATTTAAAAAGAAAAAGAAACTAATAATAAAATTTGAAGAAATTCAAATCAACTATGATGATGTATATAAATATTTAAATAACCTATGTGTAAAAATTAACACATAGGTTATTTCTTATTTTATAAGAAAATACTAATCTACCTCCCTACCCCTTAGTTTTTTCACTAACTAACACCTTAAAGAAAACCTCATGAATAATATTACTCATAAAAAGTGCCAACTCCTCAGGAGTCTCCTTAAAATCAGACTTAATCCACTTCTCAACAATCCCAAGCTGAGCAGATGAAGCAATAACAGACATATACTTATAATACATTGTATTCTCCATATTTAAATATTCTAAATTTTTCTGTAAAACGCTCTCAACTAAAATTTTAACCCTCCATTGAAAAGCTATATCACCCTTTGGCCCAAGTAAAATTCCAATAATATCAGAAACCTCTTTTATATAGCTATAAACATTTGTTAATGTATCTAAAAGAACATTCTTATTCCCTTCCATTATAGAATTAATTCCAGCAAAGTTTATTCCATCCTCAAGTATTTGATTAATATTATTTATAATATCCATCTCTATTTCTTCAAGCAAAGCATATTTATCCTCATAGTGAATGTAAAAAGTCCCCCTATTTATATCTAAGGAGTCAGCTATATTTTTTACAGTAACCTCATTTAACCCCTTTTCACCAAGCAAATTAATAAATGCACTTTTAATTAACACTTTAGTTTTATCACTTTTCTTTAACATTATTTCACCTAAAACTCAACACATTGTATATTTTTGTTTATAAATAATCACTTTTGATTTTTTGTTTATTGTATTCATTACATACACAATTATAATGGAATCATAAGGAAAATTAAAGCAAATTATGGAGGTAAACATGGTTATAATAAAAGCTCAAAACATAAAAAAAAGTTATTCAAAAACAAAAGTTTTAGACAATATACACCTCAATGTAGAATCATCTGAAATACTAGGATTAATTGGTCCTTCAGGTGCTGGAAAAACCACTTTAGTTAAGATAATACTTGGTATGGAAAAGGTTGATAGAGGTACAGTAGAAATATTTAACACAAAAATTCCAAACCTAAAGATACTAGATAAAATAGGCTATATGGCTCAATCAGATGCCTTATATGAGGAGCTAACAGGAAGAGAAAACCTTAAGTTTTTTGGTAATATATATGGATTGAAAAAGGGTAAATTAGAAGAAAGAATTGAATACACAGCTTCCTTAGTAGACTTAAAGGAACACCTAAATAAAAAGGTCTCTAACTACTCTGGTGGAATGAAAAGAAGATTATCCCTAGCCTTAGCTCTTATACAAGATCCAGAAATTTTAATACTTGATGAACCAACAGTTGGCATTGACCCAAAGCTTAGATTATCAATATGGAAGGAGCTAAAAAAACTTAAGGAAGAAGGAAAAACTATCATAGTAACAACCCATGTAATGGATGAAGCAGAAAAGTGTGACAAGCTAGCTCTAATAAATAATGGTAAAGTTATAGCCCATGGCACTTCACAACATCTTAAGGAAATCTTTAATGTAACAACCATAGAAGATGTATTCTTAAAGGAGGAAAATTAAATGAAAATACTTGCACTAGTAAATAGAATAATTATTCAAACCCTAAGAGATAAGAGAACTCTAGCCTTAATAATGCTAGCACCACTTTTATTAATTACCCTAGTAAATTATATTTTCACATCAACTACAGATACTAATCTAAAAGTTGGAGTTTACGATTTACCTAAAGACTTGCAAACAAGCCTAAGTGAAAACTCCCTTGATTTAGAGGTTTATGATAATAATTCAAACATTTATGACAAAATAAAGGATGACAGCTTAAAAGCATTTATATATAAGGATGGAGAAAGCTATAGCATAACTTATGAAAACAGCACGCCTATGGACAGTTCAAAGGTTAAAAGCATATTTTTAAGTACTTTATCAAAGGAAGGTATTGAAACTCTAAAAACAAATTTCCTTAAACTCAATCCATCAATGAAGGATAAATTTAAGGAAATAGACATTAAAAGTGACTATCTTTATGGAGATGAAAGCCTAACATTTTTTGATACTTTTAATCCAACACTAATAGGCTTCTTTGTATTCTTCTTTGTATTTATAATTGCAGGAATATCAATATTAAAGGAAAGAACCACAAAAACTCTAGAAAAGCTTCTTTCAACCTCAATAAAAAGATATGAAATACTACTTGGCTATCTTTTAGGCTATGGTATATTTGCAATAATCCAAACAGTAATTATTGTACTCTATTCAATCTATGTACTAGATATGAAAATAGTAGGAAATATATCACTAGTAATACTAACAAATGTTCTAATATCCTTTGTTGCCCTATCACTTGGAATATTCCTATCAACCTTTGCAACCTCAGAGTTTCAAATGCTACAGTTTATACCAGTAATTATAGTTCCTCAAATATTTTTTACAGGACTCATCCCAATTGATAGCATGAGTCCATTACTTCAAAACCTAGCTCATTTTGTCCCACTTTACTATGGCGCTGATATACTTCAACAGATAATGATTAAAGGAAATGGACTAGCTGAAATAGGTAGTAATTTACTTTGTCTACTAGTCTTTGCTATAATAATTTACCTACTAAACTTACTAGGACTAAAAAAATATAGAAGTATATAATTTATATTAAAAATAGAACTGCAATAAGGTTGAAAATTTATTGGTGCGTTGACTTGGAGCGAATGCGAGGTCATAAGCAACAAAAATCCCCTCACTCTTTCTCCATATTAACAATAGAGCTTGAATAAGGTTGAAAATTTTATGGTGCGTTGACTTGGAGCGAATGCGACGGAATAAGCAACAAAAATTTTCAACCTCTCATGCACCCTATTTTAATACCTTCACCACCTCATACCACATAACCCCAATAAATGATACTAAAATCACATATCCAAACTGACCTAAAGTAAGTGGTGCAAGCTTTAAGAAACCAGTAATTGGAGTATATAAAATCACTAAAAGCCCAATAATTGTCCCAAGAGATATCCCCCACATAACCTTATCTTTTCTAAGCTTATAAATAGTCTTATAAGCAAAATCCCTTTCAGAACTATTAACCTGAACCAAGAAAACATTAGAAAGCATAATAATAGCAAGTCCAATAGTTCTAGCCAATCTTTCATCTCCGCCATTTTCAAGGAAGTAATAATAACTACCAAAAGAAATTCCAAACAATACAAGTCCCTGAATAACACTCTTAATGAGAATTCCCTTAGTTAAAATGCTCTCCTTAGGATTCCTTGGCCCTCTATCCATAATATCATCCTCTGCTGGTTGTCTCTCTAAAACAATAGAGCAAGTAGGATCAATTAAAAGCTCCAACAAAACAACATGAACTGGTAAAAGTAAAAGCATTGAAGAACTTATTCCAAGCATTGGTCCAAGAAGTGAAGCAAAAGCAATTGGAATGTGTATTGTGAAAACATATCCCACAGCCTTTCTAATATTATCATAAATTCTACGTCCATCCTTTACAGTATCAACAATAGTAGTAAAATTATCATCTAACAAAATTAAGTCTGCTGCCTCTCTTGAAACCTCTGACCCTCTTTTGCCCATTGCAATTCCAATGTCTGCATACTTTAAAGCTGGAGCATCATTTACCCCATCACCAGTCATTGCAACAACTTGTCCATTTTCCTTAAAAGCCTTAACAATTCTCATTTTATGCTCTGGTACAACCCTTGAGAAAATAGAAACATGTAAAACTCTTTCTCTAAGTTCCTCATCACTCATAGAATTTAACTCTTCCCCAGTTATTATATCCTCAGGAAACTCCATTCCAATTTGTCTTCCAATAGAGCTAGCTGTGATTCCATTATCACCAGTAATCATAACCACTCTAACTCCTGCTTTTTCAAGGGTTTTGATGTCTTCCTTTACCCCCTCTCTTGGTGGGTCACAAAGCCCAATAATTCCAACAAGCTCAAGAACACAATCCTCTAATTCCTTTGGAACCTCCTCTTCACTATTCACCTTCATTTGTCCAACAGCAATTACTCTTAATCCCTCCTTGGACATTTTATAAATTTCATTTTCAACACTCTTTCTTTCCTCATCCTTTAAGGAGCAAAGAGATAGAATCTTCTCTGGTGAGCCCTTTGATGCAACAATAATTTCTCCCTCTCTGTTCCAAACATGTCCCATCATTTTTCTTTCATTTGTGAAGGAATATTCAGTTACTAAAGCCCCACTAAATAACTCCTTCTTACATATATTTTTTTCTTCACAGTATTTAAGCATTGCCTTTTCCATTGGATCATAGGGTTCTGTTTCACATGCCATTCCCAAAATCTTGCAAAGCTCCATTTCATTCCCCTCTTTAAAAGGCTTGACTTCTGTTACACTCATTTTATTCATTGTAATTGTTCCTGTTTTATCTACACATAGAACAGATATTGCCCCTAAGGTTTCAACTGATGGCAATTTCCTTACTAATGAATGCTTTTTAGCAAGTCTCCAAGCTCCCATTGATAAGAATACTGTTAAAATTACTGGGAATTCCTCAGGTATCATTGCCATAGCTAGAGTAATTCCAGATAAAATACTTTCTATAATTCTATCCTTAAATCCATGATCTGATAAATTTAAAAATGTTACTAAACAAACTAATAAAAATAATATTCCGGCAATAATTGCACAGGTTTTAACAAGACCACCTGTTTGCTTTTGAAGTGGTGTTGGCGCATCTTCTACTGAAATAATATTGGCACCTATTTTTCCATATTCACTTTGTGCCCCTATTTTATCAACTAAAACTATTGCACTTCCTTGAATTACTAATGTCCCTGCATAGCAGTAGTCCCTTCTCCAATAGTCCTTATTTTCCTCTTGTAAGTCCCCTGTTGTAATTTTCCAAACACCTTCTGCCTCTCCTGTTAAGGATGATTCATCAACACAAAGATCATTGCATTTTACTACTTCCCCATCTGCTGGTATTTTAACTCCCTCATTAATAATCATTAAATCTCCAGGAACTAAATCCTCAGAGTTAATTAGAATTTCTTTCCCATCTCTTATTACAGTAATATGGGGTGCCGATAAATCCTTTAATGCCTTTAAGGTTTGATCTGTTTTCCACTCCTGAATAACATCAATTGAGATGATTCCAATAACAAAGACAAGCATTATGCTTCCATCTCTAGGCTCTCCCAAAATAAAGTAAATTACAGCAGCTACTAATAGTAATAAAAACATTGGTTCTTTTATTACCTCAATAACCTTGTGAAAAAAGCTTTCCTTTTTTTCTGGAGTTAATTGATTTTTTCCATAAATCCTTTGTCTTTCTAGTGCTTCTTCCTTTGTTAAACCATTTAATTTGTTTGTCATAATGAGTTACCTCCATTTTTGACTCATTTTGAGTCATTATTTTGATAGCTCTATGGCATTGCATGGTTGAAAGTCTTCAGTTAATGTTCTAAAAATGCGTATAAAAAAACACCTGTAGAACATTTCACTGTCCCACAGGTGATAAATTCTCCTGTTGCCAAAATTATGGCCCGGCTCCACGATTTTACTCTGGCCTGATCAGTTTGTACTGTAGCTATATATGCAGTGCAAAGAGATTTCTTTATTATTGTATACATAAAATTCCATTTTGGCAACTATTTTTTTTATATTTATTTAATTTTTTCTCCTTTTACCTCAAAGTCCCCATATTTTGTACTGGCAACTCCAGATATTTCTTCCCCTAAAATTTCTCCCTTAGCATTAAAGGCAACACTCATAAATCCAGCTTTAACCTTACCTGAAAAAGAAAAATTGTTTCCTTTTATGCTTCCATTAGTTATTTCAGTAATGTTATTCTTTGCTTTTATTTCTCCGCTTAGCTGCTCTCCATTTATCTTTAGAAGTAATTCTCCCTTTTCAACACCAAAAGGAGTATTTAATGTAATAAGATAAAGACCTTCCATAATATATTCCTCCCTAACTTTTTATTATTGCATTTAAAAGTTCATCAGGATTTTCTAAAACACCCTTTAATCCC
This sequence comes from Clostridium sp., assembly GCA_051650705.1. Lineage (GTDB taxonomy): Bacteria > Bacillota > Clostridia > Clostridiales > Clostridiaceae > Clostridium. Next base: position 7,372 of record JBOFQV010000125.1, read on the forward strand.
TTCATTCGCTTTCTCAAGTTACTCTTTAGGTTTTCTACATATTTTATTCTAAATGGTAGATATTCTGAAATAAGTCTTATATAATCTTTATTAAAAAATTCCTTACTTAGTACTACTGAAAATAAAATTAACAAAAGACAATTATCTTTTATCAAATTTCTAAGCTCCTCCCCATTATTTGAAGAAAAACATTCTGCATTATCCACTAAATTAATTGTGTAATTAATAAGCTTATTTGAAAGTCCCTCTAAATCATATTTAAAGGCAAGCTGTGAAAAAACTGTTGTATGATTATTTTGGTAATCCTCCTTAACATCCTGAAGATCATCACCAAGCTGAAGTAAAAAGCCATAACCAATACAGAAAAATAACTCCTCATAGGTTAAATCCCCATAAATTAAAGCACCATCTACAAGAACAGATGCTCCTCCCTTATCAATGGAAATTCCTAAAATATCTTTTTCATATGGAGAAGTGTTCCCCTCTTGAAGGTCAATACTTTCTATTTGACCATTTTGAATTCTTATAAGAGAGTCAAAAACTAAAGGATCATTTTCCCTTGAAAAGCACTCCTCAATTTTAGAAACAAGCTCAAAAACCTTCTCCTCATGATTATTCTTAGGAACAATCTTCTCTCCCTTTAGCCTTTTAGTAAATCTATTATTAAATTCTCTTTTTTCACTTATAGAAACCTTAACATCATCTAAATAATTATCTGTAAATGGATAAAGCATACTATATCCAAAAATAGCCGAGGAATACTTAACTTCTCTTCCAAAAACCCCTTGAAGAATTGTAATAATCCAAACATTTCTTAGAGCCTGTCCAATATCTTCAAACTTCATATCATTTTGAAAATTCTTAGCTTCAAGGACAAACCTCTTAGTAATCTCCAAAATCCCTTTTTTCATAGCCCCATCTGAAATGTTTATATTAAGAAAGCCATCCTTTAATATAAGCTCCTCCTCTTTCCTTCTCCAAAGCTCAGAAAATTCCTCTTTTCCAAGAACTTTAAACCCTTTTAAAAGAGCTACTATCTCATCAATAAAAGAATCAAACTCCCTTTCTTTTTCAATCTTTTCCTCTAAGGAATATTTTTTAATACCTTTAGGAAAATTACTAGTTGACCCAAACCAAAGCTCCCTATGCTCCTCATTAATCCCCTTTAAAATCTCCATTCCCCAAATTATACCCCTCTCTCACTTGTAAATAATATTCTTTTACGCACTATTTGCTTGTATTTGTTTCATTATTTTCTTAGACAAGCCAAGCCCCAAGGAATGTGAAGGAATAACAACAATCTTCTGAGATTTACTATGCTCATAAATATTGTGACTACCATTACTCCACTTGTACTCATATCCATTATCTAAAGCAATTTTAACCATATCCTTATAATTAAAAATCTTCTCATTTTTTTTAAGAATAGGCTCAGGTATCTCAATTCTCTCAAATGTAACATCATCTACAAGACCTGTACCAATAAGTCCCTTAACATAAGCAATGATATCATCTCTCATTTCAAGCATAACTTCTTGAAGCTTTTCAAAAATATCAACTGCAAAACTACTTAAAGTTTTAGCTGTGCTTCTTGTAAAGCCAATGATTCTAGCCTTAATCATGGAAGCTTCACTTGGTCTAACATTAATTCTTAAAACCTGTTGTTGAAAGCCTATTAACCTTTGAAGACACTTATTTTCTATTTCATCCTTCTTCATAATACAATCATGTAAAAGCTCCGTAACTTCTTCATCATAATTACAAAGTAAAGCCCATCCCTCATCAGGATTTTCCTTGAAATTCAAAATCTCCTTATTAAATACAACCATAAATTCCTGATAGAGATTTTCAATTTCCTCAATTTCCCCCTCACAATACTCATAAAACTCAATAATATCAATATACATACTTTCACTAATTGAGTTTTGCATATTGTTAACTTCCTTAACCCAGCTCAAACCCCTCACCTCTTTTCATACCTATTTTATAATTTCCTTAAGCTCCTCATAAAAGCCCTCATCTTCATCAACCCTGGTAAGTATGTCCTTGATTTTTTCATACTCACATAAGGTAAGGAAAATTTCCTTTTCCTTGCAAAGAGAAAGTGCCTCTTCCCTCACATAACAAGGAGCATCACAAAGTCTATTTTTAACTTCTAAAATTAATTCATCATTAAAATCTTTCATGTTAAATAAAAATAAAGCCTTAATTCCCTCATATCTCATTTCAGGATTAAACTCCCCTAAAAACTTAACTAAAAGTGCTTTACTCTCCTCATTTTTAAGAACTCCACAAATCTTTATTTTAGGAATTATATCCTTACATTTAACAGAAAGCTCTCCAAACACATTTATATATGAGTAGTTTTCCTTTTCCCATACATCATCATTATAAAGCTTTTTTAAATCCTCAAAAATCTTAAATTTAATTTCCTGTGAGCCATAGTTTATTAATAAATCCTCTAAATAGTAAAACTCTTTATTTTCCGTTCCATAAAACTTTTCAAGCTCATTTAAAATTCTCTCTGAAGGATTTTCTCTATAATAATTAATCCAATTCCAAACACCAATATTGTTATTTATTGAATTTATAACTCTATCCTCATTATAACATACTTCCCACAGTTTTTTTACCCTACTATATTTTCCATCATAGCTGTCAACCCCATAAGCTTTGATTATATATTGTTTATTCTCATCATCAGTTAGAAAGTCTAGGGCAAATTTAATCCCTAAAAGTCCATACTCATCATCACTAATTTCCTCTATAAAATTAATAAATCCATCTAAAAGTTCCATATAATTTTCTAAATCTAAAAATCCGCCTAATGGTTCTGGCTCAAAAAACAGGGTGTAAAACTCTTTAATTAAGTATTTTGTTAATATAGAGTCAACT
>JBOFQV010000126.1:0-21289 GCA_051650705.1 Clostridium sp.
AAGCCCCCCTCAAGATGAGATTTCCCATAGCATAAGCTAGTAAGACCCCTTGAAGAACACGAGGTTGATAGGTCAGAGGTGTAAGCATGGTAACATGTTTAGCTGACTGATACTAATAGGTCGAGGGCTTGACCAATTAGAAAAGAATTAATAATATCTATATGCAATTTTGAGAGAATAAAATCTTTCAATAAAATATTCCGCGATAGCTCAATGGTGGAGCATTCGGCTGTTAACCGACAGGTTGGAGGTTCGAGTCCTCTTCGCGGAGCCATTAATGTAAGTAAAGCTGTGAAATTTATATTTCATAGCTTTTTTTGTACAGTTACAAAATTGTAATAAAATTTTATCTTTTTGTTACCTTAATATTAAAGAAATAATGTATAATAGGTATGTAAATACATATGACTTAAAAGGGGACAGGCAGTATGATAAAAGAAAAAAGTAGTAACAATCAAATTAATAATAATAAAAATGAGTCGTGGCAAAAAGGGAAAAAGAAAATAATATTCGGATTTGTAATCATACTTTGCATGTTGGGAGTAATAGGATTTACTGCAAGTAAGCTTGGTGGAGATAACATTAAGGTACAAGCTGGTGAAAATAATCAAGAAGAAAATATTCCTACTGAGCCAGAAAAACCAAAGCTAGATAACTCAGGATATCTTACATTAGAAGAGGATCCAAATGCTGATGATGCAACAATGGTATCAGAGAATCTACAAGGTTTATTAAAAGGACAAAAACAATTTCCTGTAAGAACTGATGGAAAAAAAGTTGTATATTTAACTTTTGATGATGGACCATCAACAAAGGTAACACCAGAAATATTAGATACATTAGATAAATATAGTGTTAAAGGAACGTTCTTTGTATTAGGAAATTCATTTGATAACAATGAAGAAGCTCAAAAGGTTTTAAAAAGAATTGCAAAAGATGGACATGCAATAGCTAATCATAGTTATAGTCATGATTATAAAAAATTATATCCTAGTAGAACTGTAAATATTAATAATTTTATGGAAGATATAGAAAAGTGCAATGAAGCATTTAGAAAAGTTTTAGGAAAAGATTTTCATACAGAAGTTTTAAGATTTCCAGGTGGATACTGGTCATGGAATGGAAGAGAAGCAATAAAGGCAGAACTAGATAGTAAAGAGTATCATATAATGGAGTGGAATGCATTAACAAAGGATGCAGAGGGAGCACCAAAAACAGCTGACCAAATGGTTAAAATAGTAAAAGATAGAATGACAGAGTTAGGCCCTAATGCAGACCATATTGTATTATTAATGCATGATATTAATTCAAAAGAGGAAACTGTAAAAGCTTTACCTCAAATAATTGAATATTATAAGTCTTTAGGTTTTGAATTTAGAACAATGAAGTAGTAGAATATAAGTAATAGTAAATCAATTTGATATTTAAAAAGAGGCTTTAGTGGCTTCTTTTTTGCTATAATTTTTTAAATTTTTTATGGGAGACGATAAAGGAGTGAGGTTATATGCCTAAAATTTTATTAGTAGAAGATGAAGAAAGCATAAGAGGATTTTTAAAAATAAATTTAGTTAGAAATAATTTTGAAGTAATAGAGGCTTCAAATGGGGAGGATGGAATAAATTTAGCAGTATCAGAAAAGCCTGATTTGGCAATATTAGATGTTATGATGCCAGGAATAGATGGATATCAAGTATGTAAGAAATTAAGAAATATATTCCCTAGTATAGGAATTGTGATGTTAACTGCAAAAGGTCAGGATATGGATAAAATTATGGGGTTAGAGTTTGGGGCTGATGATTATATTGTTAAGCCATTTAATCCTTTAGAAGTTGTTTTAAGAGTAAGAGCGATACTAAGAAGACTAGAAAATGATAAAGCAAGTGTAGAAGTAGCAGAATTAAAAAGAGGACCATTTGTCATTGATTTATATTCACAAAAGGTATATAAAGATGGAGTTGAAGTTGACTTAACTCCAAAAGAGTTTATGATTTTAAAAATATTTATTGAGAATCCTAATAAAGCTTTTTCAAGAGATGACCTATTAAATCAGGTATGGGGATATAATTATTTTGGAGATCCGAAAATTATTGATGTAAATATAAGAAGATTAAGAGCAAAGATTGAGGATGAGCCATCTACACCAACATATATAGAAACTATATGGGGAATGGGGTATAGATGGAAGAAGAGTGAAAATGAATAGAAATAAAAGCATTAGAAATAGAATAATTAGAAATTTTTTAGCCTTGATGTGTATAACCATAATTGTCTTAAATGTATTATTATCATTATATGTAAAATCATATTACTATAATAATACTGAACAGATATTAAAGAATCAAATAAGTATGTCAGTAGCATATTATGATAAATATTTTTCATTGTCATCATTAGAAGAAAAAATTTATGATAATGTAGATTCATTTTGGGATCAAAGTAATGCTCAAGTTCAAGTGTTAGATAAAGATGGGAATTTATTAATGGACTCTATAGGCGTGAGAGATAGTAATTTATCCAAATATGATGATATAAAGAAGGCTATTGAGGGTGAATCATCAAGATGGGTTGGAAAAGTTGAGTATTATGATTATACTGTTATGGCTGTTTCATCTCCATTAGAGGTAAATGGTGAAATCGTTGGAATTATAAGATATATAACATCAATGGAGAATATTGATAATGGAATAAAAATTATGGTGACATCTTTAATTATTATTTCTTTAGCGGTGCTTATTTGTGCAGTTATTATCAGTATATATTTAGCTAATGAAATTACAAATCCCATAAAATCTGTTACTAAGGTTGCTGAGGCAATGGCTAATGGGAATATGGAGGTTAGAAGTTATAGTAAGGTGGATAATGAAATTGGAAAGCTATCATCAACTCTTAATTATATGGCTGAAGAGATAATCAAAAAAGATAAGCTGAAAAATGAGTTTATATCATCTGTATCTCATGAATTGAGAACTCCGTTAACATCAATTAAAGGATGGGCTATAACTATAAATCAAGATACAAGTGATAAGGATACAGTTGATTTAGGGGTTAATATTATAGAAAAAGAAGCAGATAGATTAACAATAATGGTTGAAGAATTATTAGATTTTTCAAGATTGGTTAATGGAAATATTACACTAAGAAAGACAACTGTAGATTTGGAAGAGTTGATTAGATATACAGAACACTCTTTTACTCCGAGAGCAGAAATTGAAAATAAAAATTTTAAGGTAATTGACAATTTAAGAGAAAGAGAAGCAATTATAGATTTTGATAGAATTAAACAGGTGTTATTAAATATAATAGATAATTCATTTAAGTTTACAGAGGAACATGGAAGTATTGAAGTTATATTTAAGTCTACAAAGGAAAATTTATATATAAATATAATTGATGAGGGATGTGGAATATCAAAAGAAGATCTTCCTAAAGTCAAAGAAAAATTCTACAAAGGAAAAAATTCAAAATCTCAAAATGGTATTGGATTATCAATTTGTGATGAAATAATTGGACTTCACAAAGGTAGCTTTAATGTACAAAGTGAAATTTCTAAGGGGACTAGTATTGAAATTATAATTCCAATGGGAGGTATGAAATAATGAAAAAATTTATATCATTATGTTTATGTTCTTTTTTCATTTTTCTTTACGGTTGTAATAACATAACTTCAGAGAAGACCAATGAAATATTACCTCCAACAAATTCAAAGTTTGAAATAGAAGGGGAATGGGAAGTTATTGACTACAAAATTTTAGAAGAAAGTACTTCTAAAGAATATATAGATACAAACTCAAAAGGTGAATTAATAAAGTTATCTTCAAATTATTTTGATTTTGAAGACAAGAGTTATGTGGGGGTAAATCATAAGTTAAAATTAGTTAAAAATGATTACGTTATTTCTTATGAAACTAATTTAAAATTAAGTGATTTAAATTTAGGGCATGATGAAGTTGAGATATATTCAGGTTATTACAAGCAGGGAATATTGTATGAATTTATTAGAGGAAATGATGATAGAAGTTATATATATTTTTCAGGAGTGCTGTATCAAGTAAAAAAAATAGGAGAAGTGAAGGAAACTGTATATAGCGAGATAAAATCAGAAGATACTGAACAAAAATCATATACAGCAATGCCAGAAGGCGTTTTAGTAGGTCTTAAGACTCCAGCAAAGACAAATCCATATGGAGAAATAATTCCAGAGAGTTATAGAACTGTTTGGATTAGTGTAAATAATGGAGAAATAGTAGATATTGAACAGAGGAATAATATTATTTTTCCCAGGATGGATGGAATATGGTCATTAGAGAAAAAAGTTTTTGAGAATGATAAAAATTATATTGAATACTTTAATGCCAAATCATTAGATGGAAAAAGCAAACCACAGGATATAGCAAATTACTATGATTTAAACAATGAGGTAATGCTATATAGAACAATTAATTTTGTGGGCAATGATTACATTTCAACAGAAGCATATGAGGGAGAAAAATTTACGTTAGATTACAACAAGTATCAAGTATTACCAATTGATAACTTACTTACGAATAAGCCAATGGTTATTCAAGATATTTTCACAAAGGATGCTAATTCAACTTACAAAGCAGATTATGAACAGCACATGAATACACTTACAGAAGAAGAGAAAAAAGGACTAAGTAAATATATAAATTATGAGAATTTTACACTTCGTAGAGGTGGTGGAAAATGGAATGTAGTTGGAAGAGTTTCTCCAATAGATAATAATAAAAACTATACAGATTATCCTGTTAACTTAAAGCCAACTAAAAAAATATTAAATTATGATACTTTAATTATTCCATGGAAAGTTATTAAAGGAAAAGTTCCTTTTGTAAAGGATGTATTTACATCACCTGGTGGAAATATTGCTTTAATTGTATTTGAAGATAAAATTGATATATATAATATACAGGGAGCAGATTTAAGTGGGACACCAATAGCATCAGTTGAATTGAATGAGGGAGAACAGATAATTATGGCTGAATGGTGTACTGGTGAATTCGTAAATAAATGGTATAATATTTTTAAAGAGGAAAGTAAATCAATTAAATAGGAGGGAATTATGTTAAGTAAAGAGGTAGTATCAGCAGTATTATCAAGATGTTTAGTTACTGGTGGGGATTTTGCAGAAATTTTTGAAGAAGACTCTATCAGCAACGCAATAGGAATAATGGATGGAAAAGTTGAAAGTGCTGTTGGTGGAAGAATATATGGTATAGGAATAAGAATATATAAAGGATTAAAGAGTGTATATGCATATACAAATAATAATTCATTACAAGCTTTGTTGGATACAGCAACAAAGGCAGCAATGGCATTAGGTGAGATGAAAGAAGAAAAATTCATTGTAATAAATAATGATAAGAAGATAGTTAATAATCATCCAGTTAAATATTATCCTGAAGCTATTGATTATGCAAAAAAAATTGGAGTAATGAAAATAGCATATGGAGCTGCTAAAAATTATCATGAAGAGATTTCTCAAGTAATGGTTAATTATTTAGATAAGGATCAAAAGGTTTTAATAGCAAATACAGAAGGTCTTTATGTTGATGATAGAAGAGTTCGTACAAGATTAGCTGTTAATGCAGTTGCATCTAAGGATGGGGAAAATCAAACAGGATTTGAAGGGCCAGGAAGATTAATGGGATTTGAGATGTTTAATGAAGTTGATCCTGAATATTTTGGTAAGGAAGCAGCAAGAACAGCTCATACAATGTTACATGCAAAAAATTGTCCAGCAGGAAAAATGACTGTTGCTATTGATAATGGATTTGGGGGAGTTATTTTCCATGAGGCATGTGGTCACTCATTAGAAGCGACTTCAGTTGCTAAAGGGAATTCGGTATTTTCCGGGAAATTAGGACAACAAATAGCATCATCAAAGGTTACAGCTATAGATGATGGAACTATTAAAAACGCATGGGGATCAATAAATATTGATGATGAAGGTTTTGAAGGAAGAAAAAATGTTTTAATTGAAAATGGTATATTAAAAGGATATATGATTGATAGATTAAACGGTAGAAGAATGGGAATGGAGCCAACAGGAAGTTCAAGAAGACAAGGATATAAATTTGCTCCAACTTCAAGAATGACAAACACATATATAGCAGCTGGAGATGATAAACCAGAAGATATTATCAAATCAATAAGTGATGGATTATATGCAAAAAAATTAGGTGGTGGGTCAGTTAATCCTGTTACAGGAGAGTTTAATTTTGCTGTAAATGAAGGATATCTTGTTAAAAATGGAGTTGTTCAAGAGCCGGTAAGAGGAGCTAGTCTTATTGGAAAAGGTAGTGAGATATTAATGAATATTGATATGGTTGGAGATAATATGACTCAAGCACAAGGTATGTGTGGTTCTGTTTCAGGATCAATCCCTACAAATGTTGGTCAACCAATGATTAGAGTAAAAGAAATTACTGTTGGTGGAAGATAGGGGGAATGAGATATGGAATTTAAAATATTTAAAGATAAATTATTTATAGAAGCAAAAAAAGCAGGGTTTGAAGATTTTCAAATACAATATTCAGATAGAGAGAGTCTTAATATAAACATTTATGAAGGTGATGTAGAAAAGTATAGCTTAAATCAATCATTTATACTTCATTTTAAAGGAATGATAAATGGAAAGTTAGGATATTCTTATACAGAAATACTAGATGATGATGCTATTACATTACTAATAAAATCTGCGAAGGATGCGGCACTTTCAGTTGAAAATGAAGATGTACAATTTATTTATGAAGGTGATAAAGAGTATTCAGAGGTTAAAACTTATAGTGATAAATTAGAAAATATAGATCCAAGTAAATTAATAGATTTAGCATTAGGTATGGAAAGTGAATGCAAAAAATATAATGAAAATGTTAAAAACTTTAGTACTTGTGCAATTGGATATTCAAATTCAAAATCTGGAATTATGAATTCAAAAGGGTTAGATTTAAGTAGTAAGGATAATTATTTAACTTCTTATGTAGTTCCTATTGTAAACATTGATGGAGAGAAGAAAGATGGTATGGGATATACAATAGCGTGGGATGTTAATGATGTAAATCCATGTGAAATTGCAAAGCAAGGAGTTGAGGAAGCTCTTGTAAAGTTTGGAGCTAAATCAATTCCATCAGGAAAATATAAGGTTATAATAAATAATGAAGCTATGAGTTCACTTTTAAGTACTTTTTCATCTATATTTGATGCTGAGTCAGTGCAAAAAGGATTATCCTTATTAAAGGATAAAGAAGGAGAAATTATTGCTAGTAAAAAAGTAAGCATAGTAGATGATCCATTAATAGATTTTGGATTAGCGTCTACATCATTTGATTCAGAAGGTGTAGCTACTTATAAGAAAGATGTTATTAAAGAAGGAAAATTAATGACGCTTCTTCACAATTTAAAAACTGCAAATAAAGCTGGAGTAAAAAGCACAGGTAATGGATTTGGTGGAGGAGGAACACCAACAAACTTCTTTATTGAAAAAGGTGATAAAAGCTTAGAAGAGTTATGTAAGGAAATAGGAACAGGTTTAGTAGTAACTAGTTTTGCTGGTTTACATTCAGGTGCTAGTGCAGTTACAGGAGATTTTTCTTTAGCTACAAAAGGGTTTTATGTTGAAAATGGCGTAAAAACATTCCCAGTTGAGCAAATAACTGTTTCAGGAAACTTCTATGACTTATTAAAAGATATTATAGAAGTAGCTAATGATTTAAAGTTTCCTATGAGTAATATAGGAAGTCCATCCGTATTAGTGAAAGAGTTAGCTATTGCAGGAAAATAATGAGAAAATCAATGAAAACAAGCCTAAAAAAGGCTTGTTTTTTTTGGTATTATTGTTATAGTATATATATAACAAATATAGAGAGAGTTTAAGGGGAGAGAATAAATGTTAGAAATAAAGAATTTATCAAAAATTTATAGTGGTGGAAAAAAAGCTGTAGATAATATATCACTAGCTGTAAAAAGTGGAGAGATATTTGGTTTTATAGGACACAATGGTGCTGGTAAAACAACCACAATAAAATCTGCTGTTGGGATATTAGAGTTTGAAGAGGGAGATATTTTAATTGATGGATTATCAGTTAAATCAAATTCATTAGAGTGTAAAAAGAAAATAGCATATATTCCTGATAATCCAGATATATATGAGTCTTTAACAGCTATACAGTATTTAAATTTTATTGCAGACATATATGGAGTAAGTAAAGAGGAGAGAGAGGAAAAGGTAAAATATTATTCAAATCTATTTGAGATTCAAGATTCATTAGGAGATTTAATTTCTTCCTTTTCTCATGGGATGAAACAAAAATTAGTTATTATATCAGCATTGCTTCATAATCCAAAACTTTTAATTTTAGATGAACCATTTGTAGGATTAGACCCAAAGGCTGCACATATATTAAAAGAACTTATGAAGGAAGTATGTAAAAATGGTGGAGCAATATTCTTCTCAACACATGTATTAGAAGTTGCAGAAAAACTATGTGATAGAATTGCAATAATCAAAGGAGGGAAGATATTAAGCTACGGAAATACAAAGGATATTGTTGGAGATAGTTCTTTAGAAGAAATATTTATGGAGTTGGTTGATAATGAATAATTTGATTAGTATATTAAAAATAAAATTAATTACAAGTTTAAATATTAATAAGGTTCTTAAGGAGAAAAGTGGCTCAATAATATCAAAAATAGCATTTATTATATTATGTGGAGCAGCAATTTTATTTGGAGTTGGTATTTATATTAATGCAATTGCAGAAGGATTGAAGCAGCTTGGAATTTTAGATTTATTTCTTTATGTAATACCAATAATATGTATAGCTTTTTGTTTATTCACTAGTATTTATAAAGCTCAAGGAGTTTTATTTTCATCAAAGGATACTGAGTTGTTAACAGCTATGCCAATTAAAGAAAGTACAATATTATCAAGTAAAATAATAGAGCTAATGGTGTTAAATTATTTTTTCTTACTTGCAATATTACTTCCAACATCTGTTGTGTATTACATCCATCTTGGAAGTAATCCTATATTCTTCTTCTTATTATTAGTTGGATTTATATTTATACCATTACTACCAATTGTTATAGCAACTATAATATCAATTGCATTAGGATATATTTCATCAAAGTTTAGATTTAAAAATATAGCATATATAGGGTTATATATTTTATTATTTGGTGGATTATTTGTAGGTTTAGGAAAACTTAAAGCATCACCTGATATATTAATTAGTGGGACTGAAAATATTATTAGTACAATAAAGACATTTTGTCCACCAGCATATTATTTTACTGATATGTTGATTAATACAAGTATGTCTAGTTTATTAATGTTAGTTTTATGGTCAATAGTCCCATTTATTCTATTTATAGCAGTATTTAAAAAAATATATAAAAGAGTTACTGCTATTTTAGGGGAAAGCTATAAAGGTTCTAAACTTAAAAAAATTGAAATGAAAGCATCAGGTCATGTGTTAGCAATACTTAAGAAAGAGTTTAGAAGATATATATCTTCACCGTTATATGTTATTAACACAGCATTTGGAGTAGTATTAATGACAGCTTTATCAGGGGTAACATTATTTGGTGGAGAAGAAAATTTATTAGCTGTTGTAGATTTAGAAAGTTTGAATGGTCAATTAGGAAGTGGGATATTAGCTTTATTTGTGATTGTAGCTTTAACATTTACCACAGTATTGATGTCAACAACAGCATCTTCAATTTCATTAGAAGGTAAGAATATATGGATACTTCAATCTATGCCTATAAAACCTATTGATATATTTTTAGGAAAAGGATTATTGAACTTTGCTATTTATTCACCATTTATAATAATTAATTCTATTATATTTGTAATTGCATTAAAACTTTCAATAATAGATTTATTATGGGCAATAATAATTCCAATGTGTGCATTAATAATATCATCATTAGGTGGATTAATAATAAATTTAAATTGGCCAAATTTAAAGTGGACAAATGAAGTTCAAGTTATAAAACAAAGTTTTTCTATATTTTTATCATTGATATTAGGAATTGCAATACCTGCAATACCATTTGGATTATTCTTACTTTTAAAACCTGAAAATATGAATTTATTTTTGATTTGTATATTAATTATATATGTGGCTTTAGGAATATTAAGTTATTATTATTTAAATACAATTGGATCTAAAAAATTTAATAGATTATAATAGAAAAGAGTAGCTGCATGGCTACTCTTAAATTTATATTTTATTAACTATATTAGCTAATGTTGTTAAACTATCTTGTAAAGTAATTAAATCTTCATTATTCAAAGCACTTAATTTTTCAGCTAATGATCTAGAAACCTTTTGTTGGTGTTTAGCCATAAAGCCTTTAGCATTAGATGTTAAATTTACACGTATCACTCTTCTATCTGTTGAATCTACATTTCTTTCTACTAAATTTTCATTAATTAGTTTATCAATTATTGGTGTCATATTTGGTCTTGATATACCAAGAACCTTTGCTATTTCAGATACAGAAGAGGATTCCCTTTTAGATAAATATAAAATTACCTGCATATGAGATAGTGGAAGAGTACAATCCTTCATCATACTAGTCATATTAAATATTTTTCTATTTATAGTAGGCATAGTGTTTAAAATTTTATTAGATAGTTCTAATAATAAATCATCATCCATTGTAAATCCTCCCTTATAACAATCTCTAAAGAATATTATAAATCAATTATGAAACATCTTCAAATTGGCTATTATAAAGTGAAGCATAGAAGCCATTTTGAGATAATAATTCATTATGATTTCCTTGTTCAACAATATCGCCATCCTTCATAACAAGGATTAAATCAGCATCTCTAATTGTTGATAATCTATGAGCTATAATAAAGCTTGTTCTTCCCTTCATTAGGTTTTCCATAGCTTTTTGGATTAACACTTCTGTACGAGTATCAACTGAACTTGTTGCTTCGTCTAGTATTAATATTTTTGGATCAGCTAGAATAGCACGTGCTATTGTTAATAATTGTTTTTGACCTTGAGAAACATTACTTGCTTCTTCGTTTAATTCCATATCATATCCCTTTGGAAGGGTTTTAACAAAGTGATGAACATAAGCAGCTTTTGCAGCTTTTGTAACTTCTTCATCTGTTGCATCTAATTTACCATATCTAATATTTTCTCTAATTGGTCCATTAAATAACCAAGTATCTTGAAGAACCATACCAAAAATGCTACGTAAATCATCTCTGTTAAAGTCATTTATATTGTGACCATCAATTAAAATTTCACCACTATTAATATCATAGAATCTCATTAATAATTTTACTATTGTTGTTTTACCAGCACCAGTTGGACCAACAATTGCAACTTTTTGACCAGGTTTTATATGGGTTGTAAAGTCATTAATGATAGTTTTATTTTCATTATATCCAAAGCTTACCTTTTTAAATGAAACTGAACCATCTATATTTTCAGCACTTGCTGGATTTTCTGCAAACTGAACTTCTTCTTCTTCATTTAAGAATTCAAAAACTCTTTCAGCAGCAGCAGCAGCAGATTGCATTAAATTTGTTACTTGAGCTGTTTGAGCTATCGGTTGAGTAAATTGTCTTACATATTGAATGAAGGAAAGAATATCTCCAACTTCTATAGTTTTTCTTATTGCTAACCATCCACCTAATATAGAAACAAGAACATATCCTATATTTCCTATGAAGGTCATTATTGGCATCATCATTCCTGATAGGAACTGTGATTTCCAAGCTGAATCATAAAGGTTTGAGTTTAAGTTGTCAAATTTATCAATAGCAGCTTTTTCTCCATTGAATGCCTTAACTATTGTGTGACCACCATAAATTTCTTCAACATGACCATTAACATGACCTAAATATTCTTGTTGTGCTTTAAAGTATTTTTGAGATTTTTTAACAACTATTGAAATTAATATCATTGATATTGGTAGTATTAACAATGAAACCAAAGTCATTAACCAGCTTATGGAGAACATCATAATAAGAACTCCAATTAACATTGTCATAGCAGTAATTACTTGAGTCATAAATTGGTTTAGGTTTTGGCTTAAGCTATCAATATCATTTGTAACTCTTGATAAAACTTCACCATGAGTTTTTGTATCGAAATATTTTAATGGCATACGGTTTATTTTTTCAGAGATTTCTTTTCTTAAATTATAAGATACTTTTTGGGTTATACCTGACATAATGTATCCTTGAATAAATGAGAAAAGTGAACTTATTAAATATAAACCAAGTAATAAAAATAGAATGTTTCTTACATAATCAAAGTCTATTCCAGTACCATTTCCAGTAACTTTACCTACAAGACCTTCAAAAATGTTGGTAGTTGCTTTACCTAAAATTTTAGGTCCTCCAATTGAAAAAGCAGCACTACCAATTGCAAAGATAACAACAATAATTATTGAAGCTCTGAATGGCTTTAGATACTTAAAAAGATTTTTCATTGTACCTTTAAAATCTTTTGCTTTTTCTCCACCTCTCATGGCACCACCCATTGGTCCATGACCACCAAAGCCTTTTTTATTAGGAGTATTTGATTCTTTATTCATGCTCTAATTCCTCCTTTGAAAGTTGTGAAAATGCTATTTGTTTATATACTTCACAGTTGTTTAAAAGTTCTTTGTGAGTTCCTATTCCAGAAATTTTACCTTCATCAAGAACTATTATTTGATCAGCGTGTAATATTGTGCTAATTCTTTGAGCAACAATTAAAACTGTACTATCTTGGGTATATTCATGTAATGCCTTTCTAAGGGCGGCATCTGTTTTATAGTCAAGAGCTGAGAAGCTATCATCAAAAATATAAATTTCAGGATTTTTTGCAATTGCTCTAGCTATTGAAAGTCTTTGTTTTTGTCCACCTGATACATTAGTACCACCTTGAGCTATTTCACTTTCATATCCTTCAGGTTTTGAAGAAATAAATTCAAGTGCTTGAGCAACTTCAGCAGCTTTTTCTATTTCTTCAGCACTTGCATCTTGTTTTCCGTATTTTAAGTTTGAGTCAATTGTTCCAGAGAATAGAATACCTTTTTGAGGTACATATCCTATTTTTTCTCTTAATGAATGCTGAGAAACATCTTTTATATTTACTCCATCAACTAGAATTTCTCCTTCAGTTGCATCATAGAAACGAGGAATAAGGTTAATAAGTGTGGATTTACCACTTCCTGTACTACCTATAAATGCAGTAGTTTGACCAGGATTTGCAGTGAAGGTAATATTACTTAAAACATCCTCATCTGCATTTGGATATTTAAATGAAACATTTCTAAACTCAATAAATCCTTTTTTATCATCAACATAGGCTTTAGTTTCAGTTGGATCATTTATAATATTTGGAGTATTAATAACTTCGTCAATACGTTGAGCAGCAACAGAAGCTCTTGGAAGCATAATACTAATCATTGATATCATTAAGAATGACATTATAATTTGCATTGTATATTGTATAAATGCCATCATGTCACCAACTTGCATTGTTCCAGCATCAACACTATGTGAGCCATTCCATACAATAAGAAGGGTAATGGCATTCATTATTAACATCATGCAAGGCATCATAAATGCCATTGCTCTATTTACAAAAAGGTTTGTACTAGTTAAATCTTTATTTGCATTATCAAATCTTTTTTCTTCATGTTTTTGAGTTCCAAATGCACGAATTACTAGCATACCTGTTAAAATTTCACGTGTTACTAAATTAACTCTATCTACTAACTTTTGAAGTGCTTTAAATTTTGGCATAGCTAAAGCAAATAGTAGAATAACTAAAGATAAAATTGCCATTACTGCAACAGCTATAATCCAAGCCATTGAGGTATCTGTATTAAGAACCTTAATAACTCCACCAATACCCAAGATTGGGGCATAGAAAACAACTCTAAGTAGCATTACCATTAACATTTGAATTTGTTGAATATCGTTTGTACTACGAGTTATTAAAGAAGCTGTTGAGAATTTATCAAGTTCAGTATTTGAGAAGGATACAACTTTTTTAAATACTTTTCCTCTTAAATTCATTCCAAGAGTTGCAGCTACTTTTGCACCAAGGAAGCTAACAATTACAGTAGCAGTCATACTTAGCAATGCAATTAAAAGCATTGTTCCACCTGTTTTAAGAATATAAACATTTTGAAGGCTACTAATATTAATTCCTATTGCTTCATATTCGCTTTTTACATATGCTGTTGCTGCTTGAACAACCATATTATCTGGTAATGAAGAGAAGTTTTTATTTATATTCTCTTTCATTGAAGCAAGTTGTTCTTGTGGCATCATTTCGAAAACTTTAAAAATATCAGTTTTCCCTATTTCAGCTACTTGTGGAGGCATTTGACTTAACATTTGCTCCTTCATATTCTTAGCTTGATCATCGTCTTTTTCAAAGCCAGAAACAGTTAGCATTGGTTTACCAAGAATGTTATTTAATGAATTAATTTTTTCTTTATTTTTTGTATTTAATTTATATAAGTTCGTGTTTTTAAGTTCTGGGTAATCTTTAACATAATTATTATAATCACTTTCAGAAAGTGTATTTTTATCTAATAAAATATAGTTATCAAGAACCTCATTTTTTTCATCCTCACTCATAAATAGAGTAAGCTTTTTCATTTCACTTTCACGTATTACTTCTGGAACAGCATTTGTAATTCCACTTTGTTGTATACCAACATTAACTATATTTGATGTATAGTCAGGAAGTGAAAGGTCACAAATTGCTTGAACAACAAGTAAACATATTATAGCCATAATTGGGGCTACGGATTTCTTTAAATACTTAATTAATTTAAACATTCATTTTCTCCTTTCATAGTTATAATTTAATATTAATTATAAATTTATAACTATTATAATTTTATATTAATTATAAGTCAATAATTGAAAGCGTTTTATAAAGTGAACAGTATATTAAGATTAGTATCTTTTGCAAATTAATTTGATACTCAAAGTATTTGACATTAAAAATAAAACTTAGTATAATGAATTCAACAAACGAGAAATATCTTAGTTTTAGGAGGATGTTATGGGGATAAAATTAATTACTGATTCAGCGTGTGATTTACCAATAGAATATATAAAGGAAAATAATATTGAGGTTGCTTCTTTAGAAGTAAATATTAATAATGAATTTAAAAAGGACGATTTAGGACAAACTTTAAAGTATAAGGATTTCTATGAGATAGTTAGAAATGGTGCAATGCCATCAACATCTCAAGTTAATGTAGGGACGTTTGAAAAAATGTTTAGAAAGTATGTTGAAAATGGAGATTCAATTATTTATATATCTTTATCATCTCCATTAAGTGGGACTTTTAATAGTGCAAATATTGCTAGATTAAATTTAATTGATGAATATGAAAATGCTGATATTACACTAGTGGATTCAATTTCTGTTTCTTTAGGAGAAGGTGCATTAGTTTATTATGCAAATGAGATGATTAAAGAAGAGAAGTCAAAGGAAGAAATTGTTGACTGGTTAGAAAATAATAAGCAAAAAGTAATTCATTCAATTGTAATAGATGATTTAAGTCACTTAAAAAGAGGGGGACGTATTTCTGGAACAGCTGCTGCTGTTGGAGGCTTACTTGGAATTAAGCCAACTTTAAAGGTTGATAGTGAAGGTAAAGTTAGTCCAGGAGTAAAGATTAAAGGCAAGAAGAAGGTTATTAAGTATATTCTTGATGATATAAGAGAAAATGGTACTGATATAGAAAATCAAACATTATTTATATGTCATGGAGATGTTATAGATGAGGCAAATGAATTGAAAGAGGCTATTTTAGCTGAATTTAAATTTAAAAATGTTGTTATGAATTGTATTGGTGCAGTTATTGGAACTCATGGAGGACCAGGAGTTTTAGCTGCTGTATTCCTTGGAAAGGGAAGATAGAACTAAAGCCAGATGCTTTGAATTTAGCATCTGGCTTTTTCATTATTTATCTTTACTAAAATAGTTTCCTCTTATCATTTTGTCTGATAAATCTAATGAGGATTTTATTATTTCTTCTTGCTCTGGTGTTAGTCCTTTATGTCTTACACTTCCATCTGTTAAAACTGCAAAGGATTTATCTGTATTTAATAGATTTCTTCCAAGAGCAGTATTATCATATTCAGATTTATCTATTCCTAAAGCATAAAGAAGTGTTGGCATTATGTCTATTTGTCCTCCAATTGTTTCAAATGTTTTTGGAGTTGTATTTGATGATTTATCATATAAAATTAATGGAATCTTTGGTTCACCATCATAAAGATACCAATCTTCTTTTTTAGATAGCTTTTCAATGCTGTGGTTGTAATATTTGTGCACTCCAGTATGATCCCCAACTATTGCAACTATTGAGTTATCTAAAATTCCTGCTTTATCTAATAGAGTTAGGAATTTTCCAATTTGATCATCTGTATAGCGAACACTTTCAAAATATCCACCAAGCTCATTTGCACCAAGCTCTGCATCTAAATTAAGTTTTCTTAATTCATCTGGAAGATCAAATGGACCATGATTTGTAAGTGTAATCGTATATCCTAAGAATGGTTCCTTTAGTTCTTCAAGCATTGGAACAACTTGATCAAAATAGCTTTCATCACTAATACCAAGTCCAATTAAGTCTACTGCATCAAATGAATAAAAATCTATAAAGTTATCATATCCAATTCCTTTTAAAGCATTTGCATAGTTCCAGAATGAACCTTTATCTGGATGAATTGAAGCCGTTTCATATCCGTTCTTCTCTAAAATGTTTGGGAGAGAATTATAATCTCTAACAGGGTATCTAAAGAAGGTACTACCTCTACGTAAAGGTAACAATGAGGTTGAAACCATTAAGTCTGAATCAGAACTTGTTCCCTCATTAACTTGTTCATAAATGTTAGGGAAGTAAAGTCCCTTATTTATTAACTCATCCATTACTGGAGTTATTTTTTGTCCATTTATCTCTTTACCCATTATGAAGGTTTCAAGAGATTCTACTTGGATTATTATTAAGTTTTTATTTTTAGACATTCCAAAATACTCATTGTTTGGAAGAGTTTCTTTTGTGAAGTCGTAGTAAGCATTTATTTTTTCTTTATCTTCTTCAGTAAAATCATATGGTTGAGAATCACGATAAACATTTATAACATCAAAAATATGATATCCAATTGAAGAGAAATATTTACAAGTGTTTGTTGGGTCATAATTATCAAATAACCATGCGTTTTTAACATCTTTGTTATCTAATACATTTAAATTAAATGGAACATAAGCAATAAAAATTATTGGTAAAATAAATGTTGCACAGAATGTTTTTACTGCTCTTCTTTGAACAGATAAACAAGTTTTCCTTGTGAAGAAAACATATATCCCTAATATAATAAAATCTAAAAGGAAAACAACATCATATCCACTCATCATGGAAGTAATTGTTCCACCCATATTGTCAAGGTTTGCAGTTTGTGTTGCAATTAGTATTGATGGAACTGTTAAGAATCCTCTAAAATACCAAATGTCTGTAATAAATAATATAGTTAGTAATGCATCTATAATGAAAAGATAAATAATTCTTCCCTTTCCCTTAAATAATAATGCAAAGCTAAGAAATACTAGAGCAAAAGCAATGTAGTAGTTTAAGAAGCTGCTTGCCTCACTAAAACCTAAAGCTAAGTCTAGATTATATGAATTTTGGTTTTGAATAAACCCTTGAAGAAAAACTCCTTTTAAAGTAATACCAACTAATGGTATTAAGAATAAAATGGATCTAAGTATTCCTTCCTTATCAAAGCTAGCACTAAGTGTATCTTTTATTTTTAAGCTAAGCTTTTCCATATGTTCACCTCTTTCTTAATAGTCAACTTAAATTATATTATAAATATAATATATAAGTAAATGATTTAAATAAATATGATATGTGAAATAATCGTGATATAATAAAAGAATATATTAATATTTTGAGGTGTTGAAAATGAGAGAAATAGATTGTAGAGGAATGGAGTGTTCAGAGCCAATAGTAGAAGTGAAAAAATATTTTGATTCTATTGGGGAGGGAGAAGCAACTGTTATTGTTGATAATGAAATTGCTCTAAACAATGTAACAAAGTTTGCAACAGGTCATGGATACCAAGTTGAAAATAATGAAGAGAATGAATATGAAATGGTAATCCAAAAAAGAGGATGTTTAGAAATATTAGAAGATGAGAAGAACATTGTACTTTTAATAACAAGTGATGAGCTTGGAAATGGATCAGAAGCTTTAGGAAAAACTTTAATGAAAAACTACATTTATGCTTTAAGTGAAAATGAAGAACTTCCAAAGAAAATATTCTTCATAAATTCTGGAGTTAATTTAACTGTGGAAGGATCTGAAGTTTTAGAAAGTTTAAATACTTTAGATGAAAATGGAGTTGAAATTTATAGCTGTGGTACATGCTTGGATTTCTATGGGTTAAAAGAAAAATTAGAAATTGGTGAAATAACAAACATGGATACAATTGTAGAAGCTATGAATAAAAGTGACAATTTAATAAAGCTTTAATGGATTCTTATATATAGATAAATGAGGGAAACTACGGGGGGAAAAATGAAGCATTTGTTTATTATTAATCCAATTGCAGGTAAGGGAAAGGCAGTTGAATATGTTGATAGGATTAAAGAGGCTTTTAAAGGAAAACAGGACGAGTATGAAATTGTATTAACTACTGGTGTTGGAGATGCAACAAGAGTAGTTAAGGAAAAAACCTCAAAAGATGATTACTTTGTTTATTCAATTGGGGGTGATGGGACCCTAAATGAAGTATTAAATGGAATGATGGGAAGCAAAAGTGTTTTGGCAGTGATTCCTTCTGGATCTGGTAATGATTTTGCTAGAACCATTTATAAAGAAGAGTTTAAACAAGATTTATTAGAAAAAATAATCTTTGGAAAAAGGACATCTATTGATGTAGGAATGATAAATAATAGATATTTTTTAAATATTTCATCTGTGGGCTTTGATGCAGTTGTTGTGGATAATGCTAGAGGGTTTAAGAAGAAAAAGTGGATATCTGGTTCAATGGCATATCTGCTTGGATTAATTAAGACATTATTTACATTCAAGCCTTTAAAATTACATTTTGATGTTAATAATGAAAAGTTTGAGAAAAAGATGTATTTAATCGCTGTGGCAAATGGTAAATGCTATGGTGGTGGTCTTAAAATTGCGCCTTTGGCAGATGTAAATGATGGAGCCTTTGATATATATGCAATAGAAAGACCAAGGCTACATAGATTAGTAAGATTTTTACCAAGGGTTTTAGTTGGAAAGGATACAAAGGGAATAAAGGAAGTTCACTTTGTAAGAACAAATAAAATTAGGGTAACATGTGAAAAAGATATTATAGTAAATATAGATGGTGAGCTTTTATATGATAGGGAACTTAATTTTGAAATAATTCCAAAGGGAATTGATTTATTAGTACCTAGTGAAGCTCTTATATAACCTTTTAGGGAGGAATATATGAAGCAGTTTGATTTAGTTATTATTGGTGGAGGAATTGCTGGAATTTCAGCAGCAGCAGGAGCTTTAGAAAAAGGAATTGAAAATATTCTCCTTATTGAAAGAGAGGAATCTTTAGGGGGAATATTAAATCAATGTATACATGTTGGTTTTGGAGGAGGATTTCTTGAAGAAGAGGTTACAGGACCAGAGTTTGTTAATTACTTTGAGGAAAAAATAAAGTGTGAAAAAGTTAAAATAATGACTGATACAGAGGTTTTGGACATAAGCAATAATAAGGTTATTACTTGTGTTAACCCAAAAGAGGGTGTTTTTGAGGTGGTTTCAAAAAGTATAATACTTGCAACAGGATGTAGGGAAAAATTTATTGGAAGTATTAATATACCAACTCACAAATATACTGGAATATTTACTGTTGGTAGTGCTCATAAAATTGTGAATTTGGAAGGATATTTACCTGGAAAAGAAGTTGTTATTAAGGGAAATAGTCCATGGTCTTTAATTGTTGCAAGAAGACTTTGTGTTGAGGGTGCAAAGGTTAAAGGGATAATTATTAATACTGAAAAAAATTCATTTATTAGTGAAGGTGATTTTGATATTATTAAGGGCTTTGATATTCCTATTTTTAATGGATATAAGATAACTGAGATTAATGGAAGTGGAAGAATTGCAGAAGTTAAGGCTATGAATGTGAAAACTAAGGAAGAATTGACTTTAAATTGTGATTCATTACTTTTATCTGTAGCTTATTTATCTGAAAGTAAACTTCCTAAAGAGGCTGGGGTTTTAGTTAATGAAAATATGACTCCAATAGTTAAAGATTATGCTACAAATATTCCAGGGATTTTTGCTTGTGGAGCACTTATTTATGGAAATGAAGTTGTTAGATTAAAAAATATTAATGGCTTTAAGGCTGGAATTAAGGCTGGAGAATATATAAAGGAATACTTTTAAATTTATATTCATTCAAAGCAACTCGGTAACATATGTTACCGAGTTGCTTTGGGTTTATTTGTTTTAATCCAAGTAAAATCAACAGGTTAGAGCGGTTTTTATAAAAAAGTCATTTTCTTTATAAAATTAAATTTTAAATGTGCTCTGTGAATTCTTTATAAAATACCTCATGCCCCTTTTCGTTAAAATGAATTCCATCAATAAACATATCTTCTTGAGAAGATAAGGAGATTTCATAAAAATCAACAAAGTTGACATCGTATTTTTTAGAAAGATTTAAAAGCTCACTTCTTAATAAAGGAAGATGAGAAGCACAGTAATTATAAAAAGGAGAAGGCATAAATAATCTTTTAGCCATGTCTGGCAGTATTTTTGGTGGAGCACCTAAAATAACTTTAATATCATTTGAAAGAGCATCCTTTATCATTAACTCTATATTTTCACCAATAGATGTAATAGTTCTGTGGGAAAGTAAATCGTTTGTTCCAGCCATAATAAAAACCTTTGATGGCTTCAAAGTAACAACATCATCATAAAATCTATCAAGTATAGAAGTGCAAGTATCACCATTAATTCCTTTATTAATAATCTCATAGTTTGGGTAATTTTTGTGAAACTTATAAACCCAAGAAGAGGATTTGGGAACACCATAGCCAAAAGTTAGGCTATCTCCAATAAAAATAAATCTATCCATATTAAAACATCTCCTTTAAAACAACTTAGTAAAACATTTTCTACATATTATAGTTTTTCCACCATCACCTTTTAAACATTCATTAGGGGAAATACTTTTTTTGCAAATGCTACAACAGGAAGCATCAGC
>JBOFQV010000127.1:0-3088 GCA_051650705.1 Clostridium sp.
CAAAAGTATATATTCTGCCATAATGTTGTCAACTTTTATGTGGATAATAGAAACATATCTATCTCCAGTAGGAATAACAGACAATTTAGTTTTAGTTAGCTTTTTTGGAGCTGCATTATTAGCTTTAGGAACAACAATAGTATTTTTAAATGATGCCTCAACAGGTGGAACAACAATTATTGCTAAAATATTAGATAAATATTTTAATATTGGTGTTGGAAAAGGTCTATTAATTGCAGATGGTACTGTTACATTATTAGCAGTAATGAGCTTTGGTGTAGAGAGAGGCTTATTTGGATTTTTAAGTGCAATAATAATAGGGAATCTAGTTGATAAATTTATAGATGGAATTAACCCTGTAAGACAAGTATTCATTATTACTAAAAGATCAGCGGAAATGGTAGAATTTATAAATAAAGATATAGATAGAGGTTGTACAATATTGGATGGAAAAGGTGGATATACTAAAGGTGAAGTTACTATGATATATACAGTATTAAATCCAAGTCAATTTATAACCTTGAAGCAATATATAAAAGAAAATGATAATGAGGCTTTTGTTACGGTAAATGAATCCACAGAGGTTTTGGGGAAAGGTTTCTAAAAAAATATGTTTTAAATACGCCTGTTATGATATAATATCACTTGTATTATAAATAGAAGTGTAATAATTTAACTAAATATAGAGAAAAATGAATGGAGAGGTGTAGATATGATAAAATTTAATAACGTATCAAAAATATATGATAATAATGTAAAAGCCTTATCAGATGTTAATATACATATAGAGCCAGGTGAATTTGTATTCTTAGTAGGTCCATCAGGGGCTGGTAAATCTACATTTATAAAAATGTTACTTAAAGAAATAGATCCTACAATTGGAGATATTACTGTTGCAGGTAAGAAGTTAACTTCAATCACAAGAAGACAATCACCATATTATAGAAGGAAAATAGGAATGGTATTCCAAGATTTTAGATTAATACCAACTCTTAACGTATATGAAAATGTTGCCTTTGCTATGAGAGTAGTGGAAGCTTCACCAAAAGAAATTAGAAAAAGAGTTCCAATGGTGTTATCTTTAGTAGGTTTATCACATAAATATAAAATGTTCCCTACTGAATTATCAGGAGGAGAGCAACAAAGAGTTTCTTTAGCAAGAGCTATAGTAAATAACCCTTCAGTATTAATAGCAGATGAGCCAACAGGAAACTTAGACCCAGATACAGCGAAGGAAATAATGGAATTATTAGAAGATATAAATAGAGCTGGAACTACTATATTAATGGCTACCCATGCTAAAGATATAGTAAACGACATGAAGAAGAGAGTTATTGCAATTGAAAAAGGAGAAATTGTAAGAGACGTTAAGAGGGGGTCATACGGAAATGAAAGCGAGTAGTATAAAATATTTTATTTTAGATGCATTAAAAAGTTTAAAAAGAAACAGAACAATAAGTGTAGCAGCAATAGTAACAGTAATTATTACATTTTTCATTTTTGGTACTTTCACACTAGTAGCTATAAATTTCAATAAAAATATTCAAGATGTTGCGTCAAAAGTTGAACTTAAGGTATTTTTAGATGATGAGATAAAGCTTGGAGATAGAAGACAAATTGAAGTTATATTGCAAGAACAACCAGGGGTAAAAGAAGTTATTTATGAATCAAAGGATGAAGCTTTTAAAAGTTTCCAAGAAAGCATGAAGGAAAATGATGGAATATTACAAGGTTATGACTTAACAAATAACCCACTTCCTGCATCCTTTATTGTTAAGCTTGAAGATCCAAATTATGCGTTAGATGTAAGTAATGCAGTTAGAGAGTTATCTGGAGTTGAGGATATAGGTAATCAACAAGATTTAATAGATACTATTAGTGGTTTTGTTAAAGGCGTTCAAGTAGTAGGTATTGGGTTATTTATTATCTTTGTGGCAGTATCAATTTTCTTAATTACAAACACTATAAAAATCACAGTATATTCAAGAAGAAGAGAAGTTGGAATAATGAAGTTTGTTGGAGCAACAGACTGGTTTATTAGATGGCCTTTTATAATTGAAGGTGTAATAATAGGGGCGGTAGGTTCTTTATTATCTACAGGAGTTTTATATTTTATGTATAAAGTAACCTTTGATACCATAATAAATAATATGATTGCAATTTCATTAGTCCCACCTACTTTTGTTTTCTCAACATTATTATGGGGATTCTTAGCAGGTGGAATTATAGTAGGTGCTATTGGTAGTACAACAGCTTTAAGAAAGTTCTTAGACGTTTAGTTATAATATATTTGCTGATTTAATTTAAGCTAATTATATAGTGAAAGGAAGTATTTAATATGGAAGATTTAAACAATGGGGGGAATAAAAAAAAGCTTATTACGAAAAGAGTGATAAGTACAACTTTACTAGTATTAATATTTTTAGGGTCTAATTTACTATTTTTCTATATAGGAAATAAATATGCTTTTGATGGATTTACAGTAATGAGTGTAAATACAGAGGTAGCAAAAGATTTAAAAGATATTAAAGATGTAAAGAAATACTCGCTATTGTTTCAAGTAAGAGATACTTTGTTAGCAAAATATGATGGTGAAATTAATGATGAACAGCTATTAGAAGGGGCAATAAAAGGTATGACATCATCCTTAAAAGACCCTTATACAGTATATATGAATGGAAGAGAATATACTGATTTTATGGAACAAAGTGAAGGTCACTTTGTGGGTATAGGAGCACAAGTTGGAATAAAAGAAGGTAAAATAACAATTATTGCACCTATGGAAGGTTCTCCAGCGGCTAAGGCTGGAGTATTAGCTGGAGATGTAATATTGAAGGTAGATGGAGCCCAAGTAGAAGCTAATGTTGATAAGGTAATATCTATGATAAGAGGAGAAGAGGGGAAAGATGTAACATTAACTCTTCAAAGAGGCAGTGATGAACCTTTTGATATTAATATAAAAAGAGAAGTAGTAAAAACTATTTCTGTTAAGGGTGAAATGATAAATTCTAATACTGGATATATACAGCTAAATACCTTTGATGAAAATGTAGGAAAAGATTTAGAAGAAAAGATAAATTTATTAAAG
>JBOFQV010000128.1:0-2391 GCA_051650705.1 Clostridium sp.
TTTAACCAGTGGATTTATTTAGTGTACCATTTTTTAAGGGAAATTTGAATAGTAATTCAATATTTTTTCTATTTTAAATTTTATTTGGTAGCATTATTCACTAATTTGACGACATTGCGCATGCGCTCCAAGTCAACGCCCCAAATTTTTTAACCTTTATATTGTTCTTTCCCTAATTTAAAGGCTATCAATCACTACTTTAAAACTCTCAAGAGTTTTTTAAAAAATCTATTCAGCATAGCTGAATTCAATGATTGAAGGGAATAAACCATCAATTTAGAGAAAAGACAGCAATAGGGATAAAAGTTTTTATGGCGTCGACTTGGAGCTTGCCGACGGAGAAAGCAAGAAAAACTTTTATCACAGCGTGATCTCTAAATTAAGTGCACACTTTAAATCTATTATGTAAAATTAATTAAAACATTTGGGGGTTGACAAATAATTACTGCATAGGTATTATAAGTATATAATTTAATAAATCTTCAGGGCAGGGTGAAATTCCCTACCGGCGGTATAGCCCGCGAGCCTATGTGGCATGATTCGGTGAAACTCCGAAGCCGACAGTAAAGTCTGGATGGAAGAAGAAAAATACACGTAAAATGTAGTATATTTGTAAACTATATTCTTTTTGTGTTAGTTATGCTCTGAAATATTATATATTTCAGAGTTTTTTTAACGCTTAGACCAGTATAAAATTTCAAATAAGTTTAGGATTTGAGCATTATAAAGTGTACAAAGCGTTAAAAAATAAAAGAATTTATAGGCAAAAGTAAAAGCTACAAATATATTTTACATGATACGTGCTTACTTATTATATCTAAATAAATTTTTATAATTCTAATAAGTAGCTATATGTATAAATGTTTGTGATGTCCTGAGTATATAATTGCTCAGGACTTTTTTTAATGCTTAGGAAAGTGTAAAAGTTTTAATATAGAGGAGGGAGAAATAATGGACAGCTATTATATGAATATAGCATTAGATTTAGCAAAAATGGGCAGGGGAAAAGTAAATCCAAATCCTTTGGTTGGAGCAATAATTGTTAAGGATGGAAAAATAATTGGTAGAGGATTTCATGAAAAATATGGTGAAGCTCATGCAGAAGTAAATGCGCTAAAAAATGCTAAGGAGGATGTGGAAGGGGCAACAATGTATGTAACATTAGAGCCATGTTCTCATTATGGGAAAACACCACCATGTGCTGATAGAATTATTGAAAGTAAACTCTCTAGAGTTGTTATTGGTATGGTAGATGTAAATCCATTGGTATCAGGAAATGGAGTTAGAAAATTACAAAGTGCAGGAATTAGTGTAACTATAGGGGTATTAAAAGATGAATGTAAAAAGTTAAATGAAGTATTTATTAAATACATTACAATGAAGGAGCCCTTTGTAGTATTGAAAAGTGGGATGTCTTTAGATGGTAAAATCTCAACTTATTCAGGGGAATCAAAATGGATTACAGGAGAAGAAGCAAGGAGAGATGTTCATAATTTAAGAAGTGATTTAACAGCAATCATGGTTGGAATTAACACAGTAATTATGGATAATCCTCAATTGACTTGTAGAGTTCAAGGGGGAAGAAATCCAATTAGGATAATTGTGGACAGCACTCTTAGAATTCCAAGAGAATGTGAAATATTAAAAAATGCCAGTGAAATAAAAACTATAATTGCTATTACTGAAAATGCAAACCAAGACAAGGTTAATTACTTAGAAGAATTAGGAGTAGCTGTAATAAGAACAAAGAGCATAAATAGAAAAGTTAATCTTAAAGAGTTAATGGGGAAGCTTGCTTCAAAAAATATAGATAGCATTCTTTTAGAAGGAGGAGCTACATTAAATTACTCAGCATTAGAATCAGGAATTGTAGATAAAGTTATAATGTATATTTCTCCAAAGATTATTGGTGGAGAAAAATCTAAAACACCAGTAGGAGGAAGGGGGATTGAAGTTCTTAAAGATGCATTTAATATTCAAGCTTTAACCACATCAATTATAGGAGATGATATTTTACTTCAAGGGTATATAGAAAGAGGGGAAAGTTAGATGTTTACAGGGATTGTTGAAGAAGTAGGGATAATTCAAGGAATAAAAAAAGGGGATAAATCTTCTGAATTATTAATAAAGGGGAAAAAGGTTTTAGTTAACACAAAGTTAGGAGATAGTATAGCTACTAATGGGGTTTGTCTCACTGTAACAAATTTAAAGGGAGATAAGTTTGAAGTAGATGTAATGGCAGAAACATTAAGAAGAAGCAATCTAGGAAGTTTAAGTATTGGTAGCAAAGTTAATCTAGAAAGAGCATTAACACTAGAAAAAAGATTAGGTGGACATATAGTTACAGGACATATAGATGGTACTGGAAAAATAAATTCTTTTGTTAAAGAG
>JBOFQV010000129.1:0-6176 GCA_051650705.1 Clostridium sp.
TTTATTTTCTATTGGGTTATTTAAAAAGGTTATTTTAGCTGATACTATCTCCTTAATTGCTTCTAATGGTTTTGATTTAAGTAAGGAATTAGCCTTTTTAGAAGGATGGATAACTTCCTTAAGCTATACTCTTCAAATATACTTTGATTTTTCAGGATATAGCTTAATGGCACTTGGAATAGCTGCACTATTTAATATTAAACTTCCACAAAACTTTAATTATCCATATAGAGCAACTTCAATTAAGGATTTTTGGCAGCGTTGGCACATTACTCTTGGAAGCTTCTTCACTAAATATGTTTACTTCCCTCTTGGTGGAAATAGAAAAGGAGAAGGGAGAACCTATTTAAATTTATTCATAATCTTCTTTATTAGTGGATTATGGCATGGAACTGGTATAAACTTTTTAATTTGGGGAGTTATGCATGGAATTGCAAGATGTATAAATCAATTCTTTATTAATAAGAAAATAAAAGTTAATAAGGTTTTAGCATGGTTTTTAACCTTTAACTTTGTTAACATAGCATGGGTTTTCTTTAGGGCAAGTGATTTAAATACTGCTTTTAAAGTTCTGCACTCTATGTTTGATTTTTCAACATTACAGGCAAGCTTACTAATTTTAAATGAAAATAGTAAATTTTTAAAACTTATTTTAGTTATTTTAATTACAGCTTTTATTCTTTCCATTACTTATAAGATAAAAAACAAAAAAGCTAGAATAGCCATTAATTTAATTATTTTTTCAATTTGCTTCATAAATTTATGTGTATTATATAGCTTTACTCCTTATTTCTTTAAGGACTTATTCATTAACTTTGAATATTCCCTGGACTTTATTAAGGCAATTAAGTTATTCATAATTGGAGGAGTTTTAGTATTGGTTAACTTTGAAAATATTATTTCAATTGAAAAGTTTAAGCCAAATCTTATAACCTTAAGCCTTTCAAGTATTTTAATCTTCTTATCGTTGATTGATTTGAATAAGGTTAGTGATTTTATTTATAAGAGTTTTTAGGAGGATTTATGAGAAAAGAAAAATTATGGATAGTTTCATTTTTTATAATTGTTTCATTCTTACTTTTTACTGTAGGATATAAAATTTATAAAATTGATCCCTATCAACAATATAGCTACAACAATCCAACAAAGGAATATATTGAAGATAGAGCAATGTATATTCAAAGACAATTAACTCCTGGCTTTGCAAAAAATCTAGATTATGAGACAATTTTAGCTGGTAGTTCTATGAGTGAAACAATATTAAGAGATAGTATGGATAAGATTCTAAATACCAAATCAGCTAAGCTTTCAATTTCTGGAGCAACTCCCTATGAAATTAGAAATGTTTTAAATACTGCAATTAATACAGGAAAGGTTAAAACCGCTTTAGTTTCAGTAGATTTATACATGTATAACAACGAAGTTGAGTATAGAAGAGAACCTTATCCATCTCATCTTTACGATAATAACCCATTTAATGATTTAAAATACCTACTTAATTATAAAATATTAAGTGATGAAGCCATAAAGCTAGAAAAGTCTAGAGAGGAATCACCTGAAATATTTGATTTAAATGAACTATATAAGGATAAACCTTCTACTGTTTATGCTTATGATACTGTAATTCCAAAGTATGATTTACCTCTTTATTCTGAGCTTCCAGAAAAGAATTACGAAAAGGATATTGAAGAAGTTTTAAATCCATCAACTAGAGAATCTGATAGATTTTTAAGGATGAAAAAGAATTTTGAAGAAAACCTATTAAAGGTTGTTAAAAACAATCCTCAGGTTAACTTTAAAATTTATTTTCCTCCTTACTCTATTCTATTTTGGAATACTCAATCAACCTCAGGGGATCACACAATGCTTTTAGCTTTTAAATTAATGATGTTTGAGGAGCTTTCAAAATATTCTAATGTAGAGGTATATGATTTTCAAGATGTGGAAAGTATAACTCATAATTATAATTATTATAAGGATACCTCTCACTTTTCACCAGTAGTTGGTGATATACTATTAAACTTTATTAAAAATGAGGAAAACCTACTAACTAAGGATAATTACATTGATAAGATGAAGAATTTAATGAAACAACTTGGAAATGTTAATTATGAAGCTTTAAAAGAAAAATCATCAAAACAATAAGGGCTGCACTTTGCAGCCCTTTATTACATCTCTTTTGGATTTATTTCTTTTCTTAGAGTTTTCCCATTTTCAGTATAGGATATCTTTATTTTATATATAGAGTTAAAGCTATTTATATTAGGAAATAAATATACTTTATCCTTATTTCCAGTTCCTCCATACAAAACACCTTGAGTTTTCTCCTCATTTATATCAACTACATACATTTTTAAGTTCTCATAATTAATTTTACTATCCTCTTCTATGGTTAAAAACATTCCTAAATCCTTTTTCTCTATATCCATAATTTTAAGCTCTAATTCAGAATCATCAAATTGAATTTTTCTTCCTGAAAAAGAATTTGCAACCTTAGTAGAATCTCCTCCCACTTCAATTATCTTAAATATATTCCCATCATTTAATAAGAATAACAATAAGAGCATTGAAAGTGATGCTGTAGCAAATTTAAATGTAGACTTATTGTTTTTAAGGAAATATCTCCACTCCTTTTTTAATATTTCAAATTTACTTTGAGAACAGGATTCTATTATCTCATATACCTTTTCCTTTTTAATTCTCTTATCTTCACCCTTAAAGGTATTTAAATAATCCTTTAAATCATTTATTGAGATAATTGGAACTCTTCCTTTATCACCATTTATAATATTTGTTTTAGAGTTAGCTATTACAATTAAATTATAAATTGGTATATCTCCATTAAATATACCATTTAATGTGTTATAGTGAAGATTTACTTGAGTTATGAATCCCGAAACATCTGTGTTTCCCTTAGATGTTCTTTGATATATGTTTCCATTATAGGATACATCAATAATTCCTGAATAGTTTTTGGTTTCAATATTGAAAATACCATTATTCCCAATAACTAAATGGTCTATTTGGCTTTCCATATCATTTATTTTCAAGTTTAAATCGTTCATTACAATATATTTATTAAACCCTAATTCATTTAAAACTGAAGCTACCTTAGCTTCCCCCTCTTTTCCAACTCTTTTAATTCTAAAGGAGGATAATATGTTTCTATAGGTATTATCCTTAAATAATAAATAAATAACGAATAAAAGGTATATTGGAACATACCAAATATAGGCTTTTAGTAAGGTTGAGATTATTGTTGCTAAAGTTACATAAAATATAATTTTTTTATTTTCGTCTATAATTGAATATTTCATAATACACCTTCCTCCTTTAGGTATTATTTCCATTAAGGAGGAAAATATACTTATTTAATCATATTTTTTACCTTATTTATCCTACTTTTTAACATGCAGCTATATCTAAATGCCTTTTTATAATTATTCATCAATAATGCTCTATCAGCAATTTTATAAAGATTACTTAATATTTTTATTTCATTAACCATAGTTTCATCTTCTTTAATTAAATTATAGGATATTTTATTTTTAAGCTCTCTACTATTTAGAAATTCAATATTTTCCTTTAAAATTCTATTTATGCATTTACTCTGTAATTCCTCATTCATCCAATCATCTCTCTCATTAACTTAATATCTTCCTCACCTAATTCCATCATTCTTTTTTGATTATTATCAAGCTCCTTAAGTAAATCACTATGAAGCTTTGAAAGATCAACAATTAGATTTTTAACCTCAATGATTGCAGAAGAATTGCTCTTTTGAAGCTCCTCTGTTTGATCCTTCCAAATCCTATTTTCATCAGTAAATTTCCTGTTCATTGAAGTAATATTTTTCTCAAGACCTGCTGTTAAAGTAATAATGTTATTATTACTTTCCTCTCTCAAGGTTGTTTTCAAATCATTTAATCCATCATCATGTAAAGCACCAATATCCTCTACAATTTCCTTAAGTCCTTTTAATCCCTCTTGGAAGCTTATATTCCCTTGGGAAATTTCATTTTTCATATTTTCTAAGTTATCTGATAAAGCCTCCTTTAAAGCATTTGTATTTTCGCTTAAAGAAGATAAAACTACTTCTCCATTATTCATAAGCTCATTTAATTTTGAAGTAAGTCCTTCCTGTAACACAATTAATCCTTGAGCTACCTTTTCTACATTTACCACATTTGAGGTATTAACATGCTTTAAAACCTCAATATTTTGTATGAATTCATTTAATGTAGCTGTTAAATTATCATTTAAATTAGAAATTGTAGCTTCAAAGTTTTCTCTTAACTCTATGCTACTTGAAGTTAATTTGTTACTTAGCTCTATACTGCTTGTTATTAAAGTATTACTTAACTCATTACTGTTTAATATATGAACTTCCTTTAGTTCATCTATATTGTCTTTAATAAGTGAATTTAGGCTTGTTATAGCCTCATTTAATTTATCATAAAGCTCCCTATTACCTTCAAGAACCCCCTTAATTAGGCTTTCTTTTGTATTATTTATTTCCTTATTAAAGGTTGTACCAATTTCATTTATATTACTTTCAAAGGTATTTCTCATATTATCAATTATATTCATGTTGTTTCTAAAGCTTGTACTATATTCCTCCCTTATGTGATTTGTATGCATTTCAAAAACTCTCTTTATATCATTGTTTCCATCCTCTATAAATTTATTTTGAGATGAGAGAGAGGTTATTATTTCACCAATCCCATTACATATCATTCTAATATACTTCTCATTTTCATTTAATACTTGCTCATATCTTTGAGTATTCTTAATTCTTTCATTATCAAACTCCTTTTTAATATATATGTATTCATCTTGAAACTTGTCCATAATGATAGTAATACATGTATATATAAAATAAATTGATAATAAAAGCATAATTGATACAAGAATAAGCTTAATTACCCAATTACTCACAAAGGTTGTTGCCATAAATATAAACATAAAATCTATGATGCATAACATAAAATTAATCTTAAACTTCATTTATCCCACTTCTCCTCTCTATGTCTATTTCTTTTAAACAGCTATCTATATGAATTTTTATAACTTCTCTAACATGCTTTTCTATAAAGCTTGTAACTCTTTTTTTAAATAATACCTTTAAAGAAGTATTTCTACTGTTATTCATCATTTTTATATATTCCAGTTCTGATTTTGGAACATTGTATGTTTTATAACACCCAAAATAGTTTTTAAATGATGTAACTATCTCTTTTCTTAATTCTTCTAAATCACTTTCTAAATCCCAAAAGCAAATTTCATCAATATAATCTCTATAAAAGTTTATTAAAACTTCTACTATTCCTCCATCTCCTAATAGATATATTTTAGAAAATTCACTTAGCTATTGTTAAAGCATCTATACCTGTTATGGGGCACATTGGACTTACTCCACAATCGGTAAATGCTTTTGGTGGATTTAAGGTTCAAGGAAAAGATGAAGAGGCAGCTAGAAGATTAATAGAAGAGGCAAAAGCTATTGAAAAGGCAGGAGCATTTGCAGTTGTATTAGAGTGTGTACCAAGTAGATTAGCAGAAATAATATCTAATAGTGTTTCTATACCAACTATAGGTATTGGTGCAGGAGCTGGTTGTGATGGTCAGATATTAGTTTATCAAGATATGTTAGGAATGTTTAGTGATTTTACTCCTAAGTTTGTAAAGAAATATGCTGACTTATCAACAGTTATGAAGGGTGCATTTACAAGATATATAGAAGAAGTTAGAGATGGTGTGTTTCCTGGAGAAAGTCATACTTTTAAAATAGATGAAGAAGTTATAGAAAAGTTATATTAAGGGGTAAAAAATATGTTAGTAGAAAATAGTATAAAAGAAGTAAGAGCTATAATTAAAGCTTGGAAAAGAGAGGGTCTTTCAATAGGATTTGTACCTACAATGGGGTATTTACATGAAGGGCATTGTTCTTTAATTGAGCAGGCAAGAAAAAATAATGATAGAGTGGTAGTAAGTATTTTTGTAAATCCTATTCAATTTGGACCTAATGAAGATTTATCAAAATATCCAAGAGATTTAGAAAGAGATTGTAATTTATGTAATAAGTTTGGGGCAGATTTAGTATTTAACCCAGCTGACAATGAAATGTATTGTGAGGATTTTTCAACCTTTATATATATGACAGAGGTCACAGAAGA
>JBOFQV010000130.1:0-16605 GCA_051650705.1 Clostridium sp.
AACAATCCTCATATGGAAGAATAGATGTCTCATAAGTTCCAATTTCTCTCGCTATATCCATTATATCCACTTTATCCATGGCAATCAATGGTCTAAACACTGGTCTGTCAGCACAATCAGTACTTACCATTAACCCCTCCATTGTTTGAGAAGCAACTTGACCTATACTTTCTCCTGATGCTACTGATTGAATCCCATATTTCTCTGATAAAGCACATGCCACTCTCATCATAAATCTTCTCATTATAATTGTTAATTCATCTTCTCTACATTTTTCTATAATTTCCATTTGAATTTCAGTAAATGGAACTATATGCAGATTTACTTTTTCAGTATACTTACTTAATATTTCTGCTAATTCTTTAACCTTATCCTTTGCTCTTTCAGAAGTATATGGATGTGAATGATAATATACACAATGCAACTGAACTCCTCTTCTTGCCATTAAGTAACCAGCAACTGGAGAATCTATTCCACCTGACAACATAAGCATTGTACTTCCATTTATACCATATGGTAGTCCGCCTACACCCTTAATTATATCCTTATTTGTCCAAACATAAGCATGTTCTCTTATTTCAATATTAACCTTATATTCTGGATTTTTAACATCAACTGTTATTTCTTCATTTAAATGATGTATTATATATCCACCAACATCTCTAGAAATCTCTACAGAATTCTTTAAAAACTTTTTATTTGCTCTATTTGTTTCAACCTTAAAAGTACACCCTTTGTGCCCTTCAATTTTTCTTAAAGCTTCTTCTTTAATAGCTGTTAAATCTCTTTCTACTCTTGTTACTATGCAAATTTCTGAAACTCCAAATACCTTCCTAACCCTCTCTGCAGCTTCCTCAATATTTTCGGCATCAATAAAATATCTACTTTGATCTATTACTAATTCAAAATCTATTCCTTTTAATTTTTTTGAAATGTTGTCCCTTAATTTTTTCTCAAACTTATTTCTATTTAATCCCTTTAGGAATATTTCTGATGCATATTTTACTAAAATTAACTTTTTCATTTTCTAATCCTCCTTAAAAACCCTAACGATTGCTTTAAAGTTTCTACTACAAAATCTATTTCTTCCTTAGTATTTTCTACTGAATAAGAAAATCTTACAGCACTTTCAATTTCCTTACTATTCTTATTAATTGCCCTTAAAACATGACTTCCTTTTGAAATTCTTGTTTTAGATGAGCACGCTGAACCAGTAGAAACAAAAATATCCCTATCCTCTAATAAATGAAGTAAAACTTCTCCTCTTACTCCAATAAACGAAACATTTAATATATATGGTGAAAATTCTTCAGTTAAAGGAGCTGAAATAACAATCTCACCTATCTCCTTTTCTAATCTTTCTAGCATATACTTTTTTAAATCCCAAACATATTTATAATTTTCCTCTTGCTTTGAAAAAGCTAAACTTGAAGCCTTACAGAAGCCCATAATTCCTGGTAGATTATGAGTACCAGCTCTAAGCCCACCTTCTTGCTCTCCACCCTCAATTAATGCAGTAAGTGAAACACCCTTTTTAATATAAATAAATCCAACACCCTTAGGTCCATGAATTTTATGTGCACTTGCTGTTAAAATATCTATATTCATTTTTTTTACATCAATAAATATTTTCCCAAAGCTTTGAACTGCATCAACATGAAATTTAGCTCTACTTGAGCATTCTTTTATAACCTTTCCTATTTCCTCTAAGCTTTGAATAACTCCAATTTCATTATTCACATGCATTATGGATACCAAAACTGTATCTTTTCTAATAATTTCCTTCAATTCCTCCAAGTCAATCTTTCCGCCTTTATCACCTTGTAAAATTGTTACCTTTGCTCCATTCTTTTCAAGATTTTCAGCTGTTTTAAGAATTGAACTATGCTCAATAAATGAAATTATTAAATGATGATCCCCTTTTGAAAGTCCCTTTAAAACTAAATTATTCCCCTCTGTGCCCCCAGAAGTAAAATAAATCTCTTCCTTAGAAGCATTAATAAATTTAGCCATTACTTCTCTACATTCATTTAGTTTTTTTTCTCCCTTTATACCAAGCTTATGTAAAGATGAAGGATTCATATAGTATTCTTTCATACCATAGGAAACTTCTTCTATTACCTCTGGTAGTATTTTAGTTGTTGCAGCATTATCAAAATAAACTTCCATATTAAATTCATCCTTTCATTATAAACTTAGTATTTTCATTACACATTTCTTTTATGTTTTAATCATAAAAGTTAGGTTCAATTTTACCATAAAAAGCTTTACTATTCCATTATTATATCTTTTTGTCAACTTAAGGTCTTTATTATTTTTCTAAAAGTGATAAAATAGTATTAAAATAAATAGAATGGGGCGATAAGATATGAAAAAGACAGTAGATATAAAATGGGAAGAACTTGGATTTAGTTATATTAAAACTGATTTTAGGTATGTTTCTCATTGGAAAGATGGAGAATGGGATAATGGAGTTTTAACTGAAGACAATATGCTAAACATTAGTGAAGCTTCTACAGCTCTTCATTATGGACAACAATGCTTTGAAGGTTTAAAGGCATATAGAACAAAGGATGGTTCAATTCAATTATTTAGACCTGATAGAAATGCTATAAGAATGAATGAATCTTGCTCAAAGCTATTAATGCCAGAAGTTCCTGTAGAAAAATTTATTGATGCATGTAAACAAGTTGTTAAAGCTAATGAACACTTTGTTCCTCCATATGGAAGTGGAGCTACATTATATATAAGACCTTTTGTTATTGGAGTTGGTGATAATATCGGTGTTAAACCTGCACCTGAATATATTTTCTCAGTTTTCTGTGTTCCTGTTGGTCCTTACTATAAAGGAGGTATGACTCCAGTAAACTTTATGGTAACTGAATTTGACAGAGCTGCTCCTCATGGAACTGGAAAGCAAAAAGTTGGTGGAAATTATGCCGCAAGTATGCATCCACATAAAGAAGCTGTTGATAAAGGATTTGCTGATTGCATTTATTTAGATCCAGCAACCCACTCAAAAATTGAAGAGGCTGGTGCTGCTAACTTTTTTGGAATTACAGCTGATGGTAAATACATCACTCCATCTTCTCCATCAATATTAGCTAGTATAACCAATATGTCTTTAATGGAAATTGCTGAAAAATATTTAAACCTTGAGGTTCAAATAGGAGATGTTTTAATAACTGAATTAAATAAGTTCATTGAAGCTGGTTCATGTGGAACTGCTGCTGTTATAACTCCAATTGGTGGAATTGAGTATAATGGTGAACTTCATGTATTCCATAGCGAAACTGAAGTTGGTCCAATTACTAAAAAGCTTTATAATACTTTATATGGAATTCAATTTGGAGATGTTGAAGGACCTGAAGGTTGGATTGTAAAGGTTGATTAATAAAAAAATCAGGGATGATATCCCTGATTTTTTTATTTCTTAAATTTATATTTATTTAATTTTCCATTTTCAATTGCTACAAAACCATTATTATAAATCCCAGAAATTTCACCCTGATAGGAATACTCTTTTGAATTATTTATATTTATAACCTTTTTACTATTACTATCATTTACAATAACTCTTGCATTATATTTATCTAAATATAAATTTTTCCTAACTACAGGAGTATTTAATTTTATACTTTTCCACTGTGCATTTTTTATATCTTCTGATGAATTTACACTCTTACTTAAAACTTCAACAACCTTATCATCATTATTCATTTTACAAATATACATTGTATTTTCATCATCGATACCTAAAAGTGTATACTTTCCTGGGTCTTTAACAACTATTTGCTCACTTGGTTCAGTTATATAAAAATTATTTTTATTTGTTTCATAAACCAATCTATCCTGTGTTGGTAATATGCTTATATCATTTATTTTATTTGTTTTCAACCCAACTTTTTCAACTTTATCATTATTATCTATTCTGTAAACACTACTTATCCCATCCTTAGATGTTGCCTTTACATATATAATACCTGTTTTTGTTGATGGAGTTATATCATCTATAACTAAATTGGTGCTTATATTGGATAAATCCACTTCTTTTAACATATCTGCATCAACATCATATGAAATCATTTTATTTGTTTTAGATGACATGTCTCTACCAATTAGAAGTATTCTATTTCTATCGGATAACCATTTAAATGAACTATATTTTATACTATTTTTTGTTTTTATAATCTTTTCATTTCCATTTGTAGTATCAAAAATCTTCATTTCATCACTTTGAAAATATGCTACATATTGACCATTATATGAAAACTCTATATTATCAGCATCCTTAGGAATTGGTATATGTGCATCATTTTCTGATGTATCCTCTTCTATTTCAACCTTCTGTACATCTACATCTGAATTTGTAGCAAAATATGTTCTATCAAGAATAAATAGTACTAAGGACTGAAGACCAATGGCTAAAACCATCCAAGCTAAAACTATCTTTAAATTTTTCATAATCTCCTCCCCTTATTACCTTACAATTATTGATGAAGGGATAGATCTTTCCCCAACATTACTACCTAATTTATTCACTACTTTTCCATTAAGGTACATAGTAGATGACTTACCACCGTCTAAATTTATTGCTGTTACGCATTTACAAGTGTTTAAAAGTATTTCCTGAAGTTCTTTCAAGCTTGCGCCTGGTGTTGATACTGTTCTTCCTTCTATTACTAATAAAACCATAGCGCCATCAGCTCTCTGACCAACTGCAGTTCTCGGTGCTATTCCCCATCCACCATCACCTTTCATAGGGGTTGGTCTTCCCCCTTGAATAAGTACTGGCCCAAAAGTAAGAGCTTGTGTAACATTCTGCTCTTTAAGCTGCGCTATTGTATAATCCCCTGCTAACATTTTCCCTTCTTTCGTCATTGCAAAAACACCACTTATTAACTCACTTGATGGTACATCATTATATACCGTTTCCCCGTTAGATACAATTATCCCTGCGGGAGTTCCCCCATTTCCTGACCATGTTGATGTACTTGATGTATCTTGAAATGCTCCACCATTAACTGCAGCAACAGCTCCAGTATCTTTAGCCATTTGCGAGGTAGTTTGTCCTTCCTTAAGTAACTTATTGGTATGAGCTACTTCTATTCTCTTAGGATCATTAACAACTAAATAATACCCTTTAAATTTATAATTTTCAAAAGTAAATAACTCTAAAGAATCATCTCTTTTTGTTGGAATTGTTACTTCTATCTCTCCTTCATCTTCAGCCGCAACCTTATCACTCTCATTTGTTGTATTTAAAATTTCATCAATACGTTCTTGGGATAAAAAGGTTGTTGCTAACCATTGCTTTGACATACTTGTCATAGCTGCTCCAACAAAGGTTCTTTTTGAATTTTCAAAAGGTCCATATAATAAAATAAATGGGGCTGTTATTAAGCAAAAGAAAAATTCAAAAACTAAAAATATTAATACTGTTTTCCACTTTATTTTTCTATGCTTTTTTTCCTTTTTACTTTTTCTATTCTGCATATCATTTGTATCCTCTCTGTTAAAAATCTTCTCCTTAGTAAGCTTTAAATTTTTAAAAAAATTCATAAAAGCTACCTCTCTCTTTTCTGTACATATTAGTTTACCACATTTATATAGTAATTTTAAAGTAATACACTTTATTATAATTGATTGTTAACCAAACAAAGTTTCAAAACGGTAAAAAATAAATTTATTTTTTGAAAACTTTTTTATACTTTATTCACACCTATGTATATTTATATTATTTTTTTACCATATTATTATTTAGACATATACTTTAGGAGGTAATCATGTTAGAAAATTTACTTGAAACATATCTACCTATCATAATAAATATATTTGAAATTATGGGAGTAATTATAATTTGTATTGGTTCTTCTAAAGCCTTTTATAAATATATTCTTTCCCTAATAAAAAAAGAAAAATACCCAATAAGATATGAATTTGCAAATTCTATGGCTATGGGGCTTGAATTTAAATTAGCAGCCGAAATATTAAAAACTGTTTTAGCCAAAAGTATTGAAGAATTATTTTTCCTTGGAGGAATAACTCTTTTAAGAGGCTTATTAACATTAATTATTCATTTTGAAATGAAATGGGAAAAGGAAAGAGAAGCTGAGGAAGAAAATAAAAAAGGAACTTAAATTCTCGTTCCTTTTTGAATTATAACTATATACTTTCAGAAATTATTTTTATACCTTTTTCTATATCTCCATTTTCTAAACGAGTAAACCCTATTCTTAATGAATCACCAACTTCTCCATTTATATCAAACATACTACTATCAATGAAAATAACACCTTTATCATAACATTTATTTAATAAATCCCTTGTATTAACCCCTGCTAAAGTAACATATACATATAATCCACCTTGACCCCATATTTTTGCATTTGACATATATTTATTTAAGCAATTAACCGTAAACTCATACTTTTCCTTATAAATCCTTCTAACTTTTTTTATATATTTTTCAAATGCTCCACTATTTAAGTAATCAAAAAGTAGCCCTTGATCTAAAAAGGATGTATGTATATTTCTACACCTTTTCACACTCTCAAGAATATTTATTATTTTATTATCTCCATAAATCCATCCAATTCTTAGGCCTGGAAAAAGCACCTTAGAAAAGCTTCCAATATAAATTACACCTTTTGCTTTTCCCTCTAATGCCGCTATTGATGAAACATGAGAACTTTCATAAAATAACTCCTCATTAAAGCCATCCTCAATTATTGGTACTCCTTGATTTTTCAATAAATTATATAATTCTATTCTTTTGCTCAAAGGAGTAACTATTCCTGTTGGATTATGATAAGATGGAATGAAAAAGGCAAACTTAAAGTTATATTTAAGAAGCTTTTCTTTTAAATCCTCAATGTCAACGCCATCCTTATTCATTTTAACTCCAATTATGTTTAGTCCATAACATTTCATAATTTTTATTGCTGTATTATGAGTTGGATTTTCGCATAATATAAAATCTCCTTTATTAGTAAAGGAAGCTAGTATTAAATCAAAGGCCTCTGTAAAACCATTTGTAACTATAGTACTCTTTTCTTCATTACACATACCTTTAGTTTTCATATACTTCTCTAAATATTCAATTAATGGTTTATACCCCTTTGCATATCCATAATTAAGAATCCTATGCTCTTCCACTGAAATCCTACTATGAAAGGCCTTTTTCACCTCTTCTAAATCAAATAAATCCCCTAATGGAGCTATACTTTTAAATGAAACCATTCCCTTTTTCCATGTTTTTTCACTTTTAATCATGTCCAAATCCAATGCAACTTCACTATATGAATTCATCTTATTATTCCAATTTATATTCCATGTACTATCTTCTCTCTTCCCTTCCTTTATAACAAAAGTACCTCTACCTTTTACAGTTTCAATATAATTAGAAAGTATAAGTTCATCATATGCTTGAATCACAGAATTTCTTCCAACATTCAAAATCATTCCAAGTTCTCTAGATGAAGGTATTTTAGTACCCTTTGGTAATAATCCATTATCTATAAGTTTTTTAATATAGTTCACTATTTGAATATAAACAACCTCACCTTGGATAATTTTTAAATCTTTGAACATCTTAAAATCCTTTCTATAAATAATTTCTTGTTTTAACTATTTCATCATTTTCTATATATACTCTAGGAACTCTTTTCCCAATCATACATATAACTTCATAATTAATAGTATTAATTGCCTCTGCTAAATCATCTGCATTAAACTTAACATTCCCATCTTCTCCAATTAGAATAACCTCGTCCTCAATTTCAACATTATTTATATGAGAAATATCAATCATACATTGATCCATACATATTTTCCCAACAACAGGTGCAAGTTCACCGTTTATTATCACCTTTGCCTTATTAAATAGAGCCCTAGTATATCCATCTGCATATCCAATTGGAAGTGTAGCAATTATCTTTTGCCCTTGAGTTTTATATGCTCTTCCATAACTTATATAACTTCCATCTTCTAAAGCCTTAATATGAACAACTTTACTTTTAAGTGTTAATGCTGGTTTTAGGTTTAAATACTCTTTTTTCACTTCATTAGATGGATAATATCCATATAGTATTATTCCTGGTCTAACGCCATCATAATAGTATTCATCTAAATCCAAAATAGTTGCACTATTTCCTAAATGTTTAATTCCATAATCAATATTATTTTCATCTAATTTATCAATAAATTTTTTATATTTTTCTGCCTGCTCATTGCAATATGACTTATCAAACTCATCTGCTGTTGCAAAATGCGTAAAAATACCTGTAATTTTCACATTAGACAACTTACTTATCTTTATGACCTCTTCTATATTCTTATCATTAGGAAGAAATCCTAATCTCCCCATTCCTGTATCTATCTTTATTTGAACTTTTGCTGTTTTACCAAGCTCTTTTGCAATATTATTTATTTCATAAGCATACTCATAAGAATATACAGTTTGTTCAAAATCATTTTCAATGACTTCCTTGCCCATAGAAACTGGCGTATATCCTAAAATAATTATTTTGCTCTCTATTCCACTTTGTCTTAATTCTAAAGCTTCAGTAATAACAGCTACAGCTAAAGAATCTGCTCCATTCTCTAATAAAACAGGCGCTACATCAACTGCTCCATGTCCATATGCATCCGCCTTTACAACTGCTATTATCTCTTTATCTAATACTTTTTTTCTTACTTCTTTTATATTATTTTTAATACAATCTAAATCTACTTCTGCCCAAACAGGTCTTATACCATTAATCATAAGTTCCCCCTCCAAAAGACCATTACATAACTGTCTTACTATATATTTTATCATATTAATTCAAATCCTTTAAGAATTAATCTATGGTCTTATACTTCTTTTTAATATTATTATATTTTTATGTCACTTTAATGTTAAGAACCACCTTTTAATAAATTCTAGTAACTAGTGGTGTAATTTATTTTATATCTTAATTTATTTCTAAATATACCATAATTTATGATATAATATTTTTATATTTATTATGTAATACTATAAGCAATATTTATTTAATAACATAAAGGAATGAAACATATGCACTTAGATTCAAAAATTAGCAATTATATAACTAAT
The DNA here is from genome assembly GCA_051650705.1 of Clostridium sp. Classification (GTDB taxonomy): domain Bacteria; phylum Bacillota; class Clostridia; order Clostridiales; family Clostridiaceae; genus Clostridium. The sequence continues at coordinate 9,101 of JBOFQV010000130.1, forward strand.
TCTCTAAAATGGAATGTAGGCTTCATAACTAAAATATTAAAGCTAAATGGATTAAATAATTATAATTATAAAATGAATTATTTAGGAATGGATTATTTTTTATCCCTCAAAGGAGAAAATTTTTCTAAAGAATGTCTTCCATTTTATAAAGAAGTTTTAAATTTAACTAACTCACAAGAAATTTCCTATAACATAGTTCATCTAGACGAAAATACTGGTGATCTTTTAACTCATTGGCTTGATGGAGATACTCCTGATTATGAGACTTTAAATTCGGAAGCCTTCATAGAATCACTTTGTTTCTCATTAAAGAGGTTTCACTCATTAAAAATTGATAAAGAAAAAAATCCTTTTAAAAGCATACATACTCGTTATAATAAATGCATTGATAATAAAATAGATTTTCCTGTAGATATGGCTCCATTACTTGTAAAAAGTGATGAAATATATAATACATATAAAAATGATACAACTATAGGCTTATGTCATTATGATTTAAATCCATCTAACATAATTTATGATAATAAGAAATGTTTTATCATAGATTTAGAGTTTTCTGCAATGGGAGATATTTTTTGGGATCTTGCTACCATCTCATGGATGATGGATGAAAATTCAAAAAAGATTCTTTTATCAACTTATTTTGGTGAATGTAATGATTATAACTTAAAAAAATTAAATAATTATCTATTTAGCGTTAAACTGTGGAATGCTTTATGGAGTCTTTTAAAAAGTGTTGAACCATATTCTAACTTTAATTATTCAAAAGGCGCTGAAATTATTTTAAAAGAAATTTCAACATAAAAAAGTACTTGAAACCTATTCAAGTACTTTTTTCTTTACTATTCCATCGCTACTAAATCAACCTTTTCAACTTCTACCATACTATTTAAATAATTTAGTAAACTGTTAATATCCCCATGTAAAGTGCTTATATCAATCGTTATGCTTATATTAGCAAAATTATTTATAGGTAATCCTTGATTAATAGTAAGTATATTTGCCCCCTCATCAGAAATATGATTTATTATTTCTAATAATACTCCCTTTTTATCTTGAACAACCATTGTAAAAGTTACCTTTTTACCTTGTGTACTTTCTGCAAACTCAAATACAAAGTCTTTATATTTATAGTACACACTTCTAGAAATACCCGCCATTTTCGTAGCCTCTGTAATTTCTTTAACCTTACCATCTTTTAAAATCCTCTTAGCAGTTACTACCTTTTCATATACCTCTGGTAGAACTCTTTTGTCAATTAATAAAAAATCACTTTTCATTTGTTTCACCTTCTATAATAGTAGCCCCTTGATTATCTATCGCTAATTGAGAAACCTCATAATTAAAATTGTTTTCTCTAAGAAAGTCTCTCATCTTATTGCTAAAGCTTTCATCACCTTTTTTTACAATAGCCATTATACTTGGCCCAGCCCCACTTAAGAATGTAGCTAAAGCCCCAATTTTCTTAGCTTCACTCTTAATCTCATTAAAGCCTTTAATTAAACTACTTCTATATTTTTCATGGAAAGAATCGTTACAAGCACGCCCTAATAATTCATAATTTCCATTGAATAAACATGTAACCATAAGTGCTGTTCTAGATGCATTAAATATTCCATCCTTCAAGCTTATTTCTTTTGGAAGTACGCCCCTTGCTTGCTTAGTTTCAAGCTTAAAGTTTGGTATTATTACAACAAACTCCAAATCATCTTTTAGTGGAACCTTATCATAGAAGGCAACTTCCCCTTCCATAATTGATGCAACCATGCCCCCAAGTGTTGCTGGTGCCACATTATCTGGATGTCCTTCCATTTCAACAGCCATTTGAAATAACTCATCTCTTGAAAATGGCTTGCCCATTAATTCATTTGCACCGAATAATCCCCCAACAATGCAACTTGAACTACTTCCAAGCCCTCTAGAAATTGGAATATCTTGCGTTTCAATTGATATTTCTAATCCCTTCGGTTCATATCCATTCTTATTAAAGCATTTAATCATAGCTTTATAAATTATATTATTATCATTACAAAATTCAACAGGAATTCCTTTGAAACTAAGCCCCATTTCAGTTTCTTTAAAGGAAAATATATTATATCTTTTCAGAGCAATTCCTAGCGAGTCAAAGCCTGGCCCCATGTTAGCCGATGTTGCTGGTACTCTTACCTTTACCATGCTACTTTTCCCCTCCTAAAAACTCCTCAAGTACATTTCTCATTTCACTTACTTTACACTTAACATTATGAAGAACATCCTTTCCTTCAAGCTCAGATAAGCTCTTTGGAATTTCATTTTTTGTTTCCTCACTTAAAACATTAAGCACCTTAAAGTCATCAACATTATCTACATTTATTTCTAAAGAATTGCATATGCTTCTTGGGAATTTAAAAGGACTTGCAGTTGCTGCAATTAATACCTTTTTATCATCACCAGTTGATTTCTTGTATTTTCCCCAAACTACATTACCAACTGCTGTATGAGTATCAATTAGGTATCCCTTTTCCTTAAATACATCTTTAATATTTTCCTTAACCTCTTCTTCTGTTGCATATGCACCATAGAATTGATTTAAAAATTCTCTCATATTAAAGTTTATATTATAAACTCCCTCTTCATTTAATTCTTTCATTAACTGATCTACTACATTTCCGTCTCTATTACATGCTTCAAACAATAACCTCTCAAGATTTGATGAAACCAAAATATCCATAGAAGGAGACTCCGTTAATTTTAACTCTCTTCTTCTATCGTAAATTCCTGTTAAGAAGAAATCAGTTAAAACCTTGTTTTCATTTGACGCACATATTAGCTTATCTACAGGTAGCCCCATCTTCTTCCCATAAAAAGCTGCTAATATATTACCAAAGTTACCTGTTGGTACTACAACATTAATCTTTTCACCTAATTTAATTTGCCCCTTTTTAACTAAATCAAAATATCCATAGAAGTAATACACTATTTGTGGCACTAATCTTCCAATATTTATTGAATTAGCTGATGATAAAGCAATACCTTTTTCTTTAAGAGTATTTTTATAATCTTCATCACCAAATATTATTTTTACCCCTCTTTGAGCATCATCAAAATTACCATCTATTCCAACAACTAAAACATTGTCCCCCTCTTGAGAAACCATTTGCTTTTCTTGAATTGGACTAACACCATCTTTAGGATAATATACAACCACCTTAAATCCTTTAACTTTGCTAAATCCTTCTAAAGCAGCTTTACCAGTATCTCCAGAGGTGGCCGTTAGAATAACAATCTCGTCTTCTAAAGATTTTAATTTCTTAGCTTTCTTCATTATTTGTGGAAGAAATAATAATGCCGCATCCTTAAATGCACAAGTTGGTCCATGAAATAATTCTAGAAATTCCTCATGTGTTTCCACCTTAAATCTATTATTGTAAGCTAAGTTAATTGCTTCTTCTAAATCCTCTTTCGAAAAATCAGTAAAATACTCTCCAATGATTTTAACAGCTAACTCTTCATAAGATAATTCTATATTATCCTTTAGTGTTTCAAATAGGTTTGGGAATTCACCTGGAACGTATAGCCCTCCGTCCTTTGCAATTCCTCTAATTATTGCATCTGCTGAAAGCACATTGCTCTCTAGCCCTCTTGTACTCATAAATCTCATAAAAACCACCCCAATTAAAAAGTTATTTAGTAACTCTTAAAGTTTTGTAAATTGTACAATTAAGATTTCTCTTGTTGTAAATTTTACCATGTCCTTTATTAGAATACAACTGTTTTTTGTAAAGATACAAATATTTTTTTGTTAATATTATGTTACATTCGCATTCACCATATTTAGTAACATATCATCTTATATTTCGCCATTTTATTGCAAATTTTATTACTTTTTTCTACAAAATTCTTTACAACTAATCTTTTATCTATTATAATATAGTTAAGTAATAAAGACATAACCGGGTAGACCACAACATAAAATATGATTGGGTCTACCCTTTAATTATTTTTAGATATAAACAACAGCTTATTTGAAATACAAATAAGCTGTTTTATTTAATCCATAATACATTTTTTTATAGCCTTTTTCCACCCCGCTATAATTTTTTCTACTTCTTCACCACTCAAAGTAGGATCAAATTCCTTAGAAAGCTTAAGTTTTTCTGCCACTTCATCCTTATTATTAAATAACCCAACTCCTAAAGCCGCCAAATTTGCTGCTCCAAGTGCTGTACTTTCTAAAAGTGCTGCTCTTTTAACAGGAACATTTAAAATATCACTTTGAAATTGCATTAAGAAATTATTAACCGATGCTCCTCCATCAACCTTTAACTCTCTTATTTTAATATTAGAATCCTCCTCCATTGCCTTTAAAACATCATATGTTTGATATGCTAACGACTCCAAAACAGCTCTTATTATATGTTCCTTCTTACTTCCCCTAGTTAATCCTATTAGTATTCCTCTCGCCTCAGGATCCCAATAAGGTGCTCCTAATCCTACAAATGCTGGAACAAAATAAACTCCATTTGTATCATTAACTACAAGAGCATACTCTTCAGTTTCCTTAGCTTCTTTTATCATTCTCATCTCATCTCTTAACCATTGTATTGCTGCTCCAGCTACAAATACACTTCCCTCTAAAGCATACTCAATTTGCCCATCTATTCCCCAAGCTATAGTTGTTAATAATCCATGTTTTGATGAAATAAATTTTTCTCCCAAATTCATTAACATGAAACACCCTGTACCATATGTGTTTTTAACATCTCCATCATTAAAGGCAGCTTGACCAAATAGTGCAGCTTGTTGATCACCTGCAACACCTGATATTTTTATTTTACCACCAAATAGTTTCTCATTAGTTTCTCCATAAACCTCACTAGAATTTTTCACCTTTGGCATCATAGATATTGGAATATTATAAATCCTTAATAGCTCTTCGTCCCACTCTAATGTTCTTATATTAAAAAGTGAAGTTCTTGAGGCATTTGAATAATCTGTTGCGTGAACCTTTCCATTAGTAAGCTTCCAAATTAGCCATGTATCAATTGTACCAAAAAGAAGTTCCCCGCTTTCTGCCTTTTCCCTAGCGCCTTCTACATTATCTAATATCCACTTTATTTTACTTGCAGAAAAATATGGATCTAAAATTAATCCTGTTTTTTCTTTTATCAAATTCTCATATCCTTCAGATTTTAATTTATTACAATAATCTGTTGTTCTCCTACACTGCCATACAATTGCATTATAAATTGGTTCTCCTGAATTTTTATCCCACACAACTGTAGTTTCTCTTTGATTTGTTATACCAATAGCTGCTATATCTTCACTTTCCAAGTCCACCTTTGCCATTGCCTCTACTGCAACTGAATACTGTGTTGACCAAATCTCAACAGGATCATGCTCCACCCATCCGGCTTTTGGATATATTTGAGCAAATTCCTTTTGTGCCATGGAAATTATCTCTCCATTTTCTTTAAATATAACACATCTTGATGATGTTGTTCCTTGATCTAATGCCATTATATATTTCAAAATACTCACCTACTGCAAACGTTTTTCTTTATTTTATCATAATATTTTTAAAGGGTGAACTATTTAAATATGTTCACCCTTTAAAAATGTTAATATAATTGCTGATTTTATTGAAAAATTATTTTTTCTTACAAACTCTGCTGCATCCTTAAGTTTTATTTTAAAAACTTCAATGTCTTCATCATCCTCAATATTTTTATTTGTAATTTCACCCTTAACCTTCATTTTAACAATGGCTGTAGTTTCATCTGAAATCCCTACTGATGAATAACTTGGTTTTATAATTTCTTCATAGCTTATACAAGCTAATCCAGTTTCCTCATACAATTCTCTTTTAGCAGCCTCTTCTACTGTTTCTCCTTGATCTACCATACCTGCTGGCAACTCATATAAATAATCCCCAATAGCAGGTCTAAATTGTTTTAATAGAACTATTTCTCCCTCTTCTGTTATTGGTAAAATCATTACTCCATCACAAATATTGTGCTTTTTTGTTTTACAAGACAATTTGTCTATTGTTCTTCTAGATGCAACAAAATAATCCTTTGGTTTACCTGATTTTGTAATAAGCTTTAACTTATACATATTTAAGAATTTACTACTACTCAATTGAACAACATCTATTAGCCTCATCTTTTTCCTCCTCCTCACATAATCTTCTAAACTTACAACTCTTACACTTGAAATTTTGCTCTGTTTTTAAGAAACCTTCTTTTCCTACTGGTTTATTTTCTTCTACATCTATTAAAAAAGCATTGATTACATTTATATCTTGGGCAATTCTATTTCTTATATAATCAACTTGCTCATTAGTAAATGTATATTCATCTCGCTCTCCACCTAGAAGATATTCAACTCTTCCAATTATTTTATCAAGTGGAACTTTATATTTTTCCATTACATAAAGAGCATAAACTAATAACTGCTCCTTATCTTCTTCATTATAGTTTCCCGTTTTCCAGTCCACTATTATAAAGTTTCCCATTTCGTCCACATATAATGTATCTATTAATGCAAAAACTTTTAATCCTTGTTCCTCAAAGTAATTAAATGTATTTTCATCATTTTCTAAAACCTTAACTTCTTCTTTTGAAAATATGTCTCTATATGTTTTAGAATTAAAAAAGTTCTCAACACAAATTTCTATTCTTTGCTTTACTTCATCAATTGTGCAAGCTTCTAACTTGTCTCCATAATAATATTCCTGAAGCATCTCTCCATTTGGATACTCATCCCATTCTCCACTAGAAAATTTGTGTATACTCCCCTTAACTACTTTATTTAATCCCTTCCTAACATAACTCTTTACGTATTCATTATCTATTTTAACTGCTGTTTTTTTATCTCTAAAATTTATAGTTCCTTTAAAGCCTTCATGTAGTTTATTTCCAAATAGCATCCAAATATTTGTTAACTTTTTTAATCTCCAGGCTATCTTGCTTTCATATGAAGATGAATAATCCCATCCATTATGTGATGCATAATACTGATAATAATATTCTCTAAGACAAGATTTTATTACCTTCATTCTTGAAATACTCCAAGCTTTTTCTGGGTAATCTCTATGTTCATATCCATTTGCCATCATATCCCCTCCCATTTCTATTATACACCAATATACATAATCCTAAACACACATTCTTAATCTTATAATAGTAAATCAAACTCTATAAATGATACTTTACAGTCAATTAAATAAATTATTAGGCATGACTTAATACGTCATGCCTAATAATTTATTTAAAGAACAATTGTCTTATATTTCTATAATAACCTAAAGGTTTATCTGAAACTTTAACTTCAAATCCAAGTTCTTTTATCTTTTTAACTATTCGTATATTTATATCCTCATTAAAGTGATATCCCAATACCATCAAAAATGGAACAATAATAATTTTTTTTATATTATTCCTCTTAAATTCAAATAAATAGTTATTTAATAACTCCTCTTCCTCTAAAGTAACTAATTTAGCTGATAAGTTCTCCTTAGCCAT
>JBOFQV010000131.1:0-7504 GCA_051650705.1 Clostridium sp.
TAGGGAAAGAAGGGTATTCATTAATAGGACAAGGTAAAATTGAGGCTATTTTGAGTGGTAAACCTGAGGAGAGAAGGTCACTTTTAGAAGAGGCTGCGGGAATTGTAAAGTTTAAATCAAGAAAAGGTGAAGCGGAAAAAAAGCTAGCTAACACAGATGAGAATTTAGTTAGAATTAGAGATATTATCTTTACATATGAAGAAAGAATTGAACCTCTTAGAATTGAAAGAGAAAAGGCTTTGAAATTTAAAGATTTAGATGACAATCTAAAGAAAAAAGAAATTAATTTAATAGTTCACTACATTCAGAAAATCGAGAAGGAATTAGAGGATTATTCAAAAGCTTTATCAGAAAAAAGAGATGAGTTACATAATAAAAAGAATGAGTTAGTTGAAAACAGAGAAAAACTGAAGGAAATTGAAGAGAAAATAGAAGAAATAGATAAGAAAAATAATGAAGAGAAGAACGAATATTACCTTAAAAAGGAGTCTATTTCACAATCCTTAAGTGATATTGAACTTTTCAAAGAAAGAATTTCAAATGCACAGGAAGTTATAGAAAAGAATGAAAGTCATATTTTAAGCTTAAGGGAAAAAATAGAAAAGCTTGAAAATGAAAAGAATATAATTGAGGGTGAAGTAAAAGAAAAGTTACAAGAACAATCAAATGTAAATAAGGAAATTTTATCTGTTGAAGAAAAGAATTTTGGTGCAGTGCAAAAAATAGCATCAATAGAAGAAGAGCTTAAAGCATTAAAGGATGATGAGTTTGAATTATTTAATAGAAATTCATCAATTAAAAATGAAATTGTTATTTTAACAAAAGAATTAGAAGGTAAAGAAGAGAACAAGGAAATCTTAAAGGCATCTATTGTTGCAGCAGAAAATAATATTAAAATAAATGCTGCAACCTTAAAGGAATTAAATTTAAACAAAGAAAACTTAAAAGAAAGAATTGAAGGTTTAGATAAGGAAATAAACTTAAGAAGGAGAGAGTTAGCACAATCTAATTCAAAGCTTACTTCTTTAGAGAATAAATATAAAAGTGTTGCTCATAATATTACAGGGTTAAATGCTAACGTGAAGGTTTTAAATGACTTAGAGGAAGGGTATGAGGGATATAATTTCTCAGTTAAGAACCTTATGAAAAATATATCTAAGGGATTAACACCAAAGGCTGAAGGTACAAAGGTGTTAGGTGAAATTTTAGATATAAACAAGGAGCATATTATTGCAATGGATATTGCCCTTGGGGCAGCAATTCAAAATGTTATTACTGAAAATGAAGAAATTGCAAAAAGTTTAATAGGATACTTAAAAAATAATAGGCTTGGAAGAGTCACATTCTTACCCTTAAATATTATTAGAGGTAAGAAAATAGTCTTAGATAATAGGGTTAAAAATGATTCTGGATATGTAGGAATTGCATCAGAAATTATTTCATATCCTGAAAAATATAAAAATATAGTTGAATATTCATTAGGAAAAACAATTATTGCAAAGGATATGGACTCAGCCCTTAGAATAGCTAAGTTGATAAATTACTCTGGTAAAATAGTAACTTTAGATGGAGAAGTAATAAATTCTGGAGGAGCTTTAACAGGAGGAAGTATTAAGGTTAATAAAACCAATATACTTAGCAGAAAAGGAGAACTTCAAGATTTAGCAAAAACTTTAGAAAGTGAAAAAGTTAAATTAGAAGGGTTAAATAAAGAAATAAATTCTTTAAAGGAAGAAATTAAAAATAGGGATGAAGAAATAATTAACCTGAAAGAAGAAATTCATAATACACAAATTGATATTGCGAAAAATGATGGGGAAATAGAAAACTTTAAAAATGAATACTTAAAATTATCAACCTCATTAGAAGTTAGTAAAAATGAACTTGTAAGAATGGAAAATGAGTCTCAGAATGCAGTAATCAATTTAGAAAAATGTAAGAATGAGTTAATAGAGTTAGAAGAAAAGAAAGTTGAAAATAAAGAAAAGGCAGTAGCTTTAGAAAAATCTCTTCAAGTGGAAAGGGAAAGTATTAATGACTCTAAGGAGTTATTAACAGAGCTTAAGGTTAATAAGGCATCCTTAGATGAAATCATAATATCAATAAAAAATGATATATCAAGAAAAGCTCAAGAATTAAAAGAGATAAAGAATTCAATAAATAATATTAAGAAGGAAACAGAAGAAAAGAATTTTGCAATAAATGTATTAAATGATAATATAGATAAAAAGCAAAATCAAATTAAAGAATTGCAAGAAAGAATTAATGAACTTGATGAAATCTTTAAGGAAGAGGAAATGCAAAAAGGTAAGCTTAAAGAGGATGAAAAGGTTATTGATTCAAAAATTCTAGAATTAGTAGATATAATAAATAGGCTTGAAGGGGAAGTTAATAAAAGAGAAATTAATAAAGCAAAGGTGGAAATGGAGAGAGAGAACCATTATACTAAGCTTAATGAGGAAATGGATTTAACTTTTGTTGAAGCATTAGAAAAGGCTGAAGAAATTGATAATGTTTCAGAAGTTAAGGAGGATATTTACTCATTAAAGAGGAAAATAACTTCTCTTGGAACTGTAAATCTTGCAGCTATTGAAGAGTTTGAAGAGGTTAGTGAAAAATATAACTTTATGACAACTCAAGAGCAGGATTTAGAAAGAGCAAAAGAAGAGCTTCTAAGTGTTATAAGTGAAATGACAGATAACATGAAGGAGTTATTTAAAGAAAACTTTAAAATACTTAATGAGAACTTTAAGGAAACCTTTAAGGAACTATTTAAAGGTGGTAATGCAGAGCTTATATTAGGAGATGGTGATGAGCTAACTGCTAATATAGATATAAATGTTGAGCCACCGGGGAAAAAGCTTCAAAACATTAATCTAATGTCTGGGGGAGAAAAGGTATTATCTGCAATAGCATTATTGTTTGCTATATTAAAGATGAAGCCAACACCATTCTGTATATTAGATGAAATTGAGGCGGCACTTGATGATGCAAATGTATATAGATATGCAGAGTTCTTAAAGAAGTTCTCAGAAAACATTCAATTTATTGTAATTACCCATAGAAAGGGTACAATGGAAGCCTGTGATGTTCTATATGGAGTTACAATGGAGGAAAAGGGAGTATCAAAGGTTGTTTCAGTTGATATGGAAAATAATTAGGAGGTAATTTATGTTTGGAAATTTATTTGATAAGCTAAAAAATGGACTTCAAAAAACTAAGGATGGATTAACTGATAAAATTAATGAGGCATTAAAGCTTGCAGTAACAATTGATGAGGATTTATATGAAGAACTTGAGGAGATTTTAATAACATCTGATATTGGAATGGATACTACAATGGATATTATTGAAAACCTAAGGGATAAAATAAGAAAAGAAAAAATTAATGATCCACAAATGGTTTATCCAGCTTTAAAAGAAGTTATAAAAGAAATGCTTCTTGAAGGAGTGAATGAAGAGGCTATTAAAGAGGATAAGAAAGTTTTACTTGTTATTGGAGTAAATGGAGTTGGTAAAACAACATCTATTGGAAAACTTGCAGCTAAAAATAAAGCTGAAGGTAAGAAAGTATTACTTGCAGCAGCAGATACTTTTAGAGCTGCAGCCATAGATCAACTTGAAGTGTGGAGCCAAAGAGCAGGAGTTGATATTGTTAAACATGGTGAAGGGTCTGACCCAGCAGCTGTTGTATTTGATGCTGTTCAAGCAGCGAAGGCAAGAAATGTTGACCTTTTAATTTGTGATACAGCAGGAAGACTTCATAATAAAAAGAATCTTATGAATGAACTTTCAAAAATTAATAGAATTATTGAAAGAGAGTATGAGGGTGCACCACGTGAAACTTTATTAGTTTTAGATGGAACGACAGGACAAAATGCTGTGATTCAAGCTAAAAACTTTATGGAGGCATGTCCGATAGATGGTATTATATTAACAAAGCTTGATGGAACAGCTAAGGGTGGAGTTGTTATATCAATAAAGAGAGCATTAAATATTCCAGTAAGATATATTGGGGTTGGAGAAGGAATTGATGACCTTCAAGAGTTTGATGCTGAAAGCTTTGTGGAAGCATTATTTTAAAAAAAATAAGGTGTTAAGTAAAAATACTTGACACCCTATCATATATCATATATAATCTCTTTTGTGGGTAAGGTGATTTTATGGAAGATAGAGTTGAGATAGCACTACTTATGGATTATTATAGTGCGTTATTAACAGAAAAACAGAAAAGTGTAATGGAAATGTACTACGAAGAAGATTTATCCTTAGCAGAAATAGCAGAATTGAATAACACTAGTAGGCAGGCCATACATGATCTGATTAAAAGATGTTATAAACAACTACTATCCTATGAAAGTAAGCTAAACTTACTTCAAAAGAGTATAAATCGAGAAAAGATGATTATAGGTCTTGTAGATGAACTTAGAAATAGATATTCAATAACTAAAGAAGAATGTGAAGAATTCAAATCTAAGTTAAATGATTTATAAGAAATAACAGGAGGTTTAATATGGCTTTTGAAGGATTAGCAGAAAAGCTCCAAAATACCTTTAAAAAACTTAAAGGAAAAGGGAAGCTTAATGAAAAAGATATAAAAGAAGCTATGAGAGAAGTAAAGCTTGCTTTATTAGAAGCGGATGTTAATTATAAGGTTGTAAAGAATTTTGTTTCTTCTGTAAGTACAAAATGTGTTGGTGGTGAGGTTTTAGAAAGCTTAACACCAGGTCAACAAGTAATTAAGATTGTAAATGAAGAGCTTACGAATCTTATGGGTGGAAGCGAAAGTAAGATAAATTACTCAAGCTCAGGTCCAACAGTTATAATGTTAGTTGGGCTACAAGGGGCAGGTAAAACTACAATGTGTGGTAAACTTGCACTAAATTTAAGAAAGCAAAACAAAAAGCCACTTTTAGTAGCTTGTGATATATATAGACCAGCAGCTATAAAACAATTAGAGGTTGTTGGGAAAAATATAGATGTTCCAGTATTCTCAATGGGAGATAAACTACCAGCAGTTGATATTGCAAAGGCAGGTATAGCTCACGGAAGAGATAATGGAAATAATATAATAATAATTGATACTGCAGGTAGATTACATATTGATGAGGAATTAATGACAGAGCTTAAAGATGTTAAGGCTGCTGTTAATCCATCAGAAATTCTACTAGTAGTAGATTCAATGACAGGTCAAGATGCTGTAAATGTTGCAGAAACTTTTGATAGTGCCTTAGATGTAAGCGGAGTAATATTAACTAAGCTTGATGGGGATACTAGAGGAGGGGCAGCACTTTCAATAAGATCCATTACAGGTAAGCCAATTAAGTTTGCTGGTGTTGGAGAAAAAATGAGTGATTTTGAAGTATTCCATCCAGATAGAATGGCTTCAAGAATCTTAGGAATGGGAGATGTACTTTCTTTAATTGAAAAGGCTCAAGAAGCTATTGATGAAAAGGAAGCGGCTGACTTAACTAAGAGAATGATGAAGCAGGAATTTAACTTTGAGGATTATTTAACTGCAATGGATCAAATGAAAAAGTTAGGTCCAATATCAGGAATCCTTGATATGATGGGGGTGTCTTCAAAGGAACTACAAAATGTAGACCTTGAAGCTGGAGAAAAGCAAATGTCAAGAACAAAAGCTATAATCCAGTCAATGACAGCAAAAGAAAGAAAAAATCCTAGCCTTATTTCAAATAATTCTTCAAGAAAGAAGAGAATTGCAAAAGGTGCAGGGGTAACAATTCAAGAAGTTAATAAGCTCATAAAGCAACATGACATGATGAAAAAGAGCATGAAACAAATGAAGTCATTAACTAAACCTGGTAAGAAAGGTTTGTTTGGCAAATTACCTTTTATGAGTTAATATATATAATCCTTTGAAGGAGGTGAAATTAAAATGGCAGTAAAGATAAGATTAAGAAGAATGGGTGCTAAGAAAGCTCCTTTCTACAGAGTAGTTGTTGCTGATTCAAGAAGTCCAAGAGACGGAAGATTCATCGAAGAAATTGGTTACTACAACCCAGTTGCAGAACCAGCTGAAATAAAGATCAACGAAGAAAAAGCTACTAAATGGTTAGCTAATGGTGCACAACCAACTGACATCGTTAAGAAGCTTTTCGTTAAGGCGGGCCTAAATAAGTAATTTTTGGAGGTGATTTCTGCAACACTTTATTATAAAGTTTGCAGTCGCTTATGAAAGAATTAGTTAAAATAATAGCTTGCTCCCTTGTAGATCAACCAGATAAAGTTGTAGTTAATGAAGTTGCTGGAGAGCACTCAATTATTCTAGAACTTAAGGTTGCTCCAGAGGATATGGGTAAGGTTATTGGTAAACAAGGTAGAATAGCGAAAGCTATAAGAACCGTAGTAAAGGCCGCAGCATTAAAAGAAGAAAAAAGAGTAGTAGTTGAAATTATTTAATGAAAAGAGTTAGGTGCATTCCTAACTCTTTTTGTAGATTATAAAATCTTAAAAAGGAGTGAGAGAATTTTGGAAAACTTATTTAAAATAGGCCAAATAATCAATACTCATGGTATAAAGGGTGAGGTTAAGGTTTATCCATTAACTGAGGATGTAAATAAATTTAAAACTTATAAAAAGCTTTTAGTTGGAGGAGTTTTAAGAAATATTTTAGGTGTAAAGTTTCAAAAAGATAGAGTTATACTTAAAATTGAAGGTGTTGACACTATGAATGATGCAGAAACCTTTAAGGGACAATACATAGAAGTTGAAAGAGAAAATGAGCCAAAGCTTGAAGAAGGCACATTCTATGTAAAAGATTTAAAGGGATGTAGTGTAGTTGATACAGAGGGTAATGATTTAGGGAAAATATTTGATGTAATAGAAACTAAAAACAATGATGTATATTGGATTAAGGACCCTAAACAACTTTTAATACCTGTATTAAAAGATATAGTGCTGGATATAAATATGGATGATAAAAAAATAGTTATAAGACCAGTAGGAGAATGGCAAGATGAAGATTAGTATCTTAACTCTTTTCCCAGAAATGTTTTCTCTTTTTGAGCACTCTATTATTGGAAAAGCAAGAGAAAAGGGAATAATTAATATGGAATTTTTAAATATTAGAGATTATACCCTAAGTAAGCACAAAAAGGTTGATGATTACCCATATGGTGGTGGGGCAGGAATGGTTATGGCTCCTCAACCAATAGTGGACTCGTTAAGAAAAGCAAAGGAAACAAATAAAGGGAAGGTTATTTTCTTAGGGCCAAAAGGGAAAAAGTTTAATCAAAAAATGGCATGTGAACTAAGTAAGGAAACAGAATTAATCTTTATTTGTGGTCATTATGAGGGAATTGATGAAAGAGTTTATGAACATATAGATATGGAAATTTCCTTAGGTGATTTTATTTTAACTGGTGGTGAAATGGCTGCAATTCCAGTGGTGGATTCAATACTTAGATTAATTCCAGGAGTTTTAGGGAAAGAAGAAAGCTTTATGGATGAATCTTACAGTAGTGGTCTTTTAGAATATCCT
>JBOFQV010000132.1:0-5524 GCA_051650705.1 Clostridium sp.
ATAATGAGAATATTCGTATTGGAAATAAGGGAGTTATTGGGTACTTTGATCAAGCTATTCAAGGGCTTATTGAGGGCATGACCATCTTGGAAAATGTGAGAAGGGATTGCTCCTTTAGTGAAAGCTTTGTGAGGATTAATTTGGATGGTTTTGGCTTTAAGGGAGATTCTGTTTTTAAAAGAGTTGAAGCCCTAAGTGGAGGAGAAAGAGTTAAGGTACTTCTTTGCAAAATCCTTCTTTCTGATAATAATATTTTGGTTTTGGATGAGCCAACTAATTATCTTGATATTAAGGCTATGGAGGCTCTAGAGTGTGCTCTTGCTAATTGTGATAAGACTATTTTGATTGTTTCCCATGATAGAAGCTTTCTTTCTAAGGTTTGCAATTATGTTTTGGAGATTAAGTGTGGAGAGATTTTTGAGTTTAATGGGGGTTTTGAGGAATATGAAAGAGTTAAGAATTCTCCAAGGATTGATGCTTGTGTAAGAAGGTCAGAGGAGGAGAAAATGCTTCTTCAGAATAGGCTTTCTGAGGTGATTTCTTTGCTTTCTATTGAGAAGAATGAAAATAAAAGAATGGAGCTTGAGAAGAGGTATTTTGAGCTTTTAGAAGAGAAAAAGAACTATGGCAAAAGTTTATAATGAGAAAATAGTTTTATTAGTAAGTCCTATTAAAACTTTAGCTATTAAATAAGTTATTAAATATAAAAAAACTGTTAATACTCTTAATAATTAATGTGGTATTCATTAAAAAATGGTAACATGATATTAATATAAAAGGGAGGGGAAAAATATGTTGCAGTTAAAAAACATAATAAAAACATATGAAACAGGTGGATTTAAACAATCAGCCCTAGATGGGGTAAGTTTAAATTTTAGAAATAATGAGTTTGTAGCAATACTTGGCGCATCAGGCTCTGGGAAAACAACAATGCTAAATGTCATTGGTGGACTTGATAGATATGATAGTGGAGATTTAATAATAAATGGGGTGTCTACAAAAGAATATAAGGAAAAAGATTGGGATACTTATAGAAATCACTCAGTTGGATTTGTATTTCAAAGCTATAACCTAATTCCCCATCAAACAGTTTTATCTAATGTAGAGCTTGCCTTAACTCTTTCAGGTGTTTCTAAAAAGGAAAGAAAAGAAAGAGCAATTGAAATGCTTAAGAAGGTTGGTCTTGGGGACCATATTCATAAAAAGCCAAACCAAATGTCTGGTGGACAAATGCAGAGAGTTGCAATTGCAAGAGCCTTAGTAAATGACCCAGAAATTCTTTTAGCTGATGAGCCAACAGGAGCTTTGGACTCTGAGACAAGTGTTCAAATTATGGAGCTGTTAAAGGAAATAGCAAATGATAAATTAGTTATTATGGTTACTCATAATCCAGAGCTTGCAGAGGAGTATGCAAACAGAATTGTTAAGCTTAAGGATGGTAAAATAATTGGAGATACAAGAGAGTGTACAGATGGAGAGGATGAGAGGAGAGAAGGGGACAACAAGAAAACCTCAATGTCCTTTAAAACTGCACTAGCATTAAGCTTCAATAACTTGTTAACAAAAAAGGGAAGAACCCTATTAACAGCCTTTGCAGGAAGCATTGGTATTATTGGGATTGCCATGATTCTTTCCCTATCAACTGGAGTAAATAATTATATAGCAAAGGTGCAAGAGGATACCTTATCAACCTTTCCTATTATGGTTGAGGAAAAGGCTATGGATTTAAGCAGTATGATGGGAACAATGAGTGGGGTTGGACAGGAGTTTGATAAAAATACAGGGTCAGATGGTGTATATGAAATGAGCATAATGAATGATGTGCTTAATGCAATGGGCTCTCAGGTTAAAAGTAATAACCTTATAGAGTTTAAGAAATTCCTTGAAGGGGATGAAAGCAAAATTAAGGATTATGCTAATGACATACAATATACCTATGATTTAGATTTACAGGTTTATTCTCAAAAGGGTAATGAAGTTTTAAGAGTAAATCCAAGTGAGGCCTTAGAAAAAACTAATGTGAATAATAACTCTGATTTTGGACCAATGGCACCAAGCTTTTCAAATGTGAAGGTTTGGACAGAGCTTATGAATAATAGAAAGCTATTAGAAAGCCAATATGATGTATTAGCAGGAAAGTGGCCAACAGAATTTAATGAGGTTGTTTTTGTTGTTGATGAGAATAACCAAGTTACAGATGCTGCCCTTTATGCCTTAGGTCTTAAGGATCCAAAGGAAATTGATGAATTAATGAAGGCAATAAATGAAGGGGAAAAGGTAGATGCTACAAAGAACCCAACTAAATATAGCTTTGATGATATTTTAGCTTTAAACTTTAAGCTTATTTTAAACAGTGACTATTATGATAAAAATCCTCAAAACATTTGGATAAATAAAAAAGAGGATGAAAAATATATGGAAGGCTTATTAAATAATGCCCTAGATATTAAGGTTGTTGGAGTAATAAAGCCAAATTCAGAAGCTGTTTCATCAGCTATACAAGGAACAATTGGATATTCAAGTGAGCTTAGTGAATATGTAATAAACAAGGTGAATGAAAGTGAAATTGTTAAGGAGCAAAAGGGGAATAAGGATATAGATATTTTCACAGGAAAGCCATTCCCAAAGGAAGATGAGCTAAATAATAAGGTTGATATATCCTCTCTTCCACCACAGCAGCAAGCAATGTTAGCTGGTATGTCAGAAAACAGTATTAAAGAGCTTTTAAGTGTTATGAGTGGAGTTAGAAATTCCACCTATGAGCAAAACCTTAAGGATCTTGGAGTGGTAGATTTAAACTATCCAAGTGGAATTAATATATACCCTAAGGACTTTGAAGCAAAGAGTGAAATTGGGGATATTATTAAGGCTTATAATGAGAAGATGAAAAATGATGGAAAAGAAGAGAATGTAATAAGCTACAATGATATGGTAGAGGTGTTAATGTCATCTGTAAAAACTATTGTTGATATGGTGAGCTATGTGTTAATTGCCTTTGTATCAATTTCATTAATTGTTTCATCTATAATGATTGGAATAATTACTTATATTTCTGTTTTAGAGAGAACGAAGGAAATTGGTATTTTAAGATCCATTGGGGCATCAAAGAAGGATATTTCAAGGGTGTTTAATGCTGAAACCTTTATTGTTGGTTTTGGTGCTGGCGCAGTTGGTATAATCATAACTTTAATTTTATTAATACCAATAAATGCAATAGTAAAATCTATTGTGGCTGTATCTCAAATAGCATTCCTAAATCCTACACATGGAGTTATATTAATAGTTATAAGTATGATATTAACTGTTATTGCTGGGCTTATTCCATCTAAGATGGCTGCTAAGAAGGACCCTGTAGAGGCGTTGAGAATGGAATAATTATGATATTTATTAAAGGAGGAGCTGTCGCACTAAAAATAGTGCACAGCTCCTTTTTGATCCAAAAAATAAATCCCAAACTCAGTGGTTTAGGATTTATGATAAAGTGTTTTTTTTATGAAACTTTGTTCTTAATTTAAAGCTTTAATATCTAAATCAAGAATATTTGCAAACAGTGAAAGGGTGTTTGTATTTGGAATAACATTATTTTTAAGATCTAATAGTTTTCCAAATCCATAATTCATAAATATGCTAACTTTAGGAAAACCCTCATCACTTAAGTCAACAATTATATCAGTTTCCTGAAGAGAAACCTTAGAAGCTTCTACAATATAATAAAGTCTGTTCTTGTAGTCATATCTTAGTACATAAATGCTATCAGTTTGTGTAACTTCCCTAGAAGCTATATTTATATCATACTTTGAAGTAGCTTGAGGGATGTTGTTTATAACAAAGAAATTAACATTTCTCTTGTAGTCAACCTTATCTTTAAACTCCTTTAGTCTTTCAAGATTTAGTGAAAGATTAACAGGGAAGTCTTCCTTTTCTAGGCTGTTAAAGGCAGAAACTATGTAGGTTAATTCTTCCTTTCCTTCTAGTGTCTCTATAAATAGTCTGTTGCAATAATCATAAACTTCCTCAAAATCAGTAAATGGAAGGGCATATTTTATACCATCTTCAACTAGGTAAACCTTGTATTTTTTAGTGGTGCTTTCTCCCTTTGTAATGTGGCTAATTTCAACTAATAGAGTGCCATCTAGCTCTTCTCTAAAATATGTATGCTTTTGTACTCCATTTGAATATTCAATTGTGTAGTTTTGATTTTTAGAAAGACAATTGTTAGTTTGATCAATTATGTAGGTGTTTTTAAAACCAGTTTCATCAATTTCTCCAATTTTAAAAGTAACCTTTAGGGGGAGCTTCTTTAAGTTTATATAAGGTTTATTTATACATAAATCTTGCTTTTTTAGTTTCTTCATCTTATTCTCCTTTAGTGTAAACTAAATTTAGTATTATAAATTATATCAAATTTTTATGAAAAATAAACAAAGAATTTGAAAGAAATAAAATAAGATTATAAGTTTATCAAGATCATTAACTATTGCTTGTTCAACTAGTGTTTTTTCACCAGCTAATGGGATAGCCCCTTTTTCTTTGCGTTTGGTTTGATTTATGTTGTATAAAAGGAAAGTTGAGCATAAATTTAGAGTGGATTAAGGGAGAAAAATATAATTTAAAAAACATTGACAAGGTAAAATTTGGAATGTATAATGAAAACAACTTAATCCCTATCAAATTACTAGGGATTATATTGGGGGAGTAAAATAGGGGGCGAGGTTATGATTGAATTTCAAAATATTAATAAGGTTTTTAAGCGAAAGGGTGAAGAGGTACATGCTCTAAAAAATCTTTCTTTAAAAATTGAAAAGGGTGATATCTTTGGTGTTATTGGCTTTAGTGGGGCAGGGAAAAGCACTTTAGTTAGATTAGTTAATTACTTGGAGGAGCCTACTTCTGGAAAGGTAATTGTTGATAATAAGGATGTTGGAGCATTAACAGCAGGTGAGCTTAGGGCGCTTAGGAAGGAAATTGGTATGATATTTCAACACTTTAACCTTCTTCAATCTAAGACAGTGTTTGATAATGTGGCAATGCCTTTAATACTTAATAATACTCCAAAAGAGGATATTAAGGGAAAGGTTTTAGAGCTTTTAGAATATGTTGGCCTTCAAGATAAGGAAAAGGCTTATCCAAACCAATTATCTGGTGGGGAAAAGCAAAGGGTTGGTATAGCAAGAGCATTGGCTACTAATCCAAAGATTTTATTGTGTGATGAGGCTACATCAGCCTTGGACCCACAAACCACTGCTTCAATTTTGCAGCTACTTAAGAGAATAAATAGAGAGTATAATATTACAATTTTAATTATTACTCATGAGATGAATGTTATTCGTGAAATCTGCAATAATGTGGCTGTTATGGAGAAGGGGGAGATTATTGAAAAGGGAGACTTGCTTCAAGTTTTTGGCTCTCCACAGAAAAAGACCACTAAGAATTTTGTAAGGACAGTGGTTCATGATGAGATTCCACAGATTATTTTGGATGATATAGATAAAAATAATAAAAATTCAAGAGTGTTAAAGCTTAA
>JBOFQV010000133.1:0-1908 GCA_051650705.1 Clostridium sp.
GAGATAATTCTTTGTGGAGAGTCAGAAGTTGGAATGCTTGATTATATATTTGTAAGGGAAGATGGTATATTTGTAATTGATATTTGTAGGAGCAAAGGAAAAATAGAAAGTGATAAAAGAGGGGGAAAATGGTGCGTTACAAATGGGAATAAGACTAAAGAAATTAAAAATCCTACAATTAATTTAAGGGAGTCTATAGAGGTTTTAAAAGAGGTTGTAAATGATAAATATCACAAGCTTATTAAGGGGATAGTTATTTTTACAGAGGCATTAAATATTGATAAAATCACAATTGATTTTGAAGGACTTAAAATTATTGATGTTGAAGAGTACTTTAAGCTTGATAGAGAAAGCGTTCTTGATGATAAAGAAATATTCTCATTAAGGGAGCAAATTTCAATTTGTAACATAAGAGACAAAAAAATTAGAAAGAAAAGAAAAGCTCTTAATTGTAATTATAGAATTATCCCAATAGTTAGAAATGAAAAAATGGATAAGGTTGATAGAGTTAAAATTATTTTAGAAATGAAAAATGAAGTTGTTTAATAGAAAAGGCTGCAAATTTGCAGCCATAATTTTTAATCTTCTAATACAGAATACATTTTATTTTCTTGTGTTTTATTAAAGAATACAATTGAGGTTATTATTACCAAAATGCAGAATAATGCATAATAAATAAATAGTGGATTCTTTGCCCCTCCAGTTAGTATTACAAGAGAGCCTAGCATACCCATAACTGGGTAAAATCTTCCTTTTAAGAAACCTTTGATTTCACCGCTTGTACCCATTTTAAATATTGCTATATATAACATACAGTATAAAACATAGGACATAACTACTGATATTTCTGATACATCAGAATTTGGTAGTAGGTTTAGTTTTTGAGTTAAGTAATGAACTACAAACCAAAATAGTGTTATAAATGAAGAAATTATAGCTGAATTTATAGGCATTTCATATTTCTTATTTATTACTTTTATAAAATCAGATTTTGGAAGTAATTCTCTAAGTGCTAAGGAGTATGGTAATCTTATGAATCCCATAATTAAACCATTAACAGTACCAATTACTGAAACAATAACAAAAACTAAAATAACCTTTGCACCAGTAGCTCCTAAAACTGCGTTAGCTGCAACACTAACATGTTCATCACCAAGTGCCATTATGTTTTCAGGACCAACTAGAATAGAAATACCAACAAAATATGCTACATAAATTATTAAAACAAATATAGGTCCTATAATTAATGCAAGTGGTAAATTTCTTTTTGAGTTTTTAACTTCATGAGAAATAGAGGTAGCAACTATCCATCCATCAAAGGAGAATGCAATAGGTGCTATTGCAGCTATCCATGAAGTAGATTTAACTAATTCTATGTTTTCAGGAGTTAACCCTGTAAAATCACTAAAGAATAGTCCATAAATAGCAATCATAACAAGTGGAATAATCTTTATTATTGTGGAGGCATTTTGAAAATATCCACCAAGCTTAGCAGATAGAGAATTTACTATGTATAAAAATACAATAAATACTCCTCCAATTAGAACTTGATTTTCTAAAGTGCCATCAATACCAAATAACATACAGCTGTAAATACCAATTACCCATGCAACTACTACAATAAGTGTTGGGTAATATAATAAGGTGTAAAACCACCCAAATACACAAGATGCTTTTTTACTTACAAATTTTTCTGCGTAGGCAATAATTCCTCCAGTTCCTTCTGTTCTTGATGCAAGTTCTGCAATGTTTAGACATCCAAAAATTACACATAGTGCTGCTAAGCAGAAAACTAATACACCCATGGTTACATTACCATTAGTAGCAACTAAAATGTTGTCACTTTTGAAGAATATACCTGAGCCAATTACTATTCCAACAATCATTGTAATTGCTGTAAATAATCCA
>JBOFQV010000134.1:0-46645 GCA_051650705.1 Clostridium sp.
ATTGAAGTAAATAGTGATGATGAAATAGGAAAAATTTCTTCTGCAATGAATGAGATGGTAAATAATTTAAAAAGCATGATTAAGAATATTGATGAAAACTCTAAGAGTGTACTTTCATATTCAGATAATTTAACTATTCAATCTAAGGAATTTACTGCATCTGCTGAGCAGGTTGCTTTAAGCTCTAGTGAACTAAATCAAGTGGCTGAGGTTCAATATTCTAATGTATCAGTTATTCTTGATAAAGCAGAGCATATAAATTCAGAGGTAAATGAAATTACAAGTAAAACAGAGAATGTTGTTATGGAAACTGAAAAGGCTTATAGCTATGCTGAAAAGGGAGAGGCTGTAATTCAAGAATCTACTGATAAGATTATTGTTGCTAATGATAGTATTGAAGTATCAAAAGCTAAGCTATTAGAGTTATCTAATAGATTAAGAGAGATTACAAATTTTGTTGATATAATTAATAGTATTTCAAGCCAAACTAATCTTTTAGCCTTAAATGCTGCAATTGAGGCAGCTAGAGCTGGAGAAGCTGGAAAAGGCTTTAGTGTAGTTGCGGAAGAGGTTAGAAAATTGGCTGATGAGTCATCAAAGGCTGCAAATGAAATTACTGAAATTCTTAATGGAGTTAATGCAAGTTCAAATGATGTTGTAGCTTCAATTAATGATACATATGATCAAATACAAAATGGAGTTAAGATGTCTAAGGAAGCTAAGTCTTATTTTGATAGTATATTAGCTTTAAGCGGTGATGTGAAAAATAGTACATTAGAGGTGCTTAACAGCATTGAAAGCTATTCTAAGGCAACTGGAGAGATTTTAGGGGCTATTGAAGAGGTGAATGAAAGTACTAAGACGTTACTTGGAAATTGTGATAGTATTTCTGCTATTTCTGAGGAGCAGTTTGCTACATCTGAGGAAATTCTTAGATCTGCATCAGAATTAAGTAGTGTTTCAAAGAATCTTGAGGAGTCTTTTGAGATATTTAAGCTATAAAAATAATGAGATATTAATTATTTAGTAAGAATGTACTCTATGGGATAGAGTAAGTTAAAAGTCTATCCTGTAGGGTACTTTTATATATAAGTAAAAGTATTTAAAGGGATTTTTAAGGGGAATAGGAGAGAGGTAAATGTTACAAGAGAGGCAAAATAGAATAATTAAATACTTAAGCTCAACAGAAGAATGGGTAAAGGGAAAAGAATTAGCAAAGGTATTAAGTGTAACAGATAGGACAATAAGGACGGATATTTTAGAGATTAACAACTACTTCAATGAAGAAGTAATAACATCTTTGAAGGGAAAAGGGTACAGGCTAAATCATATAAAAAAAGTAGAGGTAAAAGAATTATCGTCAGACATTGAAATGATAACAAACAAAGAGAGGATATTGTACATATTAAAAAGATTAATAGTTGAAACAGAGGGGTGTAATATATTTGATTTATCGGAAGCATTATTTATTTCAGAATCAACTATACAGAGTGATATATTAAAAATTAAAAAGGTTTTATCAAAGCTAGCAATAGATTATGCACCTATTACAATAACAAAAGAGGTAGTAACTTTAAATTGTGATAATGTTAAAAGATATGGGTTATTATATGAGGTTGCAAAATTCAGTTTTATAGATATTAAGATTGATGATATGCAAAAGTACTTTGAAGAGGTTGATTTATCACAAATATATAGGATTGTTAGAAAAGTATTAGAAGATAAGAAGTATGAATCAAGATATTTGGTATTAACAAAGGCAACTCTATATATTGCATTGATAATAGAAGCAAAAGATAAGTTGATTTATAACAATGATGGGAAGTTGGTTGAGCAAGAATATAAGGATATTGTGAAGCAAATTATTGGAGAGTTTAAGTTGAATTTAAATGATAAGGGGATTGAGGCAATAGCTTATAAATTTGAGATAAATAAGGGAATGCACACTATTGAAAATAATATAAGAAAGCATAAAAATATTAGTGAAGATGAGTATAGTTATTATAGAGAGAAGCTACTTATAGCTAGCAAAATGCAGAATTTAGGGCTTGAAAAGTATGAGAATTTATTTTTTGATTTGACTCTACATATTATGGTTGGGGTTGAAAGAATAAAAAGAGGGATAAAAATTCATAATCCTTTGAGAAAAAATATAAGAGATAAAAATCCATTTGCTTTTTGGCTAGCTAAGTATTTGGTTATAGAAATTGAAAAAGAAAAGAATATTACCTTTGATTTTAATGAGTTGTCATTTATAGCGGCATATATTTCTGTAATAACAAATGAGGAGAGCTTAAATTTAAGGGGTGTAAGGCCAATAGATATATTATTGGTGGTTTCTGATGGGAGAGCAAATTTAAATTATATACACAATGAATTGAAGTTTTCTTTGATAAATGAAAATGTAAATATTAGTACTCTGTGCAGGTTTAATGAGCTTAAGGAGAAAAAGGATTATGATTTGGTAATCGCTACATCAAAGGAGGATGCAGAGTTTATTTCTAAGAAGTATTTGGTAATTAGAAAGAATTTTGATGGAGTGGAAAAAAGTAAAATTCTAAATGAAGTAAATAGAATTAAAAAGAAGCTACTTAAAGAAAGGTTAATGGAGACCTTAAAGGAGATTAATTTACAGGTTATTAAGGAAAAGGAATGCCAAGCTTTAATGGAGAGGGTTAAAGAAAATAATGTTTCTATTTATAAAAATGGAATAGAGTTTGTTTATAGCTTGGGCAAGTGGAATAAATCAAATAGGGTTTGTTTTGCTATTCCAGAGTATGAAGTTAAGTATCAAGAAAAGGTTAAGGTTTTATTTATTATTTCAAAAGGAACTAAGGATATAAAGAAAATAAATTGGTTAATTTCTTATGTTATTAATTTATCTAATAATCCTAACTTTTTAGAGGGGATAAGACTATGTGGAAATTATAATGAGGTTACAGCATTAATATCTAGATTGTATTTGAAGAATTTAATTTAACTTAAAAATTTCCTATGAATTATAGGAAATTTTAGATTAGATGAAAAC
Source organism: Clostridium sp. (assembly GCA_051650705.1). GTDB lineage: Bacteria > Bacillota > Clostridia > Clostridiales > Clostridiaceae > Clostridium. The sequence goes on from JBOFQV010000134.1 coordinate 3,029, forward strand.
GATTAATGAGAGTAATATAAAAGCATAACCGGTTTTAGAGCAAATATTGTAGGAGGAATGACATATGAATAAATTTATAGACTTTATGGAACAAAAAGTAATGCCTATTGCTAATAAAATAGGACAAAATAAATATGTAAAAGCTATTTCTACAGGGATGATAAGCTTAGTAGGAGTTATAATCGTCGCATCATTAGCTACATTAGTTCAAAACTTACAAATAGAATCATATCAAAACTTTATTAATAATACAGAAGCAGGTCAAGTGATCTGGAATATATGCCAAAATATTTGGTGGGGATGTCTTGCAATGTATGGATTGCTTGTGTGTGGAACAATAGGACAAGCATTGTGGAGAGAATATGGACATGGTGGATTAGAAGGTATTGGAGTATCTTTAGCATCGTACATAATATTAATTCCATGGATGACATCAGTAAAAGCAGGAGAAGCAAATATACCTGTTTTTGGACATATAAACTATACTAATTTTAGTGCTGAATCATTATTCTCATGTATTATAGTTGCAATTGTATCAGTAGCAATTTTAAATATGTTTACAAAAGTTAAGTTCTTAAAGATAAAGATGCCAGATGTGGTACCACCAGCAGTTAGTGATTCATTCTCAAAACTTCTTGCTGTTATCTTTACAATAATAATATTTGCAGTTGGATCATATGCAATAACAAAGGCATTTGATGGAGCTTCATTTAATCAATTGGTAGTTAAGTTTATCTCTGCACCATTACAAGGGTTTGGAGAAAATCTTGGAACAGCAATACTTGTACCATTCTTAGTATCATTACTATGGTTCTTTGGAATTCATGGAAGTAACGTAATAGGGCCAATAATTGGAGCAGTTTTATCACCAGCTGGTATTGAAAATATGGAGTTATATGCTCAAGGAGTATCTGACTGGTCACAATATAACGTATTTACAAACCAATTCTTATTCTCATTCGTATATATGGGAGGAGCGGCTTGTACAATCGCATTAATAATAGCAATGTTTATAACAAATAGAAGAAGACATAAAGTACTATTAGCATTAGCAGGACCAACAGGGGTATTTAACATAAATGAACCAATAATCTTTGGATTCCCAATAGTTTTAAATCCATTATTATTCGTACCATTTGTATTAGGACCATCAATTATTAGTGCTATATCTTACTTGGCAATTGATTTTGGACTAGTTCACCCACTTGTTGCAAGTGTACCATGGACTACTCCACCAATTTTAAATGGATTCTTAGCAACTGGTATGCACTGGACTGGAGCTGTATTATCAATTGTTAACTTAGTAATTGTTGTATTAATGTATATACCATTCTTAAAGCTTATTGAAAGAAAAGAAGCTAGAGAAATGGGAATGAATGTTGAATAAATTAAAATCTAGAAGCTTTAAGAAGTAGACTTGGTTCTACTTCTTAAGTATTTAAGTTGAAATTGGAGGGAAAAGTTATGATAGGAATTAGTATTTATCCATTAGTTAGTTCTGTGGAGGAAAATATAAAATATATAGAAAAAGCATTTAATTTAGGGTACAGAAGAGTATTTACATCAATATTAGAATTGGATGACAATAAGGAAAAGGCTTTAGAGCAAATAGATTGTTTCAGAACAGTTTTAAATATAGCAAAGTCATTAGGGATGAAGGTTTTTGTTGATATTAATCCAGAGGTTTTAAAGAATGTAGGTGTCAATCATCAAGACTTTAAGTTCTTCTCAGAGCTTGGTGCAACTGGTTTAAGATTGGATTCAGTTTTTAATGGCTTCTATGAAAGCTTTATAACTTTTAATAATCAAGGTTTAGATATTGAAGTTAATGGTTCTTTTGATACAGGATATATAAATAGTATTGTTGATTTAAAGTGTAATAAGGAAAAGTTATTTACTTGTCATAATTTTTATCCAGAAGAATTCACAGGATTATCAAAAGAAGTGTTTATGTCAAATCATAAGAGACATAAATCATTAGGGCTTAACACTGCTGCATTTGTAACGGCAAATAAAGGTGGAAGCTTTGGTCCTTGGCCAGCTAATGATGGATTATGTACTTTAGAGGAACACAGATATTTACCAATAGAGGTTCAAGCACAGGAGCTATATGGCTTTGGAATTGATGATGTTATTATTGGGAATGCTTTTGCAACAGATGAAGAGCTTGAAGCATTAGCTAATTTAGATAAAAATATAGTGACTTTAAGAGTTGAAGCTAAGGATTTAGATGAAGTTGAAGAGGGCTTCTTTAATAAAACATTACAAAATAGATGGGATAGCAGTAGCTATGTAATTAGACATTTTAATGGAAGAAGAGAGCTTAAAAATACAGCTATTCCTTCTAAAACAGAGGGAAAAACAAAGTATGAAGAGGGCGCTGTATTAATTAATAATGATAATTATGCAAACTATAAGGGCGAGCTTCTAGTTACTTTAAAAGAACTTGAATGTGATGATAGAAGGAACTTTGTTGGATATGTAGCAGAAGAATATAAGTGTTTATTAAAGTATATTGATGGTGGAAAGAGATTTAAATTATTGAAATCAGAATAGGAGGAAAAGACCATGATAAAGGATGTATTTAAAGATGATTTTCTTTGGGGAGGAGCAATTTCGGCAAACCAATGTGAAGGTGCATATTTAAAAGATGGCAAGGGACTTAGCATTGCTGATGTTTTACCAAATGGAATGATTGGAAAAATTGTAGATCCCCCAACAGAAATTTTTCCATCTCATGAGTCTATAGATTTTTATCATAGATATAAGGAAGATGTTAAGCTTTTTGCAGAGATGGGCTTTAAGTGTTTAAGAACATCTATTGCATGGTCTAGAATATTCCCAAAGGGAGATGAAGAAACTCCAAATGAAGAGGGTCTTAAATTTTATGATGAGCTTTTTGATGAGTTATTAAAGTATAATATTCAACCTGTAATAACTTTATCACACTATGAAATGCCACTACATCTTGTTCATGAATATGGTGGATGGAGAGATAGAAAGCTTGTAACTTTTTTTGAAAGATATGCGAAAACTGTTTTTGAAAGATACAAGGATAAGGTTAAGTATTGGCTAACTTTTAATGAGATGAATACAATGCTTCACATGACTTTTACTGGTGGAGGAATTATCTTAAAAGATGATGAGGACAAGCTAAATACTATTTATCAAGCTGTTCATAATCAATTTGTTGCAAATGCAAAGGTAACCAAGCTTTGTCATGAAATAGTAAAGGATGGACAAATTGGATGCATGATAAATTATGGATGTATTTATCCTATGACATCTCGTCCATTAGACTCTATTGATGCCTTAGATAAGGACAGAAAATCTTTATTCTTCTTAGATGTATTAAATAGAGGGTATTATCCATCTTATACTAAGAGATTTTTCTTAGAAAACAACATAGATATAAAGTTAGAAGATGGTGATTTAGACTTAATAAAAGAAAATACTGTGGACTTTATTGGAATTAGCTACTATATGAGTCGTGTGGCTAGTACAGATAAAAATGATAGAGAGCTTGCAGAGGGAAATATCTTTAAGATGCTTAAGAATCCATATTTGGAGGCATCTGAATGGGGATGGCAAATTGACCCTATTGGACTTAGATATTCATTAAATCTTCTATATGATAGATATCAAAAGCCTATTTTTATTGTGGAAAATGGTCTTGGAGCTGTGGATACTGTTGAAGAAAATGGGGAAATTAATGATGATTATAGAATAGAATATTTAAAGAAGCATATTGAGCAAATTAAGGAAGCTGTGTTGGATGGTGTTGATATTTTAGGCTACACATCTTGGGGACCAATTGATTTGGTGAGTGCTTCTACTGGAGAAATGAAGAAGAGATATGGTTTTATTCATGTTGATAAAGACAATGATGGAAATGGAACCTTAAAAAGAACAAAAAAGAAGAGTTTCTATTGGTATAAAAATGTTATAGAGACAAATGGAGAAAAAATCTAAAAAGTTAAAAACCCCATCTAGCCATTGGGATAACAGGGCTATATGGGGTTTGTTGTTGTAACAAATGTTACAGCACTTGGGTACTATCTCTTATCTCCAAAGAAAAGAATAGCAAGAAGTCCTGGACCAGCATGAGAACCGATAACAGGTCCAACAGGAAGAATAATAACTTCTTTAGCTAAATTCTCTTTAAGAATTAATTCCTTAAGCTTTGTTGCTCCCTCAATATCATCACCATGTCCAACAAAAATAGTTTGGTTTTCTAAATCAAGAGAAGATTCTCTTAGGTGATTAATCATAGAACTAACAGCCTTCTTTGTTCCACGAGCCTTTTCAATAACTGCAAGATGCCCTTCATTATCAACATGAAGAATTGGCTTAATGCTTAAAATACTTCCAGCAATAGCAGCAGTTTTAGAAAGTCTTCCACCTCTATGTAAGAAATTTAAATCATCAACAGTAAAGTAGTGACATAAATTAAGCTTATTTTCTTCAGCCCATGATACAAGCTCTTCAAGAGAATAACCTTCTTCTCTCTTTTTTGCTGCACTATATACAAACAGTCCTTCTCCAACAGAAGCACATAAAGTATCAACGCAGTAAATTTTTCTTTCAGGATAAAGCTCTTTAAGCTCTTCAATAGCTAGGTTTGCAGATTGAACAGTTCCACTTAAACCAGAAGAAAAGCCTAAATAAAGAATGTCATAACCATCCTTTAAAATACTCTCAAAATGAGACATAAACATAGTCATGTTGATTTGACTAGTCTTTGAAACCTCTCCCTCACGTAGCTTATTATAAAAATCACTAAGTGAAATTTCTCTATAATCATAATGGTGTAAAAGTTCGTTGTCATTAATAATTAGAGGCATAGGTATAACTGTGATATCAAGATTGTCTGCTATTTCAGCACTTAAATCACATGTTGCACCTGCAACAATTTTATATTTATTATTCATAATGTCCTCCTTAATTCTTTGGTACCATATTGTGGTATGTCTATTATAAAATAATTCACATATTTCTTCAATGCAATAAAAATTAATTATTTAGTATTTAAAGTATGAACAAAACATTAAAAAAATGCAAGGAGTTTGAAATTGGTAAAATATAGCATTATAATTATAAACATCTAGAAGGGACAAGACCCAAGTTAGATAGGCATAAAATAAGTCCTTTCGGAAAGTAGAGGGACATTTATGTTCAAAAGAAATAAGCTCATTTTAGGACTGATAGCTTTGGCAGCAATAACAGTACTAACAATAAGTCCAATGGTGGGTGGAACAAATCAAAAAAACATGGTTGATGACAGGTTTAGTGTACAACAGGAAGAAAGTATGGATTACATAAGTCCAGAGGGAGAAGCAATAGGAAAACTTGTAGTTGAGTGCAGCAACAAAATCTCAGAAATTACTGAGTCTAGAGAACAAATGTATGTTGCAGCTGACAAGGCATCTCTAAATAGAGGTGGAGAGCCTCCAAAGGAGGAAAAACCAATTATGCCTGTTGCAGGTGCTTTAAGTTCTGGTTTTGGTCCAAGATGGGGAAAAGAGCATAAGGGAATTGACATTGCAGCTTCTACTGGTGAAATTGTGAAGGCTTTTATGCCTGGAGTTGTTACTTTTAGTGGTTTTGACAATGGTGGTTATGGCAATTTAGTCATTATAGATCATGGAAATGGAATTCAAAGTTATTATGGTCATAATTCTAAGCTCTTGGTTAAGGAAGGCCAACAGGTGAGCCAAGGAACTAATATTTCTGAGGTTGGAAGTACTGGAAGGTCAACTGGACCACATTTACATTTTGAGATTAGAAAAAACGGTGAACCGGTAAATCCATTAGATTTTTTTAAATAGCTTTAAGAAAAGGATTCAATTTAATTGAGTCCTTTTTTCAAATTTGTAAATACTAAGAGGGTATGATAGTATAAACTGTACAAGAACGAAGGGAGAAATTGATTTATGTTTGATTTACCAAATTGTCCAAAATGTAATTCAGAATATACTTATGAAAATGGGAGTCTTTTAGTTTGTCCAGAGTGTGGTCATGAATGGTCAGCAGAAGCTGGAGCTGAAAGCAATGAAGAGGGATTAGTTGTTAAGGATTCTAATGGAAATATTCTAGCTGATGGGGATTCAGTTACTATAATAAAGGATTTAAAGGTTAAGGGTGCTTCTTCTGCTTTAAAGAAGGGAACAAAGGTTAAAAATATTCGTTTAGTTGAGGGTGACCACAACATTGATTGTAAGATTGAAGGCTTTGGAGCTATGCAATTAAAGTCTGAGTTTGTTAAAAAATTATAGTTTTTTAGTGAGGTAGTAACGAGAGTTACTATCTTTTTTTATTTTTTTTAAAAGTTTTTAAAAATCCTCCCTTTCAAGGTTTATATCTATAGTAAAGGATAAAATTGGGAGGGGTTTTGTATATGTATGATGGGAATTATACTGTTGTTCCAAATTATATTTTGGAGGATGAAGACTTAAGTACTAATCAAAAAATGCTTTTAATAACACTTTTAAGTTATAGAAATAGTAAAAGTGAGATAGCTTATCCAAGCTATAAACAAATTAAAAAAAGAAGTTCAATAAAAACAGATGAGACAATAAAAAATACAAGTGATTTATTAGTTGAAAAAGGATATATTTCAAAAAAAATTAAGGTTGGAAAAGGGATAGAGTATAAAATTTTACCACCAGTAAAAACAGTGGTACCACAAAAAATAGGTGCACGTAAAAATGAGTTGACACCAGCAGTAAAAACAGTGGTACCACAAAAAGTAAGTACACATAAAAATGAGGGGACACCACCAAGGAAAACCGTGGTACACCCCCCAGAAAAACAGGGGACAACAAATAAGAATACAAATACTAATACAAAAACTATTTATATTAGCCTAAAATTTATAAACGAAATAATAAGCTTTGTTAAACTAACCAAACAAGAATATGAAAAATTAAAAGATAAATATGGACAAGATCTATTACACAAAAAAATACTAGCACTAGATGACTATATAGCAAACGGCAAAGGAAAAGATTATAAAAGTCACTATAGGACACTAATGACATGGATAGAAAAAGAACCACAGACAAAAAAATTAGAGCAAAAGCCATATTTAATGCAAAATAATTATATAAGTGAGGAGTTAGTTTGATGAAGGTTTTAAACAATGCAATTTATGAAAAAGAGTTAATAGGATGTCTATTACAAGACACAGACTTAATTGGGAAATTAAGAATAACAGAAAAACAACTAGACTTTAAAAAACATAAAAAAATCCTAAAAGCAATACTTGAACTATACAACGAGGGAAGAAAAATAGATGGAGTAACTCTAGGAGATAAAATAAAATCATCACTAAGCGAATATTATGATTTCCATGATACATGTGGGACAACTCAGCAATTTGAATCACTAGAAAATGCAATAATAGATTTATATGAGAAAAGATTGTTTAGAAAAAAGATAAATCAGGCACAAAAAGGGTTAAATGATGGGTGGAAGCTAGAAGATATTAAGGGATTGTTTGAAGATATGAGGCTTGATATAGATAGAAATGAGGACAAGGGAATACCTATGAATGGTGTTGTAAATGATACACTTGAAACCATTCAGGATGCTGTCAATGTAAATGGGAAAATAACAGGAATGGAAAGTGGATTTAATAATTTAGATAATGTTTTAAATGGCTTTGAAAAGGGGAAATATTTTATTGTTGGAGCAAGACCAGGTGTTGGAAAAACAGCCTTTGCATTAGAAATAACAAGAAGACTTAGTTTAAAAAACAAAGTGGCATTTTTCAGTGTTGAAATGACTAAAACAGAACTGGGACAAAGGTTATTAGCTAGCGAAAGTCTCATTCCAATGAACAATTTAAAAAAGGGGAAACTTAAGGCGGATACTTTTGTAAAAATATTGGACTATGCAAATAAGCTTGAAACTAGAAATTTAATTGTTAATGATGATGAGAGTATGACTATTGAGAAATTAGTTAGATTAAGTAAATTCTATAAGGTTGAATATGGTATTGATGCTATTGTGGTTGATTATATTACTCTTCTTGATACTGTTTATAGATTTAATAGAGAAGTGGACAAAGTAACTTATATCTCAGCACAACTTAGAAAGCTTGCAAAGAGTTTAGATATTGCAGTTATTTGCCTAACTCAGTTAAATAGAAATGTTGAGGGGAGAGGAAGTAATGAGCCAATGCTTTCAGACATCAAGGAATCTGGAAGTATTGAGCAGGATGCAAATGTGGTTATTCTTTTATATAATCCACCTAGGGAAGAGATGGATGAAGAACTAGAAAAGTTTAATAAGCAAACGCTTTTTGTTAAGATTGCAAAGAATAGAGGGGGAGAACTTTTATCTAAGCCTATTATTATGGATTACTATAAAAGAACACAGAGAATTGAGGAAAGACCAAATAAAAAATAGTGTAGGAAAATTCCTACACTATCAAATATATTAATTATATAAAGGGGTGTCAGATAAGTTTATAGCTTCTTGATATTTTCCTTCAGTTTCAAAAATAACAAGTTTATTTTCACCATTTTTTAATAAAGGAGCTGGAATATATAAATATTTAGTTGGACCAATATCCCAGAACTTACCTAGATTGAAGCCATTAATAAATGCACATCCCTTTCCAAAGTTAGGTAAATGCAAGAAAGTATCACCTAATTCAGAAGCACTAAAAGTATATTCATAGAATGCAGGTGTATTTTCTTCATAACCTAAAGAGAAATCAACCTTACTAATGTCACTCATATCTAAACAATAATGGTCCCAACCAGTGTGGAAGTGTAAATCTAACATAACTCCACCCTTAATTCCTTTTCTTTGTTTAGGACTTACTAGGCTTGCACCATAATTAATTCTTCCAGTGTTTTCAACCAGAATGTCCATAATGTTATTACTCTCCTTATCAAATGTAAGAGGAATATTTTCACCCATAGTTTCCTTATATTGAGTTACAATATGTTTACCATTAACAAAAACTTGAGCTCTATCATCACAATCAGCTAATTTAGCCTTTGCAAGAGTTCTTCCCTTTCCAACATTAGATCTATAAAGAATATATCCATAGCCTTGATCAAGCTTTTCCATATTTAAAGTAATATCATTATAAATTGGGGTAGTTAATTTATCTAAAGTATTAAATAGTGAAACCTTATTAGTTAATTTAACCTCACCATAATTAATAAATTTTATATCAGTAGATAATTTAACATCAGGTATTTCAGTATATTTAGAGATTACCTTCTTGAATTCATGATATTTTTCAGCTGGTGCTCCCCATTCAGTTAATGGAGCATCATAATCATATGTAGTTGTTTGAGGATCAATACCATCATGATAACTACAACCATTGTGGAAGCCAAAGTTTGTCCCACCATGGAACATATAAATATTAACATGGCCAAGCTCTAACATATCATTAAGCTCATTGGCAGCATCAATAGAATCTCTTCTTTTAAACTCTCCACCCCAGTTATTAAACCATCCAATCCAAAACTCCATACACATTAATGGCCCTTTTACATTGTTATCCTTCATAAACTGTGCTAAGTTTCCTATTTGTTCTTTTGTTCTTGAACCAAAGTTTGCTGTTGGGAAAACACCTTCAGATAATAAAGTACCAGCTTCAAGAGCTTCTTCCCATCCACCATCAGAAGTGAATAATGGAACAGTACAACCATGTTTAATCATTAATTCTTTAATTAGCTTTAAGTATTTTTTATCATTACCAAAAGAACCATATTCATTTTCAACCTGCATCATCAGTACAGGGCCACCATTTGTAACTTGTAATGGTACAATAAGCTTAAATAACTCTTCAAAATAATCATCAATTGCATTAATAAATGCAGGAGAAGTGCTTCTAACTCTCATTGAATCATCTTTTAATAACCATGCTGGTAGTCCACCAAATTCCCATTCAGCACAAATATAAGGTGTTGGTCTTAAAATTACATGTAAGTCTAATTCCTCAGCAATTTGAACAAACTTAGTAAAATCCTTATTTCCACTAAAGTCAAATTCACCTTTTTTAGGCTCATGAATATTCCATGGAATATAAGTTTCAACACAGTTACAGCCCATTGCCTTTAATTTTTCTAATCTATCTCTCCAATATTCAGGAACAATTCTAAAATAGTGTACAGCTCCTGATATTAACTTGATTTTGTCATTATTAAAATAAAAATCTTCTCTAATTTCAAAACTTTTCATAATAAATCCTCCAATTTTAATATCCTACTTTTTCTGCTACAACAAGTATCGTAAATCTATCTTCAAATTTTCTGCCATTATTAACTACAGAAATGTAGTTGCAAATCCTATCTTTTACATTACAATCAGAGCATGAGCCACTAATTGTACAAGGAGCCTTATGGTTAATTCTCTTTGCATTTAAAATTGCTACTTCTTTAATTCTTTTATATGCCTCATCAAGGTTATCAACCAATTTATTTGCGCCAACAATAACAACAACCTTTTTTGGTCCAAAAATCATAGCAGCCGCTCTATTACCAGTTGAATCCATATTAACAAGCTCACCATTTCTAGTGATAGCATTTGTACTAGTAACAAGGAAATCAGCCAACATAGATTGCCTCATAATTTCAACAGTTTCACTAAAAGGAACATCCTTATATCTATCAAATAATTTATAATTACCATCTCTAAAATGATTAACTAAGTCCATTTGATTTAAGGTTACAGAACCACCTAAAGCTATAGAAGCTTCTTCAGGAATGAGTTCTATCACTTTATTTTTTGCGTCATCTAAGGTTTCGCAATAAAAAGCATTATAATAATTATCTCTTAAAATTTTAACTAATTCATTTGCATCGCATTGATATTTCCATTTTTGTATCTTATCCATAAAAAAACTCCAAACTTAAAAAAATAGTGTAATAAATAAAGTATATAGAATATATATAAGCAAAAAACATGCCAAAATAGTGTCATATAAAGTGTCATAATTTATTGAAAATTAACTCATAAAAACATTTACATAAGAAAAATTAGGGTTTATAATCTAGTAGCTAGTATAAATTTCAAAAACTAAGGAGGAAGGGTATGACAATCAAAGAGAAGGTTTATGAGAACTTAAAGAAAATGAGTGTACAGGCTGTAGAAAATGGTGACAATGGGGTAACAGCTAATGAGATATCATCTATATTAGAAATTCAAAGAAATGTTGTAAGTCATTATTTGAATGAATTATGCAGAGAAGGATTAGCAATAAAGACTAATACAAGACCTGTTTATTTTTATGATACTAGTGTAATTAATCAAAAAGAAAATCAGGAAAAGGAAATAGAAATAGAAGATCCATTTGTAAAGTTAATAGGAAATGACGGAAGCTTAAAGGAACAAGTTGAGCAGTGTAAGGCGGCGGCAATGTATCCAAATAAGGGACTACCTATTACACTAACAGGAAACAGTGGAGTTGGGAAAAGTTTTATAGCAAAATTAATATATGAATATGCAATATATAAAAAATGTATAAATGAAGATGCACCATTTATCACATTTAACTGTGCAGACTATGCAAACAATCCAGAGTTATTATCAGCCAATTTATTTGGATATAAAAAAGGTGCATTTACAGGTGCAGAGAAGGACTCTCAAGGATTAATAGAGGTCGCAGATAATGGATATTTATTTTTAGATGAAGTACATAGATTGTCTCCAGAAGGACAAGAAAAGTTATTTTTATTTTTAGACCAAGGAAAGTTTAGAAGAGTTGGAGAAACAAATAAATGGAGAAGTGCAAATGTAAGATTTATATTTGCAACTACAGAAAATTTAGAAGAGGTATTGCTAGATACATTTAGAAGAAGAATTCCTATTTTTGTAGAGATTCCAAGTCTTGATAAGAGAACAGTTGCGGAAAGATTGAGCATGATTTATAGCTTCTATTATAACGAAGCAAAAGAAATTGATAAGGATTTGTTAGTCAGTAAGAATGTTATAAATTCATTATTATCTATTAAGGGAAATGGGAATATAGGATTACTAAAAAATATAATTATTAGTAGTTGTGCAAATTCATATTCTAATAACAAGGAGTCAGAAGTTATTGAAATAGATTTAAAGGATTTACCTAGCAAGCTTAAAAACAACATAAATATAAACAAAACTTTCTGCTATGAAAATATGAGTATTAGAAGAAATGAGCCAGTTTCAAGTGTTAATAAGTATTCTAATACTAATGAGAATGAAGTAATTAAAAATGAGTTTAGAAATATATTTAAGCTTATAAATAATTTAAATAAATCAGTTATTGATGAGGAAAAGTTTAAAAAGCAAGCTAATGGATGCATAAATAGGCTATTAAATGAAATAGTTTTTAATAATAATTACATAGAAAAAGATATATTAACCTATGAGTTGGTATTTAACATAGTAGAAAATGCATTGATGTTTATTCAAAAGAATTACGGAATAAAATATTATGGAAATACAACTAAGGTATTAACATACACATTAATTTTACTAAAGGCTGCTAACATAACAGATGGTGATATTAAAGGTGATTACAAGCAATATAGAGGTATATTAAAAAAGAGATTTTCTAAAAGCTACCTAATTGGAAGAAAATTAAGTGAGATAATTGAAAATACGCTAGACCATAAGTTTGGAGATTTATTAATAATATTACTGACACTATATTTAAATGGAATTCAAATGAATGACAAAAGAAAGTGTAATGCGATTATAGTTGCTCATGGTTTTTCTACAGCAAGTAGTATTGCTTCTGTTGCCAATACATGCTTTGAGGAATTCATATTTGAACCATTTGATATGCCAATAGATGTAACAACGGCAACTGTAGTGAAGAGAATAAGAGAGTATTTATCAAATATAAATACTGATAATGGAACTATTGTTTTAGTGGACATGGGGTCATTAAATGAAATTTATAATGAATTAAAAACTATAGTAAATGGTAACGTTGGGGTTATAAATAATATCTCAACAAGATTAGCATTAGATGTAGCAAGTAGAATAATTAATGAAGAATCAATAGAAGACATTGTAATGAAGTGTTCTGAAAGTAATAAGACAGAATATAGATTTTATAAAGCGCCAAAGAAGAAGAAGGCCATTGTAGTAACATGTATTTCAGGAATTGGAACATCAGAAAAATTAAGAGAGATATTAACAAAGTGCATAGGGGAAGCTGATATAGAAGTTATTGCACAAGACTATAACAGTATTACAGAAGGAATTCAAAATAATAGTAATTTAAAAGAGTATGATGTGAAGCTTGTAATATCAACAACACCTATTGAAGTTAAAGGTGTTAGTGTAATTGAATTACAAAATCTAATTAGTAATAAATCAGACCATTTAATTGAAGAGGCTCTTGAAGGGGTTGAAAAGAAAAAATCCTTTGTAGATATTAAGGATGATATTATAAAGATGTTCTCATTACAGAATATTTTAAACCAATTAACTATTTTAAATCCAAATAAAATAATAGATGAGGTATCAAAAATAGTTAATAACTATCAAATAGCTTTAAATATGACCTTTGAAAGTGATTTAAAATTGGCACTGTTTATACATATTAGTATATTGATAGAGAGATTAGTATTAAGAGAATCTGTAAAGTCACATAATAAAGAGGAAGAATTTGAAAAGTGTCATAGTGATTTTATTACGCTGTCAGAAGAAATGTTTAAAGATGTGTTAAAAGAGTATAAAGTACAACTGCCAATTTCAGAAATAATAATAATTTATGAAATTATTTATATAAGAATGGCAATGAAGTAAACGGCTTAAATAGGCGGTTTGATGGAGAGATGTGACAAAAGAGTCACATCTTTTTTTTATTATGACACAAATTTTGGCACGGGTATTGCTTAATAGATAAGTGAGGAGGTTGAGAGATGTATAATATATTGATAGTAAGTCACAGCACTTTATGTAAAGGATTAAATGAAGCAGTAAAAATGATAGTAGGAACTGATTCAAATATTGATTACTTAGGATTAGATGATGATGGGTTAGAGATCTTCCATGAAAGGTTAAAAGGGAAAATAAACAAATTACAAGAGGACAGAGAAGAAGTTTTAATATTAGCAGATTTGTTTGGAGGAACACCTTTCAATAGAGCATTAATGGAAGCAACACAAAATGAAAAAATTAAAATTATTACAGGAGTCAATCTTCCAATGGTATTGGAAGCTATTATGAATAAAGATGAAAATTTAGAAGAGTCAATGGCAAAAATAATCAGTGGAAGTAAAGATTCAATTAAAGAAGGTATTATTTTAATTAATAATATGCAAGATGATGAATAGGAGGAAATAATAATGGATGTACAATTATGGCAAATTATTGCAGTAACAATATTTATAGTTATTGCACAATATGATGGGTTAAACTCAGGTTTTGGATTAGCAAAGCCAGCAGTAGCAGGTGGTATAGCTGGTATTTTACTAGGTGATATGGAGACAGGGTTATTTGTAGGGGGGACATTAAACTTAATGTCTTTAGGAGTAGCTAACTTTGGAGGAGCTGTAATTCCTGATTATACAAGTGGAGCAGTTTTAGGAGCAGCATTTGCAATTATGTCAGGTCAAGGAGCTGAATTTGGTATTTCACTTGGGATTCCAGTAGCATTATTATTAACACAATTAGATATATTAGCAAGATTTACAAACACATTCTTCCAACAAAAAGCAGATAAATATGCTAATGAAGGAAAATTCAAAATGGTAGAAAGAATGAACTTAATGGGATTAATTCCATGGGCATTATCAAGAGCTATTCCAGTAGCAATTGGATTATCATTAGGTTCAGATGTTGTACAAGCAATCGTAGATAACATGCCAACATGGTTAATGGGTGGATTAAAGACAGCTGGAGGTTTAGTACCAGCATTAGGGGTTGCAATACTACTTAAATACTTATCAATCAAGAAGTACATTGCATACTTATTATTAGGTTTTGCTCTAGCGGCATATGTTGGAATTCCAATGTTAGGTATTTCTTTCATAGGTTTAGCATTAGCTTTAATAACATTTGAAAGAAGAAAAGAAGGCCAAGTGGCAGTAGTTGGTGGAGGAGATGACGAAGATGAGTAAAAAGTTACAGAAAAAAACTATAAATTCAGTTTTTAGAAGATGGTGGCTAGGAGTTCATGCTGGATGGAACTATGAAAAAATGCAAGGTTTAGGATTCGCATACTCAATGATGCCAGCTTTAGAGGAAATATATAAAGATGATGAAGAAGGATTAAAAGAAGCAGTTAAAAATAACATGCAATTCTTTAACACAAATGCAACTACAGGTTCATTAATAGTTGGTGCTACATTAGCATTAGAAGAACAAGGAGCTTCAGCTAAAGAAGCTGTAACAGCTATTAAGACTGGTTTAATGGGACCTTTAGCTGGTGTTGGTGATACATTATTTACAGTTTTACCTAACACAGTAATAGGATCAATAGCAGCATACATGGCTTTAGAAGGAAATCCAATTGGTATTTTCTTATGGATAGCATTTAACTTATTAAGAATATTTGTAATAAAGAAATTTATTGAAATAGGATATACACAAGGTACTAAATTAGTTGGAAGCATCGGTGGATTATTAAAGAATGTTACAGAGGCAGCTAACATTTTAGGGATAACAGTTGTTGGTGCATTAGTACCAAGCGTTATCAATGCTAAGTTTGCATTTGAATGGCAAAATGGTGATGTTGTGTTCAAGCTTCAAGACATAGCTGATAAAATCATGCCAGCTTTAGCACCAGTTGCAGTAGTTGGATTCACTTACTGGTTATTAGGAAGAAAGAAGATGACTTCAACAAAGGCAATCTTTATATTAATGGGATTAGGAATTGCACTACACGCATTAAAGATATTTGTTTAATAGTTAATAAAGATAATAAGTGATTTTGGGAGGATTATAGAAATGAAGGGAATAATACACGTAAGAATAGACGATAGATTAATACATGGACAAGTTGCTACAAGATGGTCAACAGGATTAGGAGCATCAAGAATTATGGTATCAAATGATGAGGTAGCTAATGATGAGATGCAAAAAGGTATACTAAGAATGGTGGCACCTCCAGGGATTTCAACATCAATAATAACTAAGGAAACAACAGCAAAGAATATTTTAGCTGAAAAGTACGCAGCTCAAAAAGTTTTAATGGTTCTTAAAAATCCAATGGATGCATTAGATTTAATGGATAGAGGATTAGAAATTAAAGAAATTAATGTTGGAAATATGGCAAAGAGAGATAACACTATACAAATTAAGAAATCTATAAGTGTTACAGAAGAAGAGTTCAAAGCATTTAAAGCATTAATGGAAAGAGGCGTTAGGCTTACAGCTAGAATGGTTCCAGATGAACCAGAAACTCTATTAGATGAGTTTTTAAGAAAAGCAAGCTTTTAAAAATTAGAGAGTCTTTTGACTCTCTTTTTTTATTAACAAATCAGTATTTTGGCATTAATATTGCTTAGTTATATTGTATAAGATTGTGTCATAGCAAAATTTAATCTAAGTTAGGAGTAATAAATATGTTTAGAGATTTAAAGTTAGAAGAAGTTGCATTAAAAAAAGAGTTGTTAAGTAGCAAATTGTTAAGAAAAGATGAGGTTAGAGAAGCTTTAGATTTTATATTAAAGAAAATAGATGAAAATATAGAAACATATACACATAAGTTCCCAAGTGCTTGCACTACAGAGCAAAGATACAGAATAAAGGACAATGATGATTGGACAAATGGATTTTGGACAGGGATGCTATGGCTAGCATATGAGTATACAGGAGATGAAAAATATAAGAAGGTAGCTGAAATACATATAGATAGCTTTGAAAAAAGATATGAAGAAAATTTTGTTTTAGATCATCATGATTTAGGATTTTTATATTTATTATCAGCAGTTGCTGGATACAAGATAACTGGTAGTGAAAAGGCAAAGAAGCTTGGTATAAAAGCAGCAGAAAAGCTTAAAGGAAGATATCAAGAAAAGGGAGAATTTATTCAAGCTTGGGGTAAGCTTGGAGATGAAAATGAATATAGAATGATTATAGATTGTTTCTTAAATCTACCATTATTGTACTGGGCTTATGAAGAAACAGGAGATGAAAGCTTTAAGGATGTAGCAGACAAACATTTCAAGACAGCTATAAACAATGTAATTAGAGAGGATTCATCAACATATCATACTTATTATTTTGATAAAGAAACAGGGGAACCAACAAAGGGAGTTACTCATCAAGGCTTTAAAGATGATTCATGTTGGGCTAGAGGGCAAGCTTGGGCAGTAATAGGAATGCCATTAAATTATAGATATAACAAAATAGAAGAGAGCAAGGAAATATATGAAGCAGTAACAAACTATTACTTAAATAGATTACCTGAAGATTTAATTCCATATTGGGATTTAGTGTTTAAGGCAGAAGATAAAGAGCCAAGAGATTCATCTTCTGCAGCAATAGTAGCTTGTGGAATGTTAGAAATGGCTAAATTTGATGAGGATTTAGAAAAGAAAGAATTAAACATAAGAGCTGCACATGCAATGACTAGAAATTTAATAAATGAATATACAACGAAAAATAATCCAGAGTCAAATGGAGTTTTAATGCATGGAGTTTATTCATGGCAACACAATAAGGGAATAGATGAATGCAATCTTTGGGGAGATTATTTCTACATGGAAGCTTTAATGAGAATATACAATGAAAAGTGGAATCTATACTGGTAAAGTTGGTGAGAAAAGTGAATATATTTAGCATTATTAATTTAGATTATCCAGGATTAGAGAATGTTAAAAGAAGTTATGAAGCTGGAGACTTAATAAGTGCAAAAAAGGAGCTTAGAGAGTACTTTTTAAATAGAAAAACAACCTATGGATTTATTAAAGATAAAGCTTATTTTAAAGATATTATAGGAAATAAGTATAGCGAAGAAAAAGAAAAAATATTAAAGGTTGCACATGATGTAATGAACAAGGAGTTTATCTTTGATTTGCCTTGGGAAATGGAAAGATGCCCAGAAAGAGTTGCTTTCAAAGAGGAAATTGATTGGCATCTAAATCCTTTTGGGGATGAAGAATGGACGTTTATGTTAAATAGACATAGATACTTTTACTTAATAGCTCAAAGTTATTTGATAAAAGAAGAGCCAAAATATATAAAAGCTTTTGAAAATCTAATTCTTGATTGGATAGAAAATAGTCCATTAACAGAAGAAGCTAAAAAAACATCATGGAGAACAATTGAATCAGGAATAAGAATAAAAAACTGGATAAAGTCATTAGACATATTAATGGAAAATGATGAATTTAGCGAAGAAGCTTTATTTAAAATGATATGTTCCATAAATGAGCATTTAGAATATCTTCATTTAAATAACTTGCATGAAAGAATTCTAAGTAATTGGGTTATTTTAGAGCAACAAGGTGCATTTATGGCAATAAATTATTTTCCAGAACTTAAGATATCTCAAAAGCTAAAGAATGAAAATATTGAAACCTTGGAAGATGCATTAAAGCTTCAAGTGGTTGAAGATGGGTTTCATTGGGAGCAATCATTCCAGTATCACAACGAAATGCTAAATTGCTATTTAGAGATATTAGCATTTGCAAAAAACAATAATATCAACATATCAAAATCCATAAAAGATAAGGTTTATAGCATGTTGAAGGCAACATTATACACAATGAAGCCAAATCATTGTCAAAGTAATTATGGAGATAGTGATGAAGAGGATGTAAGAGAAATTTTAACCTTAGGAGCATTAATATTTGAAGATGAAATTCTAAAGAATTATGGATATAGAGAAGTAGATTTAAATAGTTTAATGATATTTGGTGAGGAAGCAGAAGAGTTATACACAAAAATAAAAAAAGCTCCTGTGGATAAGGCATCAAAAGCCTTTGAGGATTGTGGATTATATTTTATGAGAAGTGGATTTGGAGAAAAGGATAGCTATTCTATGTTTAAATGTGGATTCTTAGGAAGTGGACATGGACATAGTGACCTACTTCATTTAGAAGTTTCCTATAAAGGTGAAGATGTTCTGATAGATTCAGGAAGATATACCTACTGTGGAAAAAATCCATTAAGAATAAAGCTTAAACAACCAATAAGCCACAACACAAATGTAATAGATAATGAGGATTTCACAATATGTACAAGTTCCTGGGGAAACAATGGAGTAGCAACTCCAATAAAAGGCTTTAATAAGTTAACCACTAAATATGACTTTGTTGAAGGTGGTCATTTAGGATATATAAATTCAAAAGGCACGTTTGTAAATAGAAAAGTTGTCTATATAAAACCAGGTATTTGGATAACAAGTGATGAGTTTATTACACAAAAGGAAAATAATTATAGCCAATTCTATAATTTCAACTTACCTAATATTAAAAGTGTAGAAAGAAATAAAATTAAGTATTGTGGTGAAAATATTGATTTTTACATTAAAACATTAAATGAAGCTGGTGAATTTGAAATAGAAGAATCCTTAGTTTCTAAGGATTATAACAAAATATACAGTAGCCAAAGAGGGATATTTAATGTCAAAGGCAATGGAAATACTTTTATAAATACAGTTATGTATGGTTGCAATAAAGGTGAGGACTCAATTGATTCAATTAAATACTTAGAAATAAAAGATTTTCAAGGAAAGATAATTAGAGATGATGTTGCTCAAGCCATTGAAATAAATCTAAAAAATAAAAATAAATACATTGTTTTACTTGTTCACAGAGAAGACCCAAAGGGAAGAAAAATGTACTTAATAAATGGGCATAGAGTTTATGGAAGAGTAGCAGTTATAGAGGAAGTAGATAAAAGTAGTAGCGTTGAAGTTCTGGCATATTAATTATTACAAAAACAATCTAGTGTCATTGACACTTTGATTTGTGTCAGAAATGAGGGTGTAAACAGCGCCAAAACAAAGGGTTTAAGAGTATTAAAATTATGGCATGAAAATTGCTTTATAAATATATATAGGAAATTTTAAAAGCAAATTTAGGAGGAATTAAACATGGAAATTAGATACGCAAATCATCCAGAGGATTCAAAGAGATACAATACAGAGGAATTAAGAAAGCATTACCTAGTGGAAAAAGTTTTCGAGGGAGATAAGATAAAGTTAACATATAGCCACGTAGATAGAATTATTTTTGGTGGAGCAATGCCTGTAAAAGAAGAGCTAGTTTTAGAAGCAGGAAAAGAAATGGGTGTTGATTACTTCTTAGAAAGAAGGGAAATGGGAGTAATAAATGTTGGTGGAGAAGGTATCATCACACTAGATGGTGTTGAATATGAAATGAACAGCAAGGATGGATTATATATTGGAATGGGAACAAAAGAAATTAAATTCTCATCAAAAAATCCAGAGGCTCCAGCTAAGTTTTATATAAATTCAGTACCAGCTCATCACAGCTATGAAACTGTAAAAATAAACATTAGTGAAGCAAATCCAGTAAGACTTGGAGATAACTCAACATTAAATAAAAGAACAATATATCAATATGTTCATCCAAATGTATGTAAGAGCTGTCAATTATTAATGGGATTAACAATGTTAGAGCCAAGTAACGCTTGGAACACAATGCCATGCCATACACATGAAAGAAGAATGGAAGTATATTTCTACTTTGATATGGAAGAGTCAACAAGAGTGTTCCACCTAATGGGAGAGCCAAGTGAAACAAGACACTTAGTAGTAAAAAATGAAGAAGCAATAATATCACCAAGCTGGTCAATTCACTCAGGTGTAGGTACAAGTAATTATACATTTATCTGGGGAATGTGTGGAGAAAACCAAACATTTGATGATATGGATGCAGTAAGCATGGAAGCTTTAAGATAATAAACACGAATTAAAAATTAACAACTTATAGAGTTAAGGAGAAATAGATATGTTAGAAAACTTTAATATGAATTTTTTTAGATTAGATGGTAAGGTTGCAATTGTAACTGGTGGAAATACAGGACTAGGACAAGGTTATGCAGTTGCTTTAGCAAAGGCTGGAGCAGATTTAGTTATTCCAACTTATGATACTAACTGGGATGAAACAAGAGAATTAATAGAGAAGGAAGGAAGAAAAGTAGTTTTTGTACAAGCTGATTTAACAAAGGATGAAGATAGAGAAAATGTTGTAGAAGCTACAATGAAAGAGTTTGGGAAGATTGATATTCTTGTAAATAATGCAGGAACAATAAGAAGAGCTCCACTTCTTGAATATAAAGAAGAAGATTGGAATGCAGTTATGGATATAAACTTAAATGCAGTTTACTTCTTAAGCCAAAAGGTTGCTAAAATCATGGCAGAACAAAAGTCAGGAAAAATCATAAACATAGCTTCAATGTTATCATTCCAAGGTGGAAAATTTGTTCCTCCATACACTGCATCAAAGCATGGAGTTGCAGGAATAACAAAAGCATTTGCAAATGAATTAGCATGTCACAACATACAAACAAATGCTATAGCACCAGGATATATTGCAACAGCAAACACTGCGCCTATTAGAGCAGATGAAAAGAGAAACGCAGAAATACTAGGAAGAATACCAGCAGAAAGATGGGGGAATCCATTTGACTTAATGGCATCAGTAGTATTCCTAGCTTCTCAAGCTTCAGATTACATCAATGGACATATATTAGCTGTTGATGGTGGATGGCTAGTTAGATAAGAATATTAATTTAATAAGTGAGTTATGGGTTAAGAAGAGATATCTTAATTCATAACTCATAATTTTAAGAAGTGAATTTTAGAAAGTTAATGTAAGAGTTAATTTTCTAATGTTCATTATGAGAGTTGTAATGAATTCATACTAAAGGGAAGGATGTAAGAGATATTATGATGAATAAAGTAAAGGTTTTAAATAGAGTTGAAGAAACAGGTGTTGTAGCAGTTATTAGAGGTAAGAATATTGAGGAAGCAGTGAAAATATCTAATGCCTGTGTTGAAGGTGGAGTTGATATATTAGAAGTTACTTTTACAGTTCCTAAGGCTGAAAGAGTAATAGAAAAGTTAAGAGAAGAATATGGAGAGAGAGCAGTAGTTGGAGCAGGAACAGTATTAGATTCTGAAACAGCTAGAGTGGCAATATTAAATGGAGCTCAATTTATTGTTGGCCCTAATTTTGATTTAGAAACAGCAAAGCTATGTAATAGATATGCAGTTCCATATATGGCTGGATGTATGACAATAAATGAAATAGTAAGAGCCATGGAAGCGGGAACAGATGTAATTAAATTATTCCCAGGTTCAGCATTTGGACCATCAATTATAAAGGATATAAAGGCACCATTACCACAAGTAACAATTATGCCAACAGGTGGTGTATCTTTAGATAACGTAGGTGAATGGATAGGGAATGGATGTATTGCAATTGGTGTTGGTGGAGCATTAACAGCAGGAGCTAAAACAGGAGATTTTAATAGTATTACTGAAATAGGAAAGCAATTTGTTGAAAAAGTTAAAGAATCAAGAGCAAAGTAGGTGAAAGTATGAAGAAGAAGGTTGTAACTCTTGGAGAAATAATGATGAGATTATCTCCAGAAGGAAATAAAAGATTTTTACAAACTAGCAGGTTTGATATTAACTTTGGTGGCGCAGAGGCAAATGTATCAGTATTATTAAGCCACTTTGGAATAGAATCAACCTTTATTACAAAAGTTCCAAACAATCCAATTGGGAACATGGCATTAAGTTACTTAAATAGTAATGGAGTTGATACTTCTAAAATAATTAGAGGTGGAGATAGATTAGGAGTTTACTACTTTGAAAAAGGGCTATCTACCAGAAATGCTCAAGTTGTTTATGATAGAAAAGCATCAGCTATGGCAGAATTAAATACAAATGACTTTAATTTAGAAAATATATTTAAAGATGCAGACCTTTTTCATGTATCAGGAATAACTCCAGCTCTTGGAGAAGAAGCAATAAAATTAACAAAAAAGTGTATTGATTATTGCAAGGAAAATAACATAAAGGTTAGTTTAGATTTAAATTATAGAAGCAAATTATGGTCTTACAAAGAGTTTAATGATGTAATGATGGATTTAGTAAGAGGAGTTGATCTTTGCATAGGGTGGATTGATTTAACTAGGGAGAATACAGAATTTAAACCAGTTAAATTTGAAGATATAGAAGAAGAAAAGAAGTATTTTAATAAAGTATTTAAATTAATGAAGGAAGAATTAGGAGTTAAAAATATAGCAACTACCTTAAGAGAAACTATTTCAGCATCTGAAAATACTTTAAGAGGGTTAATTTTTAACGGAAAAGAAATTATTTACTCAAATAAATATAAGTTTGAAATTATAGATAGAGTAGGTGCAGGAGATGCATTTGCAGGTGGATTAATCTACAAATTATTAGAGACACAAGATTATAAGGAAATAATTGAATTTGCAGTTTCCGCTGGAGTGTACAAGCACACTGTTGAGGGAGATGCATTAATTGCAACAGTAGAAGAAATTGAAGGTGTTACAAAAGGAATGTTAGCAGGTGGAGTTGCAAGATAGGAGGAAAAAATGGAACATTTATTTAATAAATTTAAAGAGATTTTTAATATAGAAGGAACAAACTTATTTTTCTCACCAGGTAGAGTAAATCTAATTGGAGAACACACAGATTATAATGGAGGGAATGTTTTCCCATGTGCTATTAACTTTGGAACATATGCAGTAGCAAGAAAAAGAGAAGATAATATAGTCAGACTTTATTCAATGAATTTTGAAGAAGAGGGAGTTAAGGAATTTACATTAGACGAATTAAAAAATAAGAAAGAGGACAATTGGGCCAACTATCCAAAGGGTGTAATTTGGGCATTTAAGGAGAATGGATTAGATATAAACTGTGGATTTGATGCAGTTATATATGGAAATATACCAAATGGAGCAGGTTTATCATCCTCAGCATCATTAGAGTTATTAACTTCAATAATAATAGATGATTATTGTGATTTAAATGTTGATATGGTAGATATGGTTAAGCTTAGTCAAAAGGCAGAAAATCAATTTATAGGTGTAAACTGTGGGATAATGGATCAGTTTGCAATTGGAATGGGTCAAGAGGATAAGGCAATATTTTTAGATACAAATACTTTAAATTATGAATTAGTTACTTGTAAGCTTGATGGGATAAAGCTAGTAATATCAAACACAAATAAGAGAAGAGGATTAGCAGATTCAAAGTATAATGAGAGAAGAGCAGAATGTGAAGAGGCGTTAAATGATATACAACAACATATTAAAATAAATTCTCTTGGAGAGCTTGATGAAAAAACTTTTGAAGAAGCTAAGAAATATATTAAAAGAGATGTGTGCGTAAAGAGAGCTGAACATGCAGTTTTAGAAAATAGAAGAACTATAAAAGCTGTAGAACTTCTTAATGATGGAGATGTTAAATCATTTGGACTATTAATGAATGCTTCTCATAAATCATTAAAAGAATCATATGAGGTAACAGGAAAAGAACTAGATACATTAGTTGAATTATCACAAGCACAAGAGGGCGTAATTGGGGCAAGAATGACAGGAGCAGGATTTGGAGGATGCACAATATCCTTAGTAAAGGAAGAGTTTGTAGATGCATTCGTCAAAAATGTTGGAGAAGGATATGAGAAAGAAATAGGATATAAAGCCGATTTTTATATAGTTTCTGTGGGAAGTGGAGCAAGAAAATTAATATAAAATATTACCAAGGAGGAATTTATTATGTGTAATATTTATAGCGAAATAAGCAGTCTTATCAACTATGGTATAGCAAAAGGGTTAATAGAAAAAGAAGATAAAATATATACAACAAATAAGGTTTTAGAAGTACTTAGATTATTTGATTTTGAAGAAGTAGAAGTTAAGAAAGAAAATTCAATAGAAGCAATACTTAACAATATATTAGATTGGGCTGTAGAAAAGGGCTTAATTGAGGACAATATCACAGAAAGAGATTTGTTAGATACAAAAATAATGGGAGTTTTATTAGCTAGACCTTCTGAGATAATTAGAGAATTTAAAAAGAGATATGAAAAATCCCCAAAGGAAGCAACAGATTACTATTATAATTTGAGCAAAGCATCTAATTATATAAGAGTTGAAAGAGTTAAGAAGGATTTAAAGTGGAAAGCTGATACTAATTTTGGTAAGTTGGATATTACAATAAATATGTCAAAGCCAGAAAAAGACCCAAAGGAAATAGCAAAAGCCTTAACAGTGCCTCAAGGAGATTATCCAAAATGCTTATTATGTAAAGAGTGTGAGGGATATGAGGGAAGATTAAATTATCCAGCTAGAGGAAATCATAGAATAATTCCATTAAATTTAAATAATAAAGAGTGGTTTTTACAATACTCACCTTATGTATATTTTAATGAGCATTCAATAGTATTAAAGGGTGAGCATTCACCAATGGAAATAAATAAAGATACATTTATAGAACTGTTAGAGTTTGTAAGCCAATTTAAACATTATTTTATTGGGTCAAATGCAGACTTACCAATTGTAGGGGGATCTATTTTGACTCATGATCATTATCAAAGTGGAAATTACAAATTCCCATTAGATAATGCAAGGGTAGAAGAAGCATACACAGTAAAAGGATTTGAAGGTATAGAGGCACAAAGAATAAAATGGCCTTTATCAGTAATTAGATTAAGAGGTGAAAATAAAGAAGAGTTAGTTGAATTATCTAATCATATATTAACTAAATGGAGAGGGTATTCTGATGAAGAATGTGGAATATACTCTCATACAGGAAATGTACCACATAATACAATAACTCCAATATCAAGATTTAAAGATGGTAAATATGAGATGGATTTAGTTTTAAGAAATAATATTACAACAGAAGAACATCCATTAGGAGTATTCCACCCTCATAAGGAATTACATCATATTAAGAAAGAGAATATAGGCTTAATCGAAGTAATGGGACTTGCTGTATTACCTTCAAGATTAATGGTTGAAATAAATTATATGAAGGAGTACTTATTAAATCGAGTGGAAAATGAATGCATAGATAAGCATAAAGAGTGGCTAGACAATATTCTAATAAATAGAAAAGACTTAAATAATGATACCGTGGAAGATATTATAAAAGAAGAAATAGGGATAGTATTTAGCAAAGTATTAGAACATTGTGGAGTCTTTAAAGAAACTGAAAAAGGAATAGAAGCATTTAATAAGTTTATCAAAGCTTTATAGGATACAAGGAGTCGTTTTGCGACTCCTTTAGTTTACAAGTTGTGGAGGGGTACTTATGGAAATAATAAAGAGAAAAATAATGGAGTGGGATTCTAAAGATATATATGAATATACCTTAGATAATGGAGATAATTTAAAAGTATCAATTTTAAATTATGGAGGAATAATTACAAAGATTGAAACAAGAGACAGGTATGGAAAGTGGGGAAATATTGTATTAACTTATAATGATTATATTAATTATATTGATAATACTTCGTATTATGGTGCAATAATAGGGAGAACAGCAGGGAGAATAGCTGGTGGAGAGGTTGAAATAGATAATAAAATATATAAGTTAAAGAAAAATTATGGAGCTAATCAAGGACATGGTGGTGAAGAAGGATTTAATAAAAAGTTTTGGGATATAAAAGAAATAAAAAATGAAGATGAGTGTAAATTAGAGCTTAAATATTTTTCAAAGGATGGGGAGGAAGGGTATCCAGGAAATTTAAATATTAAGGTAATATATACAGTAACAAAGGATAATGAATTAAAGTTTGAAACTTATGGTATAAGCGATAAGAAAACATTAATGAATATAACTAATCATACTTATTTTAATCTTTCAGGAAATTATAAAGAAGATATTTTAATGCATAAATTAAAAATGAATTGTGATAGATTTTTAGAAATTAATAATACTGGTGCTGTAACAGGAAATATAATTCCTTGTAATGACGGGGTGTTTTCATTTTTGAATGAAAAACGAATTGGAGAAGATATTGAAAAAAATAATCATCAATTAATTTTGGGATCTGGATATGATCATCCATTTTTGTTTGAAGAAAATAAAGTTGGAGACATAATTATTAGTGAACAAAAGAGTGGACGAGTTATGGAGATTAAAACTAATCACAAAGGAGTTGTAATATACACTCAAAACTTTATTGATGGAAAAGAGTTAATAGGTGAAAAAGCTCCAAAGGATAGAATGGGAATATGTTTAGAAGTTCAATCACCACCAATTGGGATTAATGGAGAGTTTAAAGAACATTCATTATTAGAAAGTGGGAAAGAGTATTATAAACAAACTGTTTATAAGTTTGGAATAAAATAATTTTAAATCTAATAATACTTTTTACTAATGAAATAAGAAGTTTGTTTATTTTCATTTAATTCAAAAAATTTTAACAATCCTAATATAGTATGATATAATAAGTTCTAATAAAAAAATATATAAATAAAAAAACATACACAATTTAGGAGAGTGATTAAATTTTGGACGGTAGCTATACGGTGCAAATAATACTATTAATAGTATTACTTATTCTATCAGGATTTTTCTCAATGTCAGAAACAGCATTAATGGCATTAAGTAAAATAAGAATAAGACATATGGTTGAAGAGGGAGTAAAGGGAGCAAAATTAGTAGAAAAACTAACAGAAGATCCAAACAAATTATTGGGAGCAATATTAATAGGAAATAATATAGTTAACATAGGTGCATCAGCACTAGCAACATCATTAGCAGTAAAATTCTTTAATGGTAGTGATGCAGGAGTAGCTGTAGCAACAGCAATAATGACAGTTTTAGTTTTAATATTTGGAGAAATAACTCCAAAAACAATAGCAAAGCAAAAATCAGAAAAAGTATCTTTAATTGTAAGTAAGCCAATAAAACTTGCAGTTTTTATATTTAAACCATTTATTTTTATTTTTACATCAATATCATCAATATTTATAAGATTATTTGGAGCAGACCCAAATGCAAGTGAACCATTCATTACAGAAGAAGAACTAAAAACCATGGTTGGTGTTAGTGAAGAAGAGGGAGTTTTAGAAGACGTTGAAAAAGAAATGATATTCAATGTGTTTGACTTTGCAGACCTTCAAGTAAAGGACGTAATGGTTCAAAGAGTTGATGTGGTTGCTGTGGATGTAACAGACAGCTATGAGGATATAATAAAGGTAATAAAGCTTGAACAATTTTCAAGAATTCCAGTTTATGATCAAACAATAGATGATGTTGTGGGAATTTTAAATGTAAAAGATCTTATAATGGCATATGAAGATAAAGAAGACTTTGATGTTACAAAATATATGAGAGAAGCCTTTTATACATTTGAATTTAAAAAGATAACTGAGCTTTTCAATGAGATGAAAAAAGATAGAAATCACATGGCAATAGTACTTGATGAATATGGTGGAACTGTTGGTATTGTTACAATGGAAGACCTAGTTGAAGAAATTGTTGGTGAAATTGAAGATGAGTATGATGATGAATCTAGTGCAATAGAAGTTGTAAAAGAGGATGAATATATTGTTGATGGAAGTGCTAGATTAGAAGACATTAGTGATTCTATTGGGGTTATAATGGAATCAGAGGAGTTTGACTCTGTTGGTGGTCTTGTAATTGGAGCGTTAGGAAGAATTCCAGAACAAGGGGAAGAGGTTTCAATTCACAAAGTAAGATTTGTGGTTGAAGAAATTGAAAAAAATAGAATAATGAAAGTAAGAATATTTACTTAAAATGTGGGGGTATTAAATTAGTTTTTAATACCCTTATAATAGTGGGGTGAAATAATGGACTACATGAGTTTGGCAATAGAAGAGGCATTGAAAGCTATGGAAAAAGGAGAAATTCCAGTTGGAGCTGTAATAGTTAAGGATGGAAAAATATTAGCTGTAGCTCATAATGAAAAAGAAGGAGAAAAAGATCCAACAGCTCATGCAGAAATATTAGCAATAAAAAAGGCTTGTGAGGAGCTTGGAGATTGGAGATTAAATGGAGCTGAAATGTATGTAACACTTGAGCCATGCCCAATGTGTGCATCAGCAATTACTCAAAGCAGAATTTCAAAGCTATACATAGGAACATATAACAAGGATATGGGAGCCTGTGGGACAATCATAAATTTAATTGATGATTCAAGATTGAACAGCTTTGTTGATGTGGTTTGGGAATATGATGAGGAATGCAAAAAAATATTAACTAGTTTTTTTGAAAAGAGAAGAAAAGAGAGTAACTAAAGATGATAAAAATGACATTAAAACGAAAGATAACTTCACTAACAATGGGAGTTCTTATATTGGTGTTGATGGTAATAATTCTGATGTCCATGAGTGTTTTAGATAGTAGAGTAAGAGAAAGCTTAAACTCAAAAATACAGGACATAGCAACAGTTGTTGCAAATACTCCAATAATACAAGATGAGCTTGCCATAGGGAATAAGGATTCATTAACAATACAAAATTATGTTGAGAAAATAAGGCTTAAAACAACGGTGTATTTTATAACTGTAATGGACATGGAAGGGGTAAGATATTCACATCCACTTCCTCAAAATATAGGGAGAAAATTTTTAGGGGGAGATCATTACCAAGCAATATGGCATGGAGAGAGATATGTTTCTGAAGGTAGAGGACATTTAGGAGATACAATTAGAGCTTTTGAGCCTGTATATAAGGATGGAATAAGAGTTGGAGCTGTTTGTGTTGGTGTTTATAAGGGAGACTTACAAGAGGAAGTAAGAGGATATTTAATCGCCTTGATTCCGGTATTTGTTTTGGCAATGATTATTACAATAATTAGTTCAAAGCTGCTGGCAAATAACATTAAGAAGGCCATATTTGGACTTGAACCAGAGGAAATAGCAGTGCTTTTAAGGGAAAAGGAAAGCATAATAAATAATATGAATGAGGGACTTATAGCAGTTGATAGAAAAGGTGATGTATCACTTATTAACAGTAGAGCAAAAGAAATTCTTGAAATAAAAAATGAAAGTGAAATAGATGAGAAAATAATAAAGGAATTATTAGAATCAATATATAGACGTGGAAGAATTGTAAATGAAGAAATTAGGCTTAAAAATGATGCAATAATAATGGCAAACTTCTATACTTTAATTGGAGAAAACGGGGAAACTCTTGGGGCAATAACAAGCTTTCAGGATTTAACTGTAGTTCACAATATGGCAGAGGAGCTAACTGGAGTAAAGGAACTTACTTGGACTTTAAGAGCACAAAACCATGAGTTTATGAATAAGCTTCACACATTAGCAGGGCTTATTCAACTAGAAGAGTATGATGAGGCGCTGGACTACATTTTTAAGACAAGTAGCAATAGAGGATTTTTAACTGAGATTTTAAAGCAAATCAAAGAGCCTGGTCTTCAAGGATTAATATTTGCAAAGTACAATAAGGCTGATGAGGCAAAAATAAAGTTTGAGTTAGATGATGAAAGTTATTTAAACAATATACCATCTTATTTAATTTCCCAAGAAATATTGACAATTGTGGGGAATTTACTAGAAAATTCGATTGAAGAGCTAAGAAATAGACAAGATGGGTGGATAAACTTAAAGATAACGCAGGATGACAAAATTAAAATAGTTGTTAAAAACAATGGTAGAACAATAGATGATGAGTTAAGAAATAAAATTTTTGGAATGGGATATAGCACAAAGGGAGATAACAGAGGTTTTGGACTATATAATGTTACAAGAATAGTATCTGAATGTCATGGGGAGATAAAGTTAACTAGCGATTCTATAACAACTTGGGAAGTAACTATTTAATATGAGGTGGACAAATGATTAGGGTAATAATAGTGGAAGATGATCCAATGGTAAGAGACATTAATGCAAAGTTTTTAGGTAAAGTATCAGGCTTTGAGGTGGTGAGTTTTGCTGAAAATATAAGTAATGCAAAGCAGGTATTAAAGGCAGTTGAGGTTGATTTGGTGCTTTTAGATGTATTCTTACCTGATGGAAATGGAATTGAGTTATTAAAGTGGATAAGAAGTGAAAAGATAAGTGTTGATACTATTTTAATTACAGCAGAGAACACTAAGAATTCTGTAAATGAGGCTTTTAAGTATGGTGCAGTAGATTATTTAATAAAGCCATTTAAGTTTTCAAGATTTGAGGAGGCACTATTAAATTATAAGGATAGAGTGGTAGCCTTTGAAAGTAATGAACAGCTAAATCAAGAGGGTATTGATGAGCATATTTTAAAGATAAAAGGGAAAAAAGAAAATAAATCTAGTGAATGTACTTACCAAAAAGGAGTTAGTGCAAAAACCTACAATATAATAATAAATTATCTTACAGAAGTTAAGGGCGAGAAGAAGACAGCAGAGGAAATTGCAGATGGTATTGGACTTTCAAGAGTTACTGTAAGAAGGTATTTAGAAAAGATGAGTGAAGAGGGTAAGGTTGAAATAATACAGGAATATGGGAAAATAGGAAGACCAACAAACTTTTATTATATGAATAGCTAATAGATTAATAGAATTATCTTTATGGTGCATTGACTTTGAGTTTTGTAACATAAAGATAATTTTTTTATGACCAAAATGACCAAAAAGAAATAAAAGACCATAATATTGAACAAAACTCTACTTGGAAATATACTAAGGGTAAAGACGGGGTAAATAAGATTTTACCTATATTACAAGGGGGAAATACGAATGAAAAAAAGAGTATTATCAATGGTACTTGCAGCCGCTATCATGGTTCCAACATTATCATTAGTTGGATGTGGTGGTAAGAAAGAAGCAGCAGATATAGTTGTAATTGGAGCAGGTGGAGCTGGTTTATCAGCAGCTGTACAAGCTAAGCAAGATGGAGCAGAAAATGTAGTTGTTCTTGAAAAGATGCCAATGGTTGGTGGAAACACAAACAGAGCTACTGGTGGATTAAATGCAGCAGAAACTGAACAACAAAATGCAAAAGAAATTCAAGACTCAATTCAAACAATGATAGATGATGCTATGAAGGGTGGATACAACAAAAATAACCCAGAATTAGTTGAAAAGTTAGCAAATGAAGCTAAGGATGCAGTTGCATGGTTAACTGAACTTGGTGGAGATTTAAGTGATGTTGGTAAGATGGCAGGTTCAACAAACTACAGAACTCACAGACCAACAGGAGGAGCAGCAGTTGGTGCTCACGTTGTTGACACTTTAAAAGTTGCAGCAGAAAAAGAAAATGTTGATTTAAGATTATGGAATGAAGCTAAGGAAATAGTTTTAGATAAAGATGGAAAAGTTTCAGGAGTTAAGGCAACAAACAAAGAAGGAAAAGAATACACAATAAATGCAAAGGCAGTTGTTATTGCAGGTGGTGGATTCTCAGCAAATCAAGAAATGGTTGTTAAGTACAAAGAAGATTTACAAGGATTTGCAACAACTAACCACACTGGAGCTACTGGTGATGGATTAACTTTAGCTGAAAAGGCTGGAGCAGATTTTGTTGATATGGAAGAAATTCAAACTCACCCAACAGTTGTACCAGATAAGGCTGTTATGGTAACAGAAGCTGTTAGAGGAAATGGAGCAATTCTTATAAATAAAGATGGTAAGAGATTTACAAACGAATTATTAACTAGAGACGTTGTTTCTAAGGCAATATTAGGACAAAAAGATAAGGTAGCATATTTATTCTTTGATGAAGGATTAAGAAAGAGCTTAAAGGCTACAGAAGAGTACTTCAACATGGGATTAGTTACAGAAGCAGATTCAGTTGAAGAATTAGCTGAAAAATTAGGTGTTGATAAGGCTACAATGGCTGAAACAGTTAAGAATTACAATGCTTCAGTTGCAGCTAAAAATGATGCAGAATTTAATAGAGATGACCTTCCAAGACAATTAAATGAAGGAAAGTTATATGCAATTCCTGTAACACCAGCAGTTCACCACACAATGGGTGGAATCAAAATTAACAATAATGCTGAAGTTTTAAATAAGGATGGAAACACTATTCCAGGATTATTTGCAGCAGGAGAAGTTACTGGTGGAGTTCACGGTGGTAACAGACTTGGTGGAAATGCTTTAGCTGATATAGTTGTATTCGGAAGAACAGCAGGAAAGAACGCAGTATCATACATTAAGTAGTTAAATAGGAGCTGTTTCAAAACAGCTCCATAATTTTGAGAAAGTTAGGAGATTTAAATATGAAGAAGATAGTATCATTAATGGCAACAGTTGTTTTAACAGCAGGAATATTAGTTGGATGTGGTGGAAGTGGAAAATACGCTGACGGTACATATACAGGAGAAGGACAAGGAACTTCAGGAGTAATAAAGGTTGAGGTTTCAGTTGCAAAAGGAAAGATTTCAGATGTTAAGATTTTAGAGCACAATGAAACAAAAACTTTAATTGATGGAGTAAAAGACAACATGGTTCCTGCAATAGTTGAAAAGCAAGGAACAGAAGGTGTTGATACTGTTGCAGGTGCAACAAACTCATCAAAGGGTGTTTTAGAAGCTGTTAATAAGGCTTTAGAAGGTGCAGCAAAATAATTTGAGAACCCCTTTCAAATTTATATATTTAAAAGAAACTTGAGTAATTGTCAGGTTTCTTTTTTTATAGCTAATCTTAATTTTTTACATGTAACACAAAGTTAACTTATTCTAAGAATAATTGTGATATACTATATATTAAAAATAATTTGAGAGGAGAAACATAAGATGAATAATCCAATAGCATTTGAAATTGGTGGCTTTGAAGTAAGATGGTATGGTGTCTTAATTGCACTAGGTGTGATTTTAGCATTTGCACTTACGTACATTAACGCCAAGAAGAAAAATTTAAACTTTGATACAATAATTGATGGATTTTTAATTGCCTTTCCATGCGCTTTGATTGGTGCTAGAGCTTATTATGTAATATTTGAATGGGAACATTATGGTAAGCATTTAAATGAAATATTCTTAATAAGAAATGGTGGACTTGCTATACATGGTGGATTAATTGGAGCATTTATTGCTGTATATATTTTTACAAGAATTAAAAAGCTTAATTTACTTGAATATTTAGATTTAGTTGCACCAGCTATAATTTTAGCTCAAGGAGTTGGAAGATGGGGTAATTTCATGAATAGTGAGGCTCATGGTGATGTGGTTTCACAGGAATTTATAAGCAAGTTCCCTAAATTTATTCAAGATGGAATGTTTATTAATGGGCAATATTATCATCCAACCTTTTTATATGAATCAATATGGAATTTTGTTGTTTGTGCAATCTTATTAGTAATTTTATATAAGAAAAAGGAAGGACAAAATGGAATAGTTCTAGGAAGTTATATGGCATTATATTCTGTTGGAAGATTCTTTATTGAAGGATTAAGAACAGATAGCTTAATGTTTTTTGGACTTAGAATTGCTCAAATAATTAGCTTAGTATTAATTGTAATTGGTATACTATTAATAGTAAAAGCTATTAAACATAAGAAAAAGTAATCTAATGATTAGGAGAAATTAATATGAGTAAAAAAAGAGAAATGTTTTTTGAGGCTTCAAATGGAGATAAAATATATATAAACATATGGGAAGATGTACAAGAGCCTGTTGGAATCATTCAAATATTTCATGGAATGGTTGAGCACATAGGTAGATATGATGATTTTGCCAAATTTTTAAATATGAATGGATATATTGTGGTTGCAGATGACCATAGAGGGCATGGAAAGACTGCAGGAAGGGATAATTTAGGATATTTAGGTGATGATGGTTTTAATAGAATTGTTAAGGATGAAAAAGAAATTAGTGATTTTATTAAGAATGAATATAAAAATACTCCTTTGTATATACTAGGTCATAGCTTTGGTTCATTTATTGCTCAAGAATATTTAATTAGATATTCTAATGAGATTGATGGAATTATTTTTTCTGGTTCTGCAAAACAAGATGGAATAGATGTAAAAGCAGGAAAACTTGTAGCTTCATTACAAAAAATGATTTTTGATGATAGAAAGAAGGCAAGGTTTATTGATAAACTTGCTTTTGGAGGATATAACAAGAATGTTGATTCTCCAAAAACAAAGTTTGATTGGTTATCAAGAGATGAGGAGCAAGTTAAACTATATAGTGAAGATGAGTTTTGTGCTTTTGTGCCATCAATAAATTTCTATTACAATTTATTTAATGGATTGAGTGGATTATATAAAAAGGAAAGATTAAATGGCATTAGAAAGGATATAGACATTCTTGTAATTTCAGGTGATAAGGATCCTGTTGGAAAGAATGGAGAGTCTGTAAAGAGATTATACGAGCAATATAAGGAGCTTGGAATAGAAAATACTACTCTAAAGCTTTATGAAGAGGGAAGACATGAACTTCTAAATGAAATCAACAGAGCAGAGGTATATGAATACATTGAAGCTTGGTTTGATTCTCTTAGATAAGTTTAATTTGGAATATGAGGGTAGTTCATTAGTACAAGTAAATCTTTTCTATTGAACTACCTTAATATTTGTGTTAGAATGAGAAAGTGTTAAAACTAAATACACAATTTAATGTAAATTTATTGGTTTATAAATGCATAAAATTTTAAATTAATAAATATATATAACTTACATGGAGAGATGTCCGAGTGGCCGAAGGAGCACGCCTGGAAAGCGTGTATAGGGGCAACTCTATCAGGGGTTCAAATCCCCTTCTCTCCGCCATATGCCGTGCTAGATGGGGAGTCAGCGGTGCCCTGTAACCTGCAATCCGCTATAGCAGGATCGAATTCCTTGTAGAGGCTTTGGTGTGTAAGGTCTGCCCTATGCAAGTGGTGTTGATGGTTGGGTCCCACGCAATGGAAGCCCATGAACCTCGTCAGGTTCGGAAGAAAGCAGCGATAAGTGGTTTCTTCCATGTGCCGTGGATCAATCTGGCCTGAGCTAACTACATAGGTAACGCTTA
This sequence comes from Clostridium sp., assembly GCA_051650705.1. Classification (GTDB taxonomy): domain Bacteria; phylum Bacillota; class Clostridia; order Clostridiales; family Clostridiaceae; genus Clostridium. The sequence goes on from JBOFQV010000134.1 coordinate 38,882, forward strand.
TTAGCCACTGTCGAAGCAAGGTGCACGGTGTTTAATTTACTTGAAAACCTTTCTTTAAGATGGAAAGGCTTTTTTAATGAAGTTTATTAATTTTAATATGAAAAGATTACTTTATTATTAATTGCATTATTAAAATAGCTTCATATATGAATTTTAGGTTACTCTTCAATAGGATTAACAATATAGGACACAAAACAATAGGATAAGAAAAAGAGGACTCAATTTGAGTCCTCTTTTTCTTTTGGTCAACTTGTCTTACAATTTTGTAAGCGTATGATAAGAATTTATTAAGATTCTCCATAAGAATTAATTAAGAATGCGGTTTTATAATTTAGACATAAGGTTAAGAGATGAAGAAATAAAATATTTATGGATAAAAGCAAACCAATTGGATAAGCTATTTTCTGAAGGAGAGATTGATATATGAAAAAAGTTTTAATTGTTATGAATACTGTTATATTAGGAATTTTTAATGCAAAGGCATTATTAGACCAAATACAAATGTAATCTAATATAATAACAGTAAGGAAAAAAGTTAATATCGAAAACCCCTAATTTATATACAAATTTCCGCTAAAGTTATTAAAACTTAAGTGGATTTTTTTTTATGAAAAGCTATAAGAAAAATTTAGTAAATTTCAGAGTATAAAAATCTAAAAAGTGGAAAAATATAATATTGCCTACAAAATAACTTTCATGAGGAAGAAGCGTGGTATAAATGGCAATTGAAAAAGTCAGAGTATTAGCAGAAAAAAATACAACAGGAATACCAAACGTTATTTATATAAAAGGAGAAAACTTAGAAAGTATAATCAAAAAGTATGAGCAAATATGTAAGGAATTAAAAATAGAAGGAACTACTCAAAAAATAGAAAAGGATTATGTTTTATTATCCTATGATAGAGAAGAGATAAGTTCCTATATTATAAAAGCATTAAAAGAAGAAATTTCAGAAGATGAGATTTTAAAAATATCAAAAGAACTATTGAATAAAGATTGGAGCTATTGTTTGAGAAAAAGTCTTTGTAAAAATAATACTCCATTTATACTAAAAGAAAATAACTGCCTTCAAATAGGATATGGTTCAAATTCAATTGATGTATTTGAAAATGAGGAAGGAACTAAAAATCTAAAAAATAATGGAAACATTCCAATCATATCAATTACAGGAACCAATGGGAAAACTACAACATCAAGATTAATCCACAATACTCTAGGGATACTTGGATATAAATGTGGATTATCTTCAACTGGAGGCATATATATTGGGGATAAAAATATAAAGCTTGGAGATACAACAGGATATTATAGTGCATTAGAGGTTTTAAAGAACAAAGAGGTTAATGCAGCAGTTTTGGAAACAGCAAGAGGTGGAATTATAAAAAAGGGACTTGGTTTTAAAAATGCAAAAGCAGGAATTATAACCTCTCTTTCAGAGGATCATATGGGCATGGAAGGAATAAACTCAATTGAGGAGCTTGGTAAAATAAAATCACTTATAAAAGAGGGTTTATCACCAGATGGAGTAATGATAATTAAAGCTCAAAATGAAATTTATAGTTTATTTTCACCAAAGGATAAATTAGTATTATTTGAAAATGAAAAAAATGAATTAATAAATGAACACATAAAGCTAGGGGGAGAAGCCTTTTACACAAGAAATGGTTTATTAATAAATAATTACTTGGGAAATGAGATTGAATTAGTAAAGCTTAGTGAACTAGAATTTGCTCACTTTGGAATGTCAAAAAGTAATGTTAGAAACATAATGGCAGCCATAGCAGCAATAAAAACTTTTTATCCAAATGTATCAAAAATTATGGAAGCAATAAAATCATTAAAGTGTGATATGAAAACAAATAAGGGAAGACAAAATATATTAGACTTTAAGGATTTTAAAATGATTATAGATTATGGGCACAATTCAGAGGCTTTTTATGAGGTTTTTGAGATAGCTAAATCAATGCCACATACAAAATTAACTGGCTTAATAACTGCAGCAGGAGATAGAAAAGATAAATACATAATAGAGCTTGGAGAAATAGCCTCAAAATACTGTGATAGGGTTATTATAAAGGAGCATGAAGATAAGAGAGGAAGAACTTTAGGAGAAACATCAGAGCTTTTATATAAGGGATTGATGAATAGTGGGTTTTCAAAAGAGAATATTGAGATACATCTAAAAGAAGAAGATGCAATAGAAAGAGCTTTAAAAACAGCAATAAAAGGTGAAGTAATAGTATCATTTAGTCAGTTTTTAAATCAAACCATGCCTGTAATTGAAAGGTTTTTGAAAGGAATTGAGGAGAATTCTTAAAGTTTCCATAATAAGGTGTAAGAATTGTTGAAGTGGTCTAATATATTTAATATAATCAAATCAACAATTCTTTCAGGGGGAAATAAATAATGGAATTTGAAAAGCTCAATAAGAAATCAAAAAAATCATGGTTAATTTCAAGAGCAATAGTAACAGGAATAATTGCTACAATTTTAATTGTAATTAGAGTAATAATATCAAGAAATGTTCCACAAGATTTTCTAAATAAAAATGGAATATTCATAGATATAGGAATTGGAATAATACTTGTATTACTTCTATTAAACACCTTTGTTTATCCAGCATTTGAATATAAGCAATGGAGCTATTTAATAACAAAGGATAAAATAGAATTTACAGAAGGCATATTTTTTGTGAGGAGAGTAATAATTCCTATAATTAGAGTGCAACACATACAGGTAAATCAAGGGCCAATAAATAGATTACTAAATCTTGCAACAATAACAATATGCACAGCAGGAGGGAATCATCAAATTCCTAATATAGATATACAAAGAGCAGAAGAAATTAGTGGATATCTAAAAAATAAGGTGCAAGAGAAGGTGGAACAAAATGTTTAAAGAGCCTACACGTAATCATTGGACCTTTTTATTTGGAAGAATCTCAAAGCTAATTTCTGAAATGTTTTTCCTAATAATAGTAGCTTTCTTTAATATTAATGAGGGAGGAATATTTGTAATACTAGCTCTTCTTGTTTTATCAGTAATTGTATCAATTTTAAGCTGGTTAACAATTAAGTTTTATATAGATGGTGATGAATTAGTTTATAAAAAGGGAATTATATTTAAAAAGAAAATAGAAGTACCTTTTAATAAAATAAATACAGTAGATATAAGAAAAACTATTATAGATAAGATATTTAAAGTTTGCACAGTTAAAATAGATAGTGGAGCTACAGAAGATGGACAAGAGATTAAAATTAATATAAGTAGTTTAGATGCAATAGAATTAAAAAGGATTATATTAAGTAGTAAAAGTGAGGAAATAGAAGGTTTAGAGGGTGAAGAAGTACCAGAAGTTAAAGAAAGAGAAGAAATAATAAAAAGAACAATAACCTTTAAAGAGCTTGCATTATATGCAGTAACAAAAGGAAAATTATTATGGGCAATTGGGGCATTCTTTGTTGTAACTCAGTTTGTACAACAAATTGATGAGATATTAGAAACAAAGATGATTGATGATGCCTTAAACTCTATAGATGTTGATTTTATCTTTACTCAAAATTTAACTAATATTCTTTTAGGAATAGTGGTTATGTTTATATTTTCATATATATTAATTTCATTAATTTTCTTAGTGGTTGAAACATTAAGACTTTATAATTTTACATTAAGTTCAGATGGGAAAAATATAAAGATAAGCTATGGTGCATTAACAACAAAGGAATATTCTATTCCAATAGAAAAAATTCATGCGTTAAGATACAAGCAAGGAATGCTTCAACAACTGATTGGAGTGTATAATTTAGAGGCAGTAACAATTGGATATGGAGATGAGCAAAATGAGAAGGCAATACTTTATCCAATAGCAAATAAGAAGTTTATGGATGAAACAATAAGCTTGTTATTGCCAGAACTTGTTGGTGTAAAAGTTATTTCAAAGCCACCTAAAAGAGCATTAAGTAGATTTATTATAAAAAGAAATTTAATTCCTTTAACAGTTATAGCACCAATATTTATGATAGTTTGGCATGATTATATGCTTAAAAAGATTATTATTGTTGGAGTGGTGATTTTAATAAATAGCTTTTTGGGGTATATAAACTACAAAAATACTTCTTTAGGGTTTGATGAAAAAACCATTGTTGGTAGTTCAGGAAGTATATTAAAAATGACAACAATCATAAAGCAAAGTAGTGTACAATCTATAGAAACAAAACAAGGACCATTTCATAGGCGTAAAAAGGTGTTTGATATGAAGATAGATATTTACACAAATAATTTTGGTGAGGTTGTAACTATTAAAAATATGGATGATTCTTTGGAGGAGCCATTAAGAAATAGTTTAATATTTTAGTAAGTGTAATAGAGCTAATTCAATTATGAAAGAAGTTCAAACGAGGCTATATTTATAATTTTAGTAAACTTATGAATGTATTTTGAATTTCAACACAAATGTAGAAAAGTGTATTCCAATATTATCAAATATGTGGTAAAATATGTTACCATAACAAATAAAATTGGGGGGCATGATTATGTCAAGAATTTTTAATTTTTCAGCAGGACCAGCTGTTTTACCTGAAGAGGTTTTAAAAGAAGCAGCACAAGAAATGTTAGAGTACAAGGACAGTGGAATGTCAGTAATGGAAATGAGTCACCGCTCAAAGGCTTTTGAAACAATTATTAAAGAAGCAGAGCAAGACTTAAGAGATTTAATGAATATTCCAGATAACTACAAGGTGTTATTTGTACAAGGTGGGGGCTCAACACAATTTGCAATGATTCCAATGAACTTAATGAAAAACAAAGTTGCAGATTACCTTGTAACAGGGCAATGGGCAAAAAAAGCAGCACAAGAAGGGAAGAAATATGGAAAGGTAAATATTATTGCTTCATCAGCAGATAAAACTTTCTCATATATTCCAGACCTAACAAACCTAGAAATTAGTGAAGATGCAGATTACGTTTATATCTGTCACAACAACACTATCTATGGAACTAAGTTTAACAACTTACCAGATACAAAGGGGAAGATTTTAGTTGCTGATATGTCATCAGACATACTATCAGAACCAGTTGATGTAACACAATATGGTGTGATTTTTGCAGGGGCTCAAAAAAATATAGGACCAGCAGGTACAACAATTGTTATTATTCGTGAAGACTTAATAACAGATGAGGTGCTTGAGGGCACACCAACAATGCTACAATACAAAATTCATGCAGATAATGACTCATTATACAATACTCCACCAACATACGGAATCTACATTTGTGGAAAAGTATTTAAACATATCAAAAAACTTGGTGGATTACAAGCTATGAAGGAAATAAATGAAGCAAAGGCAAAAGTACTTTATGATTTCCTAGATCAAAGTGAAATGTTTAGTGGAACAGTAGTTAAGGAAGACCGTTCATTAATGAATGTACCATTTGTAACAGGAAATGATGAATTAGATGCAAAATTCATAAAAGAAGCTAAGGCAGCAGGGCTAGAAAATATTAAAGGACACAGAAGTGTTGGAGGTATGAGAGCAAGTATCTACAATGCAATGCCAATAGAAGGTGTTCAAGCTTTAGTAGACTTTATGAAAAAGTTTGAAGCAGATAATAAATAGTTTATAAAAAAATATTAATGATTGGATGAAATAATTTAACTATTAAAATAGATATTAATTTTATATGTTTATTTTTTGTGAAATTTTGATATAATATAAATAAGAAAAGCTTAGTGTTGGTAGCACTAAGCAATCCTTAGAACATTTATTTTGTTTTAGGGCTATTGGATGAAATTAAGATAATTAATTAAGAAAAAGTGCTAATCTTTGTGGGATGGGGCACTTTTTTCTTTGCTTTTAACTTCTATATCAAGACCAAGAAATTTAATCTTAATTTTTAAATGATGTATAAAAAGATTATGATTTAGAACTAATCTAATAACATAAATAGTAGCTATACACTTTATAAAAGTATCAAACATATCCAATACCACCCCCTAACTACGATGAAATATCATCAATAGTCCTAGGGAGATAAAATGTTCAAAACCTCCGTAGCCATCCTTCTACGGATTTCAAAATATTACTTTAAAATTATACCATATTGGGTTATATAATATACATAAGAAATACATGGTAATGTATCTTCGCACAATAAGAAATGAAGATAATAAAAAAGTAGAGAGCAAAACATATTGGTAATATGTTTTACTCTCTACTAATATACAATTCTAGTTGCTTAAGAAACTGGTATCACTAGATTTTAAAGAATAAAAATAATACACCAGTAAATAGTATCATAAATAAGCAGCCTGCTTATTAAATTACATCTAATTTTTCATTTAAAATACTATTATCTTTACCAATTTTAATCGCTTGAACAAAAGCCTTATTCTTAAATAAAACTCTAAAGATTGGGTAACCAACAATAGTCATTATAAAGAATTCACCAGCTCCTATAGTAGCCATATTGAATAAAAATGGTTGTCCAAATAAGAAATAAAGCTCTGCTGCAACAAACACACAGTTTAGGACAGGCCATAAAGAAGCAACAAGCATATTCTTAGTTTTATACATCATATAAGTAGAAAGAAATGTAGCAAGACTTCCTACAAAAACATCAATAATTCCAAAACTATAAAGATTAGAAATAGCACATCCAAGCACTAAACCTGGAATATACATTGGATCAATAAATGCTAGGAAATTTAAAATTTCAGAAGGTCTTGCTTGTATTGGGCCATATGAAAGCTCACCAAAACTCACAGTTGTTACAATATAAATAGTAGCAACTAAGGCTATTTTTACAAGACCAGCAACTCCAACTTTCTTAATTAAACTTGATTTTCTTGACATTAAGATTCAACTCCTCCAACTCCGAAATCGGTATTATTCCATAAAATTTCAATGTCAGGGTTCTTATCAAGATGATAATAGTTTTCTCTAAACCATTTAACAAGTTCATCATCTCTTTTAAAGCCAGTAGAATTCTCAATCCAAATATTAACGCAACCTTTTTTAAAGTGAGCTAATAAAAGCTCAATATCTCTCTTTATGCTTTCTTTTGTTTGTCCTTCAATTCCAACCATTAAGCAGATAGAAGGATAAAAGTTTGCAACCTCTTGAGGCTCTTTAAAATAAATGCCTTTGTTTAAAACATCATTTCTAAAGTGATCATCAAAGGTTTCTAAACCAAGCTTAAATATAATTGGTACTCCAAAATAATCTTCAATTTCCTTTAATCTATTCCTATATATCCAATGAGCTTCAAAGAAAAGCTTTTTTATGTTCTTTTCTTTAACTATTTCCTTTATTCTAGCTAGAGTTTCTTGTGGTAATTCAAAAACACTACCAGAATTAATAACTTCAAGTACACCGTACTTACCTGTAATATTATTTAGAATTTCATTATTGATTTTGATGTTTGATTGAGTATCCTCGCTATTATCTAGAATGTAGTCACAGAACTTACATCTTCCCCATTTGCAAGGAGCTCCTTTAAGTAAAACTATTTCTCTTTGGTTTTTATTTTTAACTTCGCTATAACGTTCTAAATCCATTAAGGGTTCCTCCTTTTTGTAAAAGTAGGATAATAAGGAATAAAAAAAGAGCTGCTTTGTACCTCAGCAGCCCCTTTATAAATAAAGTCTATTTTGCATAACAAATATACACCATATTCAAAAAGAATATGATAGTACCGTATTAAAAAGGTGCCTTAGTTTTGTTTTGAGACAGGAGGCTTACGAACTGTCCATATTGAATTTTACAA
>JBOFQV010000135.1:0-4180 GCA_051650705.1 Clostridium sp.
TTTCATTCTTTGATGGTGTGAATAGTGATGATGCTTTAAACTACAGAGAATATTGTACAGCAGCAGGATGGGACTATATTTGTCAGTGGGAGAAGTTTCAAGTATTTAGCTCTTTAAAGAGTGAAGAAGAAAGAACTCCAATTCATACAGATGAAAGCATAAAATTTAAAACAATAATGAAGGCATCATTAAAGTACATATCATTATATTTAATTACAGCCTTAATGATATTCTTTACTCAAATGATTAATATAGTATGGCATGTAAATCCATACACATTCTCCTCAAATTTTTCTTTAATGGCAGTGGTTATTAGCTTTGTGTATTTAAGTATTAGTATAATTAATTTTATTTACTTTCTGGTATACTTCATTAAAGGAAAAAAGGCAATAGCTACAAGTGGAGAGGTAGAATATCCTCATTATAAAACAGTTAAAGTAAAAAGAACTGTAGAGCTTGTTGATATAATAATTTCAATTGGGATAATAGTATTTTTAATGATTAGTCAAGAAGCGTATATAAGTATTGTAGTAATACTAACTATTCTTTATTGTGTTATAAATTACTTGGTTATGAAGAAGGTATCAAAATGTAATTATAGTAAGGGAAAAAAGAGAGCCATTAATATTGGGACTTTAGTAGTAACCTTAATTATATTTTATCTTGGAATAGTGAATTCAATATTTTCATCTCCACTTCATAATGATGAATCACTAAATAACTCATCTAAAGTACTTTTAAGCTTAAGTGACTTTGGTTATGAGGGGGGAGAAGTTAGAATGAATACTTATAAGGAAAGTGTTTTAGCTTCATATAATTATTATAGTGAGGAAAATGGTGATGTAGTAATTCATTATGATGTGTTTAAGGGGAATTACTCTTGGGTAAGTGATTATTATTCATCAAAGGAATTTAAGAAAAATTATGAATGGGATGTAGAATACTATGAGTTAGACACATCTATGTATGAGGATTATAAGGTTTATAAAAATGAGCATGGCCATATGTATATAATGGTTTCATCAAATCAATTTGTTGAATTTTCTACTTATGAATTAGACATAAAAGATGAGGAAGTAATTAAAATAATTTATGAAAAACTATTCAAAGTGCAGAAATAATAGCAGGATTTGTACAAAAACATATATAAAAAAATCAAGAATGGAACGTCAAATTTGATGTTCCATTCTTTTTCTTTTGATAATCTTAAGAAAACTGTAAGATTTCTTTAAAAACTTCTCAATAAATTACTTAGTTTCTTGTGATATAATTGTAAAGAAATGGAAAATGATTTAAGGAGGACTAAATGGATATTAAAAATAAAGCAAGAAATAAAATGAAGAAGGAATATGCAAAGCAGCAAATAAAAAGAGAACAAAACTTCTATAAATCCATGGTTACATCAAAAGATGGAGAGGATGTCTTTGCATTATTTAACGAAAGAAACTTAGTAAAGGTAATATTACTTGTAACAGTATTTTTGCAACTAGTTTCCCTTGCTACAACCTTTAAAGGAAGTAAGGTGTATTTTGGGGGAATAAAGCTTCCTCTTGGAATTAGTGCGCCCTTTTTATTTGCTTTTGCAATACAGCTAATTGTTTTTTATGTTAGTAATAGCTTAAGAGCAAACTTTAAAAAGTGGCTTGTGGTTGTATTAACTCTTGCAACCCTTTGTTCAACTTATTTTTCATATATAGGTATTTATAATTATATTAATTCACCAATTAATTATTTAGAGGAAAGATATAATCAAATTTATGAGAATCTTACAGATAAGTACAACATTCAAAGAGAAGAGTTTAGAAACTCCATGAAGGAAGGTGTATTTAATTTAACAAACACAATTTCTTCAAAGCACACAGAGCTTACAAAGAAGATTGAAAAAAATAAAGAACTTCAAAAAAAGATAGATGGAATAAAGGTTAAATCAGGAACTATTAGTGCCCAAACAGGGGGAATAAAGAAACCAAACATTAATGATTATAATGGAGATACTTCAAGATATTATAGTGACATGGCAAAGTATAATGCTGCAATTGGTTCCATGGTAAATGAGGCTAATAAGCAGGATTCAGACCTTAAAAACTCTCTTTATGAAAATGAGGTTAAGGCAATTCTTGGAGGAAAAACCTTAGACGAGTTTAATAAGGAAAGTATTAATGATGAAACCTTAAAAACTCAAATAGAAAAGGTGGTAAATGAAGGATATCTTTTAATAACACAAGAGCCTAAGGACATATCAATAATTGATAAAATTTCTGCAATACAAACATATTGCCAAGGCTTTATAATAAATTCTTCAGGAAAAAGTGATGATTTCACAACACTATTATCAAGCTTAAACTCCTTAAGTATGCAAATGGGTAATAAGGATGAGGGAGAAGCATTCCAAAAGAACTTAAATCAATTTGTTGTTATAAATGAAAAGAAGGATAAAATAATGAAGGATTTAACCTTCTTAGAAGGAGAGGTTTATAAGGAAAGCTATGGAACTGATATTGGGGAAAGCTCATTATCAGAGGATGATGGTATGCTTCTTTATTCAAAAATGCAGGTTGAAATTAAGAATGCAGCTTATCTTTTAAATAACATTGGAAATGAAAATATTGATATTAATGATGATAAATATTTAATTCATAATCTGTATGTGCTTCCTGTAACAAATCTTATTTTGGACAATGAAGCTAGACAAATGGCTTGGTTCTGTTTAGCCTTTGCAATATTGGTTGATGGATTATCATTAATTTTTGCTCTCACAAATGGAAAAAGAAAGACACCACTATTTGCAAGGAAAAATGCTGATGTTATTGGAAAGTCAGAAGAGGCAATGGAGGAGGTTTTACTTCTTTCAATATTAGAGCCAGGACTTAGATGCTCAGAGGAGGAACTTGTGGACATTACAAGAATTAGACTTGAGAAATTCATAGCAAAGTTCTCCTTAATTACTGAAGAAGTAGGGAATGGATATTCTATGTGGGCGTCAATAAAGGAATTAAAGGAGTATGAAGTATTTATAGCAACTCTTTGTCAGCTTAATTTTGGAGCAATAATAAAGAGAGAAGATGTTATTGAGGGAGAAGAGGGAAGTGAAAACTACCTTGTACTAAGAACCAAATTTATATTCTGGGCAAATGATAAAATAAGCACATTAACAAAAAATAAGGCATATATGGAGAGAGTTCAAGGTCTAGGTGATGGTTATATTGAGGGAGGGGAGATTATATGATTTTAAAAATAGAGGCAATAATTTTGGCTGTTGGCGCCTTAATGTTCATATTTCAACACAAAATGAAATCAGGAATGCACAAGGTGGCAAGTAGGCTTGTATATTGGACAATAATTCTATTTATAAGTATAGCCTTTAACAGCATACAATTTACTAAATATCCAAGTAGCTACACCATAGAAACCTATTTAAATTCATACTTCCTTCAATTTCTTCTTTTAGGGATAATGGTATTTTTGATTGTTCAATTAATATCTCCTTCAAAAATAATTGGGAGAATAAAAGCCTTTATTAAAAGAGAAAAAGTGGTTGAGGAAATTGATCCAAAATCAAAGGCTTTAAGAGAAGAACAGTTTGAAATATTTTTAGAAACCATATGCTGGGTTGGACTTGTTGGAACTGTTGTACTTGAGGGAGGACTTTCATTCATAAGCCAAACTCTTTTTGATGAATGGAGTGTTGTTAATACTGTTTGCATTATTTCTGTTATTAATATTCCTATTATTTTGAGACAAATAATTTTTTATTTGGTAAAGATAAAGGAAATAAGATATGAAAATAGGATGAGTGAAAGAGAGAGAAGACTTTATTATAAGTTAAATAATAAAAATAACAAACTTTAGGAGCTGCTGCAAAGCAGCTCTTTAGTTTTACTGACTTCTATATGACAAATAATTATGTTATAATCAATAAATTAACTAAAGTTTATAGAGGTGCATTTTATGGATGAGAAAATTAGTTTATATGATATTTTAGAAGTAAATGAATTAGATACAGAGGAAACAAAAAGCTATTACAGCAAAAAAGATGGATGTATGGTTGTAATTAGTGAAGAGGATTTGGAGTTTGTTAAGGCTAAGGAAGATATAAATATATTAGAAGAATGGAAAAGGGAAATGGTTATACAAGCTAAGGACTTTTTAGAGAATCCTGATGATTATTTAGAGTTTCCTA
>JBOFQV010000136.1:0-2277 GCA_051650705.1 Clostridium sp.
TTTATATCTGAAACTTCTCCCTTACCATTTACAATTACAGTATGGTCTTTTGTTATCTTAACACTTTCCGCTTGCCCTAACATGTTTAATGTAGTTTCTCTAATATCTCTTCCTAATTCTTCTGAAACCACTTCTCCTCCAGTTAATATAGCGATATCTTGAAGCATTTCTTTTCTTCTATCACCAAATCCAGGAGCCTTAACAGCAACACATGTGAATGTTCCTCTTAATTTATTAACTACTAATGTAGCCATTGCTTCTCCTTCAATATCTTCTGCTATGATTAATAACTTTCTTCCACCTTGAACAATTTGCTCAAGTACTGGTAATATTTCTTGTATGTTAGAAATCTTCTTATCTGTTATTAAGATGTATGGATTATCTAAAACAGCTTCCATTTTATCTGTGTCAGTTACCATGTATGCAGAAACATATCCTCTATCAAATTGCATACCTTCAACAACATCAAGCTCTGTTCCCATAGATTTTGATTCTTCTACAGTAATAACTCCTTCATTTCCCACCTTTTCCATAGCATCTGCAATAAGCTTTCCAATTTCCTCATCTGCTGATGAAATTGCAGCAACTCTTGCAATGTCTTCTTTTCCTGCTACCGGCTTTGAAATGCTTAAAATTTCTTCTACAGCTTTTTCAACTGCTTTTCTTATACCATTTCTAATTAGCATTGGATTTGCTCCTGCTGTAACATTCTTTAATCCTTCTCTAATTATTGCTTGTGCTAAAAGTGTTGCTGTTGTTGTTCCATCTCCTGCTACATCATTTGTTTTTGTAGCAACTTCTTTTACAAGCTGTGCTCCCATATTTTCATATGGATCTTCTAATTCTATTTCTCTTGCTATTGAAACACCATCATTTGTTATTAGTGGTGCACCAAATTTCTTATCTAAAACAACATTTCTTCCCTTTGGTCCAAGTGTTACTTTTACTGTATCAGCAAGCTTATCTACTCCAACTTGCATGCTTCTTCTTGCTTCTTCTCCGAACTTTAACATTTTTGCCATGAAAAATCCCTCCTTATTCCACTACTGCTAATATGTCATCTTGCTTTAATATTGTATATTCTTGTCCTTCTACTTTCACTTCTGTTCCAGCATATTTTGAGTATAGAACCTTATCTCCAACCTTTACTTCCATTGGAATTCTTTTTCCTTCTACTAAGGCACCTGGTCCTACTGCTACCACTTCAGCTTCTTGTGGTTTTTCTTTTGCTGTACCTGTTAATACTATTCCGCTTTTTGTTTTTTCTTCTGCTTCTAACTTCTTAATTACAACTCTTTCTCCTAGTGGTCTTATATTCATGAAAACCCCTCCTTAATATTTATTGTTGGCACTCACTATCACAGAGTGCTAATATATTTTTATTTTATATCTATTCGTAATATTATTCAAACAGAATCTTTAATATTATTGCCTTTTTATAGCAATTTATTACCCATTAAATTAAATTATTTTACTATTACTTTGATTTTCTAGCTTAAGCTTATTTTTTCTACTTCTTCCTTATTGGTTGATAGCCCTAATAAAATCCAAAACAATGGTGCTACTCCTACCACACTTATATTGAAGAATGCTTGTACTAAATATCCGATTATCATAAGCCCTATTATTTTATATCTATCATCTTTTATATTTAAGTAAATATTTTTCAATATTAACATAATCATAATTAAATAAATTATCAATGATGGTATTCCACTATTTACAGCTATTTGAAGGTATTCATTATGTGCTCTATCAATAGTTGTACTTGTTGCTTCCTCCCATTTTTTTAGTTCATTAGGAGTCTCTTCTCTAAGTGCATTATTTAAATTTTCTGGACCAACCCCTATAATAGGATGATTTTTTATTACTTTTCCTATCATATTCCATATATCAAGTCTTCCAGAACCTGAACGTTCTTCTTTGTTAACAATCTCATTTTTTAGACTTTCTGTTCTTGATGATACCCTCTCATTACTTGTAACATTAATTGCTACAAAAATTATTAAAAAAGAACCTAATATAATTAATGCTCTTTTAATGCAATTTTTTCTTTTTAAAATACTGATTCCGCCCAATATAGTCATTACACCAAAACCAACCCAACAACTTCTTGTTAATGTAGCTAATAATGCTGCAAAGGAAATATTGCTTACTATAAATTTTAATATACCACCAACATAAATATATGATGCCATACTTAGAGTTAAAAATATCAAAATTTAAGTCCCCATAAAATTTCTATTTCCTAAAGTTCCAAATGTAGATCCTACTGAT
>JBOFQV010000137.1:0-4062 GCA_051650705.1 Clostridium sp.
GTATTGCTGAAAGACCATTATAAAGGTTATATGCTCCTGGTATTGATATTTTAAAGTTCTCTTCCCTACTTAAGTTTAAATCAAATAATATTTCTCTTGATCCAAACTTTACATTGTATGGTTTATAGTTACTTTCTTCCTTCTCTGAATAAGTAATTATCTTCTTATTTTCTCCAAGACGATTAACTATTTCTTTTCCATAATTATCGTCAACATTTATAATATTTATTCTACTTCTTTCAAAAAGTTTATATTTTGCATTAAAATAATTTTCAAAAGTCTTATGAAAATCTAAATGGTCTCTTGTTAAGTTAGAGAAAATCCCCACTTCAAATTCTATTCCATACACTCTATCTAAATCTAGTGAATGCGAGCTTACTTCCATTACACAGTATTCAACACCTTCATTTACCATGTCATTAAACAGCGCTTGTAATTCTAAAGATTCTGGAGTAGTTCTTTCTGTTTCTAATTTCTTTCCACAAATATAATTTGCAATTGTACCAATTAGTCCAACTTTTTTCCCTGCTTCTTCTAATATTTCTTTTATCATAAAGGCTGTTGTTGTTTTTCCATTTGTTCCTGTAACCCCAATTACCTTCATTTTATTTGAGGGTTTATTATAAAAGTTACTTCCCATTATTGCTAATGCTTTTCTTGTATCATCAATCTTAATAACAGTTACATCTTCTTCTACATTAACCTCATCTTGAAGAACAATAACCTTTGCTCCCTTTTCTATTGAAGATTTAATATATTTATGCCCATCTGTTGCATATCCCTTGATACACACAAAAATATCATTTTCTGAAACCTTTCTACTATCATAAGCAATTTTATTTACTTGTAATTCTTCTGTACCTTTTATTACCTTATAATCTAAACCCTTTAAAACTTCAGTTAGTTTCATAAAAGCATCTCCTTAAAATTGTAATATCTTATATTTTGTATTCTTTATTTTGAAATAATATTATTTATTTTATAATCCCACTAATATTTAACAAATTTATAAAGAATATAAAAGGCATGTAGAACCCCCACATGCCTTCTTTTTATCATTCAGTAAGTAGCTTAATTACCTGTATAGTCATCTTTATAATCACTATTTAAGGATAATTTAACAGCTGTCCCCTTACTTATTAATTCTCCTGGTGGTATGCTCTGTTCTGTTACTGATCCTTTTCCATCAAAGGTCACTTGTATACCAAGATTTGTAAGCATTGCATTTGCTGAATCCTTAGAGAATCCTCTTACATCTGGCATAATAACATTTCTATTATATGACCCATTTTGATCAGTGTAAATATTTATTTTTGCTCCCTCTTTTACAGTATATCCAGGATATGGCTTTATATCCACAACTGTATCACCAGAACCTTCAATATTTACATCTAAATGAAGTTCTTTTAATTTCTTCTTAGCATCCTCAACCTTTAATCCTCTGATTTCTGGAATAACTACATCTCTCTTAATTGAGCTTGCATTTTCTGATGAGAATGAGCTTTCCATATAGTTAAATATATCATTAAATAGCATTTTAGCTATAGGGCTTGTTACAACCCCTGCATAGTAATCTCCTGCACTAGGTTCATCAATTGTAATCATAACTGTAACCTTAGGGTCATCAACTGGTGCCATACCAACAAATGATGAAATATATTTCCCTTTTTGATATACTCCATTTTCAACCTTTTGAGCTGTACCTGTTTTCCCAGCTATGTGATACCCTTCAATAAATGCATTTTTTGCTGAACCTGCAATAACAACCCTTTCCATATGTTGTCTTAGCTCTGCTGTTATATCAGCACTAGCAACTGTACTCTTATTAGGATTGAATTTTTCATCAACAACTCTTGTACCACTGTCATCAGTATGTGTAACTTCTTTCATTACATGAGGTTGAATTAATTCACCACCATTTGCTATAGCATTTAAAGCTGCCATAAACTGAATTGAGTTAACAGTATTAGTTTGACCGAATGAAATTGTTGCTAAATCTGTTGATGTTATATTTTCAGGCTTTTTAATAATCCCCTTAGCTTCTCCTGGAAGATCTACCCCTGAAATTGTTCCAAATCCAAATTTCTTTATATATTCATATAATTTATCTTTTCCAATTCTTTCTCCAAGTTCCATAAATCCAACGTTACATGAATTTTGTATAATTTCTGGGAAGGTTAATGTTCCATGTCCTGATGTTTTCCAACAGTGAATATTTCTTCCTCCAACTACCTTAGAACCTGTACAATTAAATGTATCTGTATCCTTTACTAACCCCTCTTCCATTGCTGCAACAGATGTAATTATCTTAAATATTGACCCTGGCTCAAAGGTGTCATTAACAAATCTATTTCTCCACATCTTTTGAAGCTTTTCACCTTCTGTAGCTCCATCAAAAGCTTCTGCTCCTTCATATGGAGAATTTGGATTAAAATCTGGCTTGTTTGACATTGCTAATATTTCACCTGTTTTAGGATCCATTACAGTAACTGAAACTGCCTTTGCCTTATTGTCAATTAATGCTTGGCTTGCTGCTTTTTCAGCAAAATATTGTATTTGCTCATCTATTGTTAACACAATATCCTTACCATCAACTGGCTTTGTATACTTTGAGATTGTATATGGTAAATCATTTCCTTGTCTATCATACTCTGCAATCTTCATTCCAGGTATTCCTGAAAGATACTTATCATATTGATACTCTACCCCTGTTAATCCCTTACCATCAATGTTTGTAACTCCTAAAACCTGAGCTAAGAAGTTATCATTTGGATAATATCTCTTTGTATCTGGAGAAACAATAACTCCACTTATTTTAAGTTCTTTAACCTTATCTGCAATATCCTTTTCAACTCTTCTTACTAAAGTTGCTGACCCTGCATCTTTTCCGCTTGGCAATTTTGTATTTAGCTTTTTTAATACATCCTCGTTTTTCATTCCTGTTGCTGATGCAATTTTTGGAGCTATTTCCTCCATGCTAGAATTTTCTTTTCCGTTATCTGCATTATTTTTAACATATTTCCTAATTGAATTTAAATCGAAGTCAACTCTATATACATTTGCAGATACCGCAAGTTCTTTTCCATTTCTATCTAGTATCTTCCCTCTTCTGGCATCAATTTTAACTTCACTTGTCCATTGTTCTTCTGCTCTTGCTGCATAATCATCTCTCTTAACAATCATTATGTATGATAATCTAAGCGACAAAAGCATAAATAGAATTGTTATTCCTATTACTACTATCGTCATCCTGCTTCTCATTATCCCATAATCTTTATAATTTCTTTTCTTCACTCTAACGCCTCCGACCAGTACTTTTTCTAAGCAGTTAAATTCATTATAAAGAGGACGACCTTTAGTTAAAAACTAAATAGCCCCCCTCCTCCTTAAATTCTAATATACATTAAGGTATAATAAGTAAACTAATTAAACATTCCAAAGATTTTAGAGAAAAATCCTTTTTCACTATTAATTTGTTCCATTTCAACCTCTTTAGCTTTTAGTTCACCTAAAAAATCTTCTGACGTATCCATAAAAATAACATCATTTTTCGTTGCAGTTACCATACCAAGCTTATTTGTTGCATCTTTTTCTATACTTTCAAGTGATGCACCCTTTAAAAGAGATACCTTAAGCGCTTCACCCTCTGCACTTAACACCTTCATCTCTGAACCCATTTTTGAAAGATCTCTTTGCATATTATAAACTTGACCATCTCTCATTATTGTTACTACACCTAATATAAGAAACACACTAGCAACCTGAACTATTGCCATTCTTTCTTTTACTTGTTTCTTTTTAAGTTTTTTTCTTTTCTCTCTTTTAGCTCTCTCACTTTGCTCTCTTTTTCTACGTTCCTCAAAAGTCTCTTCTCTTCTTAATGGCTTCTCAACTATATTCCCATTTATGTAATTATACTTCTTCTCTAACAATTTATTCACATCCCTACACTTTTATAACAACTTTTTAATTTCTTTCAAAAACTCTAAGCTTTGCACTTCTACTTCTTGGATTTTCTTCAACCTCTTCCTTTGTAGGATCTATTGGTTTTCTTGTTGTAGT
>JBOFQV010000138.1:0-12631 GCA_051650705.1 Clostridium sp.
AATAATGTACTCCTACCAAAGCTTTGTAAATAACAGAATTAAAACCATGGAAACCTGCTTAAAGCATATAAACAAAAAGCTTGAGTATTATGATATGGCTGTTAACAAAAATATTTCTTTAAACTGTGGTGATTATAAAAAAGAATGGGAGGAGTTTAAAAATGAAGGGTAATGTTTTAATAACTGGAAGTACAAGTGGAATGGGTTATGAATGGAGTAAAAAATTCTCAAAGGAAGGATATTCTCTAATTTTAGTTTCTAGAAACTTACGCAAATTACAAATCCAAAAGAAAGAACTTGAAGCCTTGGGATCAAAGGTTCACATTATTCAAGAAAATTTAGAGGATATAAACGCTGCAAAAAGACTTATAGAAACCTTAGAAAATGAAAATCTAAAGGTTGATATACTAATTAACAATGCTGGATTTAATGTTTCTGGAAGCTTTCAAACTACAGACCTTTCCCTTGAGAGGAATATGATTAATCTTCACATACTTTTTATTACTGAATTTACAAAACTCCTATCCATGAAAATGGTTAAAGCAGGAGAGGGGAAAATACTTAATGTTGGTTCTACTGGTTCATATATATCTTCTCCATATGACAGTGTGTACTCAGCAACTAAAGCCTACATCCTCTCCTTCTCCAATGCAATAAATCATGAGCTTAAAGGGACTGGTGTTCATGTTTCTACACTATGCCCAGGAGCAACCAAAACAGAGTTTGCTAAAAAAGCAAATATAGAAAATACGTTGTTATTTAAAATTGGAGTAATGGATAGTGAAAAAGTAATTTCAAAGGCATTTCCTAAATTTATGAAGGGAAAAAGAATCATCATACCAGGTTTATATAATAAGCTACTTGTACTAAGCAGTAAAATAACTCCTGCGCCCCTTCTAAATTCCTTGTGTTCACTTATGTTAAAAGCATCACACTAGAAGAAAACTTGAATGAACCTTGCCTCTTTTCTTCCCTTGTTTTATAATTATGTTATCACACAAAAGGGAGATTTTTACAATGCATCCAAAAGACAGGAAAATCCTTAAAGTAATTGCAATAATACTAGCATTCATACTGCTATCATCAGGAGCAATTATAGCAAAAGACAAGTTATTTTCAAAAAACACTTCATCACAAGAAGAAATCACAAAGGATGATACACAAGAAGAAAATTCCCAAACAGAAAATACAGCAACCTCAAGCTACAATGCTTGGGATGCCACTGCCACCTATAACAAAGGTGATAAAGTTGTTTTAAATGGAAAGGTATACGAAGCAAAATGGTGGACAAAAGGCGATGCCCCAGACAAAACTGGAGACTTTGGAGCTTGGCAACTTATTGGAGATGATACAAATAAAGAGCCAGCAGACAAGAAGCCAGAAGAAAGCATACAAGACAACTCTCCTTCAATTGCTGGACAAGATTTCAGGGTAGTTGGCTACTTCCCAGAATGGAAGCCAGACAAGGAAAATACAATCCAATACAACAAATTAACACATATTAATTATTCCTTTGCAATACCTGAAAAGGATGGGACAATAAAGCCACTAGACAACCCAGACCTAGCAAAAAGAATAATTAAAAATGCCCACAAAAACAACGTAAAAGTTTTAATTGCAGTTGGTGGATGGGAATATAAAGGAACTCCACTAGAAATGGCCTTTGTAGAGGCAACAAACACAGAGGAAAAATGCAAAAAACTTGCAGATTCCATATTAAAAATGGTTGATGACTATGGCTTTGACGGTGTGGACATGGACTGGGAACATCCAAGAACAGATGGTGTTTCAAAAACTCAATATGCATCTTTACTAAAGCATTTAAGAAAAGGATTAACTGAAAGAAAGAAGCTTTTAACATCAGCAGTTTTAGCTGGAGTTAATGCAGAAGGAAATGTTTTATGGGATGCCGCAGGACACACAGATGAGGCACTTGCTTGTGTAGACTGGATAAATGTTATGGCATATGATGGTGGTGATGGAGATAGACATTCCTCCTATGATTTTGCCCTAGCTTCAGCAAACTATTGGCTAAAAAATAGAAAGCTACCAAAAAACAAAGTAGTTTTAGGTGTGCCATTCTATGGAAGACCAAGCTGGGCAACCTATGAAGAAATACTAAAAGCAGACCCAAATGCCTACAAAAAGGATAAAGCCATGATAGATGGAAAAGAAGCTCACTATAATGGTATTGATACAATTAAAAAGAAAACCAAATGGGCAAAGGACAACTGTGCAGGAGTTATGATTTGGGAAATTACCCAAGACTCAACTGATAAGGATAAGAGCCTATTAAATGCAATATATGAAACAGTTAAATAAAATGTTGCTATATAAAGGATAGTGGTTTGCTTTACTTGCTACCACTATCCTTCTTTATAACATCTATCTAACAAGCTTTTTAACCAAGGCTCCTATTCCAATTCCCATCATAATTACTCCAATAATCATCTCAATATTAGCCAGCATATACCCCACCTCAGTAGGCTGTGAAACATTCACCCCAACAGCCGCAAACATCCCAACACTCAAATTTAAAGTTTCATTAAAATGCTTTAAAAAACTTCCCAATTCCACATTGAAATTAAACAAAGAATACCTAATAATCTCTCCCTCAATATCAATACCAGTAAAAAGATACACAAATGCAAAAACAAGAATAATAAAAAGTGAACAGAGTACAGCATAGCTAGGTCTTTCCCCATATCCAGAAGTAAAAAAATTAATATAGGACAACATCTTAGGGATAGGCTTCAAGGTCTTTCTCTGAACACACTTACATAAAAAATAATACTCCCCAAAATTATTATTCAACTGATTCTCCTTAAACTGATCAGCAATAATTTCATAAACCTCATATAGCCCCTCATATTCATCCCTTGTACCTCTTCTTACCCTTATCTTATCCATAAAGGTTTTCTCATCTATTCTAGTTTTGTCCTTATCACAAAAATCCAAATCCTCAATATATGTACCAATAACCTTCATACCAGAGATATCACAATCCGTAAAAACAACTCTCTTCAAATCACATTCAAAAATTATAACACTTGTCATATCAGTAAGCTCAAAGTTAGTATTATGAATTTTACACCCTTTAAAGATAGCATAATTTAAAGAGCAATTAAAAAATCTAGCGTAAATATTGCCCCCCTCAAAGGTACAAGAAAAATTATCCTTTCTATTTAAGGAAGGCAAAACCTCACTCTCCTCCTTAATAAAAATACAATTCTCAAAGGAAGCACCTCCACCCTCAAAATCACACCCATAAAAATAACACCCAATAAACCTACAATTCCTAAACTTAATATTAGAAAACTTGCACTCCCTAAAAATAGTACAAACTATATCACTATCACAAATCTCCTTAAATTCATCTTCCCCCTTAACATGACCACCACCAAAAACATTTCCCTCAAACTCCCTATAACTCCACTCCCTATCAAAAGAATACCCACTCCAAGAAACCCTTTCCCTCCTCTGCTTATCAAAAATCCACTTATTATTTTCAATTCTTTTAGAAAGCTGAATCCTCCCCTTCTCACATTCCTCCTTAAAATTAATATAGGACATACAAACTCATCACCCTTCTCAAATGATAAATTAGTATGCCCTATTTTAAAAAATATTATCTACCAGCAACAACAACGTCCTTCATTTCTACGCAAGCAGGAACCTCACATCTTCCAAGGCATTGCATCTCCTTAGATAAATACATTTCCTTTTGACACTTAACAAGACTACCAGAAATAGACCCTCCAGTAACAGGGACAATCTTATCCCCTTCCTTAACAAAAGCAAGTCTAATTTCTCCAGCAAAATCACCAGTTAACATATCCACTTGGAAACCTGAAAAATTAACTACATTAATATAGTCACCATTTTTCATATCATCAATGGACTTGCTTCCTCCATGAATCTTAACATATGGGAAGTTTGGTGCAGCATTCACCTCTAAATACTGTGAAAATCTGCTTTCCCCATGAAGCGTCTTTAAAACTCCATCCTCAATAAGAACAGTATCCTTTAAAGAAAGTCCCTCCTCACTATAAGGAACCTTAGCTATTAAGTCCATATTAATCTTGTCCCCAATAACGCCTTCACCTTGTACATTTTCTCCAACCTTAAAATCTGAATATCTTTGATAAATATTTGCAGCATTACTCTTTCCCTTATAGTAAAAAGCAAACTCCTCAACAGCTGGCCCTGAAATAATACAAGTATATTTTCCACTCTTAGGAAGCTCACAAGCCTTATCTCTTTGCTCAGTAATCTCAATAGTTTCCTTAACACTTCTGCCAAGCTCCTCTTTTAAAGCCTCACCAAACTTAAAGTCTCTATAAGTCTCAACATCACCATTTTCAATCCATTCAGCTATATACTCCCCATTAGTTTCATAGCTTTCATAACTAACATCAATGCCCTCAGAGTTAACAATTCTTGTTTTCTTCTTTATAGCAAAAATCTCTCCAGAATTCACAAAGCCTTTTTCAAAATTATCATATTTAAATAATCCCTCAGCCATTTCTAAGGCAGCTTTGTCCACTCCCATTTCCTTAATATCTGATGTGGCTTCAACAAAAGGTACAACCTCTCCCTTTGGAAGTGTATAATGCTTATTGCACACAAAACCTGCTGCAAAATATGCTCCCTTAACACCCTCACAAAGTTCTTCATAGCTCATTGTTGGGTATAAATTTATAGTTGCAGAACCCTTAAACTTTTCCCCATCCTTTTCAAAATTCTTATAAACCACAACCTCATATTTTCTAACCTTTTTTCTTCTGTTCATATCAAGTTCCTTCTTAATGAAGAACAACTCAGAGGACTCAATCTTATCCTCCCTAACTAAATACTCATCTATATTACTATCTTTTAAAGCTTTAACAATCTCATTTATCATAATCTTCTCCCCCAATTATCCAAGTCTTGCCTTGCATTTAATGTGTGGTCCCCCAGCTGAAACCTTTGCCCACTCCTTATATCCTTTTCCACAATATCCAGAACCTTCACATGAAAGCTCATTTGAAACCATAGATATTGATTTTAAAAGGTCTGGCACATATCCAGTTAAAATAATTGGTGAATAAACCTTACCAGTTAATTTTCCATTTTTAATTTCTCTAGCAACATTAAGCATACATTGAATTCCCCAGTTTTTTGGGTCCTCCATTCCACTCATGCCTGTATCAATTAGGAATCCATATTCAATAGACTCCATCATTTCCTCAACAGTTGATTCTCCTGGCATAAAGAAGGTGTTTGTCATTCTTGTATAAGCCTTTCTTTCATAGCTTTCTCTTCTTCCATTACCAGTAAAATTCTTTCCAAGTGCCATAGCTGTTAATGCATCATTCATTCCCTCTTTTAATATTCCCTTTTCTATAACAACAGTATCTCCAGCCGCTTGCCCCTCATCATCAAACATATATGAACCTGTGTGAGCTATTGATGCAGCTCCATCAATCATTGTTACAAGTGGTGATGCAACATATTCCCCAAAGAATTCACTTGATTTTGCTCTGTTTTTTAATACCATATCCATTTCAACACCATGTCCAAATGCTTCATGGGCAATTAGTCCAGTAACCTCTGGTGTACAAATTACATCATATTCTCCTGGAATCATTGGCTCACTTTCAAGAAGCTCAATAGTAGCAGGAACCACTTTTTCAACAACGCCCTTTAACTCCTCAAAAATCTCCGTTCCCATAGCTCCAGATTTACCCTTATGGCTATATTTATTAACTCCATTTCTAGAAGCCATACACATTACCCCTGCATTGCTCCACACAATTCCCTGCTCAAGCTCCTTTTTTGTGGATAAAAATATCTTGCTTATGTGTAAAAACTCATAGTTTGCTCTACATTCTATCATTTCATCACTAAGTTCAAAGGCTCTTTTGCTTAAGTCAGTTAACATTGAAATGATTTTTTCATCACCCACAATCTTAGGGTGCTCCTCAATGTCAAAGCACTCACTTTTTGAAATTTCTTCCTCTATTAAAAGCTCATATTCCTTAATTCTATTTCCCTCATCCATTGTTCTTGCAGCATTTATTAGATTGTTTTTAATCTCATTTGCCACCTCTAAAATATTTTCTTCATTTAATTCATTAAAGGAATATTCAGAGTAATTTACTCCATTATGAACTCTAACCACAAATCCTCTTTCATTCATCATTGAAGGAGCAACAACAGTCATGGTCCTACCTACACCATATCTCTTTCCCTCGCTGTCAGTTCCTAAAATAGAAACATAATTAAAGTCCTCATTTAAAATTTCTAGTAGTTTTTTCATTGTTGGCTTTATACTTTTCAAGTATCTACTAACTTCTACAACCATGTTTATGCCTCCCCAATTTAATTATATTAAAATTTAGCCCTATACTTTTCAGAAATTATTCTTTTAATTTCCAAATATACCATTTTATAATATCATAATTGTTAACATTTTCAAATTGATTTTTTGTAAATATTATATTTTATTTGAATATTATGTCATTGTTTGATATTATATTATATAAGTTTTAATTAAGTTTCTTCATCTATTTTAATTGTCATGACTATATAAAGTTTATTGATAATCAACCCTTAGAAAGAGCAAAATTAAAAGCTTATATATTTTTCAATTTCTATATACATGTTTTCGAAAGTGATTATAAAAAGCTATTTTATTAGACCAAAGAAAAGCTTATTAATAATGTAATAACTTTAATAAAACATATATATGAAGAATATTTTATTTAAAATATGGGGGGCTATAAAAAATGAATACAGTTGTAACAAAGTTTGGTGGAAGCTCACTTGCTGATGCCAATCAATTTCAAAAAGTAAGAGAAATTGTGCATGGGGATTCAAACAGAAGATTTGTAATACCTTCTGCTCCAGGTAAAAGAAATAGTAAGGACTACAAAATCACAGACCTTCTTTATCTTTGTCAAGCACACGTTGATTCATCAATTCCATTTGATGATGTATTTAAGCTAATTTTTGATAGATATATGGGGATAGTATCAGAACTTAACTTAAAAATTAATATTGAAGAACACTTAAAAATAGTTAAAGAAAATATTGAAAATGGGGCATCTAAGGATTATGCAGCAAGCCGTGGAGAATATTTAAATGGCTTAATCTTAGCAGACTACCTTGGATATGAATTTATTGATGCAAAGGATGTAATTGTCTTTAATAATGGTGGAAGCCTAGATATGGACAAGACTCAAGAGAAACTAAAATCACTCCTTTCAAATGTAGAAAGAGCTGTAATTCCAGGATTCTATGGGGCAGATGTTAATGGAAATATAGTAACCTTCTCAAGAGGGGGATCAGATGTAACAGGGTCTTTAGTTGCAGCAAGTATTAATGCAGAGCTATATGAAAACTGGACAGATGTTTCAGGGTTCCTAATGGCAGACCCAAGAATTGTTGAGAATGCAAAGCAAATTGAAACAATCACATATAGAGAATTAAGAGAGCTTAGCTACATGGGTGCATCAGTTCTTCATGAGGACTCAATATTCCCTGTAAGAGAAGCTGGAATTCCAATAAATATAAAAAATACAAACAGACCACAGGACAAAGGAACATTTATTGTTAAAGAAATGAATACTGAAGAAGCTAGAGCTATTACAGGAATTGCAGGGAGAAAAGACTTCACAGTAATTTCAATAGAAAAAGCATTAATGAACTCAGAGCTTGGTTTCTGTAGAAAAGTATTAACAATACTAGAAAACCACAATGTAAGCTTTGAAAATATGCCATCTGGAATAGATACAGTATGCTTTGTAATTTCAGATTGCTTCCTAAAAGGTAAAACACAAACAATTGTAGATGAAATTAAAAAATCCTGTAACCCAGACTCAATAGAAGTGCATCCAAACATGGCACTAATAGCAACAGTTGGAACAGGAATGGCAAGAAATAAAGGTGTTGCAGCTAAAGTCTTCACTGCTTTATCAAAAGCTAACATCAACATTAGAATGATAGACCAAGGCTCAAGTGAAATCAACATCTTAGTTGGAATAGAAAATGATGACTTCGAAAAAGGAATAAATGCAATTTATAATTCTTTTAATTAGATAGCAGTT
Organism: Clostridium sp.; assembly: GCA_051650705.1. Classification (GTDB taxonomy): domain Bacteria; phylum Bacillota; class Clostridia; order Clostridiales; family Clostridiaceae; genus Clostridium. The sequence goes on from JBOFQV010000138.1 coordinate 8,091, forward strand.
TCCTTCTTAAATTGTAATAGTAAAACTCCCGAAAAAGGGAGTTTTTTTATTACAATCCTCTCTTACGACCTAAACCTTTATTTTTTTCTAGATTTTTACTTTCTTTTTATTGTATAATTGAATTACACGCAAAAGGAAGGAAATAAAATACACATGCTAGAAAGCTTGGCTACACTTATTTTAGATTCACTCCCATATAGCATATGGGTAACAGATACAGAAGGTAGGTACATTTATGTAAACCACTACTTTTGTGAAGATTCAAAACTGAGAAAAGAAATAGTAATTGGTAATACATCTGAAAATTTATTTGGTGTAAAAATGGCCAATGAATTTAAGGATAGAGATAACTTAACCTTAGAATCAAACAGTGCAAAAACTTTTATGGTTAAGCATAAAAAAAGGACTCTTCAACATTTTGAAAAACCACTTTATATGAATGGTGAATTAATTGGACTTTTAGGTTCTTTTATAGATGTCACAAGGGGGCAGGAATCAGAAATTAACCTTAAGAGGCAAAAAGAACTCTTAGAAAGTATTTTTAATAATATACCTGATTATATTTCCTATAAAGATACAAATAGTATCTATACTGGTTATAATAAAGCATTTAAAGAAAGTACTCTCTACGCACATAATGAAGAGTTAATTGGCAAAACTGATTTTGCTATTCATCCTAAAGAACTTGCTAAGAAATTTATTGAATCAGACAAACGAGTTATGGAAACAAAGCAAAAAGAAACAGCCCACATCACCGTACCTATAAAAAATGGTCAGGATTTATACTTAGAAAATATAAAGGCACCTATCATTGCTGATGATGGTACAGTTACTGGTGTTGTTGCTATTTCAAGAGATATTGGATATAGAAGAAAAATGGAAGAAGAGCTTTATAGATTAAGCTACACAGACAATTTAACAGGTCTTTATAATAGAACCTATTTTATTGATAGAGTAAATCATTTTTCAAAACAAAAATATCTTCCTCTTAGCATAGTAATGGGAGATATTAATGGATTAAAAATAATAAATGATTCCCTAGGACATCTTGAAGGAGACCAACTCCTAACCAAAATGTCTAATATAATATTATCATGTGTGAAGAAAAATGATTATGTTTTTAGATGGGGTGGAGATGAAATCATCATTTTACTTCCAAATGCTGATGAAAATACTGCTCAAAAGCTAATTGAGAAGATTTATAAGCGTTGTGAAGCCTACCCAACAGAAAATATTCCAATGTCAATTTCCTTAGGAAGCAGTACCCTAACTTCTCTTGAAGATAATATTGATGATGCAATTAAGGAAGCAGAAGACAAGGTTTATAGACATAAGCTTCTTCAAAACAAAAGCTTTAGAAGTTCTGTTATAGATTCTCTTCTTAGAAGCTTAATGGAAAAATCTGAGGAAACAGAACAACATACTGAAAGATTAAAGGAATATGCATTAAGAGTTGGACAAGTTCTTGGCTTAAGTAGCTGGGAGTTAGATGAGCTTATCTTAGTATGTAATCTTCATGATATAGGCAAAATAGGAATACCTGAAGAAATTCTAAAGAAGCCTGGAAAATTAACAGAGGAAGAATTTGAAATAATGAAGCTTCACTCTGATAAGGGTTATAGAATAACTCAGTCAATTCCAGAGCTTACCCACATTTCAAGGGCTGTACTAACCCACCATGAAAGATGGGATGGAAAGGGTTATCCACTTGGACTAAAGGGAGAGGAAATCCCTCTAATAGCAAGGATTGTTACAGTTGTGGACTCCTATGATGCCATGACACATAACAGATGCTATAAAAAAGGAATGAGCAAAAAGGACGCTATGATGGAATTATTAAAAAATGCCGGAAAGCAATTTGATCCGACAATAGTAGATATTTTCTTAAGCATAATATAGAAAAATGACCTAAGACACCATACCTCCGTCTTAGGTCATTTGCTATTCTCTAACTCTAATTCCGTATTGAAGATAACTCATAAACTTTTCAGCCAAATCCTCATAGGTAAACTCATTCTCATGCAGCAAATCATAAAGAACTGCTGAGAACAACATACCAATAAAGGCGTAACTTAAGAAAATTGGATCCCCCTGCTCAATATATCCCTTATCAATGACAAGCTTGTATTGCTCAGAGCTTCTATCAAGCATCTCCTTAACCTCTTCTCTAAGAACAGAATTTCTCTCATCTGTTCCCCAAATCTCACTTAAAATAACCTTAAATAAATCCTTATTTTCATAAACATATTTAAGCTGAACCTTACTAGAAACCTTCATTCTCTCATAAGGATCCTGAATGTCCTTAGTTTCATTATATATTTCTTCATTAATAAGATTTATTCCCTCTCTAATAACAAAATGGAATAAATCCTCCTTATTCTTAAAATTATAATATATTGTCCCCTTAGCTACATTTCCCTCAGCCATAATAAGATCCATAGTAGCACCAACATATCCAAACTTAGAAAAAACCTTTATGGCAGCATCAAAGATAGTCCTTTTCGTCTTCTTCACCACAAACACCCCTTTCAGCGTTAGCGACCACTATCTCCTATAGTTCTGCTATCGCTTCTATCTCAACTAATACATCTAAAGGTAATTTAGCAACTTGTACACAGCTTCTTGCAGGTAAAATAGTTCCAAAATACTCTCCATAAACCTCATTAACTGCTGCAAAATCATTCATATCCTTTAGGAAAATAACACACTTAACTACCTTGTCTAAAGAAGTTCCAGCCTCCTCTAAAATAGCCTTAACATTCTCTAAACTTTGTTTAGTAGCAGCCTTTATTTCATTAACAATCTCACCATTTGCTGGGTTAACAGGAATTTGTCCTGAAGTAAATACCATATTTCCTACTTTAACGCCTTGTGAATATGGTCCAATAGCTCCTGGTGCATTTTTAGTATTAACTAATTCTCTTGCCATTATTACTCACTCCTTAATTTATGTAAAATTTTCTATCTATTAAATTAATTATATATTTCCATTATCATTGTTGCAACTATAATGATGTATCATAATTAAATATCATAACTTATTTAGCTAAATTATAAATACCCCTATGTAAACAATTTAAATTATGGTAAAATTTATTTGTATTAGAACTTTTAGGAGGTTATTATGAGAAAATATTCAATAGCTTATATTAGGGATGGGGGACTTGAAAAAATCACTAAGGAGGAAGCCTTAAAGCTTACACACCTTAATCTTGCCTTTGGGAAAATAAATGAAAAGGGTGAGCTTTACACAAAGCTTCAAAACATCCCACTAATTGAAAAAATAAGAGAATACAATCCAAACATAAAATGCTTAATTTCTCTTGGAGGATGGGGAAATGGTGGCTTTTCAGAAGCTGCTTCAACAGTAGAAAGTAGAGCTTTCTTTGTAAAAGAAGCCTTAAACTTCATGATTAAACATAACCTAGATGGACTTGATTTAGACTGGGAATACCCAACTATTTCTGTTTCAGGAATTAATTCTTCTAAAGAAGATAAGAATAACTTCACGCTTCTTCTAAAAGATTTAAGAGAAGCTCTAGATAAAAAGGGACAAGAAGATGGAAAACACTATATGCTAACTATTGCAGCTGGTGCAGACCAATACTATATTGATGCTACAAACATGGAAGAAGTATCAAAATACTTAGACTATGTTATGTTAATGACATACGATTTAAGAGGAGGATTCCAAGTTCTAACTGGCCATCACACAAATCTTTACACATCTACAGGGGATTTATTTAGAATAAGCTGTGATACAGCTGTAAAAATGTTTGTGAATGCAGGAGTTCCAAGAGAAAAGTTAATCCTTGGAGTAGCCTTCTACTCAAGACATTGGAAGGGTGTACCTAATGTTAATAATGGACATCTTCAAATGGCAGAAACAGTTGGTGGATTTGGATCAAACTATGATGATTTAAAGGAGAACTTCATTAATAAAAATGGATTCACAAGATACTGGGATGATGAAGCAAAAGCTCCATATCTTTTTAATGGTAGTGAATTTATCAGCTATGATGACTCTGAATCAATTATGCATAAGGGGGCATATGTTAAGGAAAATGACCTTCTTGGCTTAATGTTCTGGCTATATGATGCAGATTCAACAGGAGAACTATTAAACTCAGTGTACACTTCAACCTTGATTTAAAGTGTGAGCTTAATTTAGAGAGCCTGCTGGGATAAAAGTTTTTCTTGCTTTCTCCGTCGCGCGCTCCAAGTCGACGCCATAAAAACTTTTATCCCTATTGCTGTCTCCTCTCTAAATTGAGGGTTTATTCTGTTTAATCATAGAATTCAGCGATGCTGAATATATTATTAAAAAAACTCTTAAGAGTTTTAATATGTTTATTACTACATTTTAAAATAGTGAAAGAACATCATTTAGTTTGAATCCCCCTCGTTAAAAGGATGGTTATACTTTTCATAAACATAGTAATAATCCTCCTGTGCTTTTCCAGTTACCTCCTTTAAGGCTTCATCAAACCCCTTACTTGGGCACTCCCTTAAAAGCTTCACAACTCCTTCATTACCAGCAT
>JBOFQV010000139.1:0-3164 GCA_051650705.1 Clostridium sp.
TAAAATAATACAAAGCACCATTGTATTATTAACTGGTGGTCTACCAGACAAAGCAGTGGAACGAGTTTTAGAAAAAAATCTCCTTCCATCTATGCAAGACAAGAAAATCATAGGTGCAAGCGCTGGAGCAGTTATGCAATTTAAGAATTATTACATTTCTCCTGATGATGATTATAAGTACTTTAATTACTACAATGGGCTTGGATTTTTAAAGAATGATTTTTATATTGAAGTTCACTATGAAAATACAGATATTCAAAATGAATGCATAAAAAGAGTGTTAAACGAGAAAGCAAATAAAGTTTATGCCATCACGAATAATGGCGGAATAATTATTGAAAATAATAAAGTGGAAGTACTTGGTGAAGTTCATATTTTTAATAATTAATTTGAGGATTTAACTTATGATATTTTTAAAAACACAAAACCTGATACTGAGAAACTTTGAAACTAAAGATTTGATTACCCTATTAATACGTTGACTTGGAGCTCATGAGACGGAATAAACAACAAAAGGTTTTTAACCTAGTGTTCTCTTAATTTGAAAAAGGTAAGAACATAGTTCTTACCTTTTTATTATAAAAATCTTAGTCTCTTAAAGTTGCTCCAATTTTGTATTGAAGAGCCTTAAGAATCCTTTCATGAACCTTACTAACATCCTTATCAGTTAAAGTCTTTTGAGCATCTCTATAGCTAATAGCATAAGCAACACTCTTCTTACCTTCAGGAATTTGAGCACCCTTATAAATATCGAATAACTCAACCTTTTCAACTAAAGTTCCACCAGTTTGTCTTATTGTACTTTCAATCTCTTGAACTAATAATTCATCCTCAACTAAAAGAGCAATATCTCTAGTTACAGCCGGGAACTTTGGAAGAGCTTTATATTGTCTAGCTAAATTAGCTGCTTCATAAATCACATCAAGATTTAATTCACAAACAAACACAGCCACATCAACACCATAGTTATCAGCAACATCTGGGTGAATTTCCCCAAACACACCTGCATCCTTCTTATTAACTAAAAGTCTTGCAGTTTTTCCTGGATGGTAGCTTGGATTGTTTCCTTCTCTTTCATACTTAACCTTATTTATACCAAGAATTTCAAGAATTTCTTCTACTATTCCCTTAAGGTCTAAGTAATCAGCCTTTCCATACATACCAACAGTTAAAATGTTATTTTCAGTTGGAAGAACAGCTTCATCCTCATTCTTAATGTAAGTCTTACCTATTTCAAATAATCTTACATAATCATTGTTTCTTGAGTAGTTTCTTCCAAGACACTCCATCATTGAAGGAAGGGTTGTTGTTCTCATAACACTATAATCTTCCCCTAGTGGGTTCTTAATTTTAACCACATCTCTTAAAGTACTATCTTCAGCTACCTTTATTTTATCAAATACCTTTGGAGATACAAATGAGTAGCTAATTGATTGGTTTAATCCACATCCAAGTAATGTAGCTGTTAGCTTATCATTTAGTATTTCTCTTTGGCTCTTTGGCTCTTTTTCTGTTGAAACCTTGAAAATAGTTGTTGGAACATTGTTGTATCCATAAATTCTTACTATTTCCTCAGCAATATCTTCTCTAATAGCCACATCTACTCTAAACGTTGGAACAGTTATGCAAAGTAAATCACCCTTGATTTCTGTCTTTAAATCTAAAGCATCTAAGCACTTCTTCATTTCTTCTTTAGAAATTTCAGTTCCAAGGAATTTGTTAACCCATGTTGAATCAACCTCTAAATATCCCTCTTCCTTCTTTTCATTGTAGACATCAATAGTACCTTCCATAATTTCACCACAGCCTAATTCACAAACAAGGGCACAAGCTCTGTTCATTGCAACCTCAGCTAGGTTTGGATCTATGTCCTTTTCAAATCTTGAAGAACTTTCTGTTCTAAGACCTAATTTCTTTGAGTTTACTCTAATATTTGTTCCATCAAAGTTTGCACATTCAAATATTACAGAAGTTGTATCATTCTTAATTTCAGAATTTAACCCTCCCATAATACCAGCTAGAGCAACTGTTTCTTCTCCATTCTTAATGCAAAGAACATCTGAAGTTAATTCTCTTTCTATTTCATCTAAAGTTGTGAACTTTTCACCCTCTTTAGCTCTTTCAACAACTATGTTGTTTGAAGAAATTTCTCTAGCATCAAAGGCATGCATTGGCTCCCCAATTTCAAGCATTACATAGTTAGTTATATCAACAATGTTTGAAATTGGTCTTATACCAGCTTCAAGAAGCTTTTCTTGCATCCACTTTGGAGAAGGCATAACCTTAACATTCTTAACTCCTCTAGCCATGTATCTTCTGCATAAGCTATCCTTAACATCTACCTTTAAAACATCATTAATGTTTTCATTATACTTAACTTCATAGCTAAGATTTGGCATCTTGTATGATAATCCTAAAGTTGCAGCTGCTTCTCTAGCCATACCAACCATGCTTAAGCAATCAGGTCTGTTTGAAGTTATTTCAAAGTCTAATATAGCTTTATTTAACCCTAAGTATTCCTTAATACACATTCCAACTGGTGCATCTGTAGGTAAAATCATTAATCCATCTACCTCATCCTCACCCTTTAGTCCAAGCTCAGCTTCAGAACAGAACATACCATTTGATACTTCCCCTCTAAGCTTCCCTTTCTTGATTTCAGTTCCATCAGCTAAAACTGACTTGTGAAGAGCAACTGGAACCTTATCCATTTCCTTCATGTTATCAGCAGCTGTAACTATTTGAATAGTTTCACTTCCAATATCAACTTGGCAAATACTTAATCTTTCAGCCTCTGGGTGCTTCTTTATTTCAGTAATTTGGCAAGTTACAACCTTTTGAATTGTGTCTCCTTGAATTTCAACACCTTCTAAAGCAGAACCTGAAAGATTTAATCTCTCTCCAAGTTCATTTGCATCTATATTTACATCTACATAATCTTTAAGCCAATTATATGGTACTTTCATTTCCTCTTCCTCCTTTTTAGAATTGATCTAAGAATCTCATATCACTTTCGTATAATTGTCTGATATCATCAATACCAAACTTAAGCATAACCATTCTGTCTACTCCAAATCCGAAAGCAAATCCACTATAAACTTCAGGGTCAATTCCACAGTTTCTAAGTACTTGTGGGTGAACCATACCACATCCAAGTATTTCTA
>JBOFQV010000140.1:0-12416 GCA_051650705.1 Clostridium sp.
TCTCAAATCTGGTGATGATGGCGTAGAGGTCACACTCCTTCCCATTCCGAACAGGAAAGTTAAGCTCTTCAGCGCCGATGGTACTGCATGGGAGACCGTGTGGGAGAGTAGGACGTTGCCAGGTCAAAAAGACTATCAAATATGATAGTCTTTTTTTATTATAAATTTATTTATAAAATAATTTAAAACATTTAAATCACTGGTTAATTCTGGATGAAATGATGTAACTAAAATATTATTAGATTGAGCAGCAACAATTTTATTATCAATACTACATAATGGAATAACCTTTTCTCCAACTTCATTAATATAAGGAGCACGGATAAACACCAATTCAATAGGATTAAAGCTTATATTTTCAATAATTTTAAATGAATTAAAACTATCAAGTTGAGATCCAAAACCATTTCTTGTAACAGATATATCTAAAATATTAAGATGTATAATATCTTCACCTAAGATATTTTTAGCTAATAATATCATTCCAGCACATGTTCCCCAAGTAGGAAGACCATTTATAATTTTATTTCTTAAAGGTTCTAATAATCTAGTTATTTTTAAAAGTTTTCCTATTGTAGTGCTTTCACCACCAGGAAGTATTATTGCATCAATCTTTTCTAAATCATTTATTGTTTTAACCTCTATAGGAGTATTTCCACTTAATAAAATATGATTAATGTGTTCTTCTACACCACCTTGTAATGATAATACTCCAATACTTAATTTACCATCCTCTTTCAGCATATTGTGTTGCCACTTCCTTTGAATTTATTCCACTCATTGCTTCTCCTAAATCTTCTGATACTTCTGCAAGTTTAATAGGATCATTATAAAAAGTAGTTGCTAATACAATTGCACGTGCTCTTTTTTCTGGATTATCAGATTTAAATATTCCAGAACCTACAAATACTCCATCACTACCTAATTTCATCATTAAAGCTGCATCAGCAGGAGTTGCAATTCCACCAGCTGCAAAATTTACTACTGGTAACTTACCTTCTTTCCAAACATATTTAATTAATTCATATGGTGCATTGAATTCTTTTGCTAAAGTCATTAATTCTTCTTCAGGTGCACCTTGTACTTTTCTGATATCTTCAAGCATTGTTCTCATATGAGTAACAGCTTGAACAACATCACCTGTTCCAGCTTCACCTTTTGTTCTTATCATTGAGGCTCCTTCACCAATTCTTCTAAGTGCTTCTCCAATATTGGTTGCTCCACATACAAAAGGAACATCAAATGAACTTTTAATTATATGATATTTATAATCAGCAGGTGTCAAAACTTCACTTTCATCAATAAAGTCAATTTTTAATGCTTGCAATATTTCAGCTTCAACAAAATGACCAATTCTTACTTTTGCCATTACTGGTATTGAAACTGCATCTTGAATTTCCTTAATCATTTTTGGATCTGACATTCTAGCAACTCCACCTTCTTTTCTTATATCTGATGGAACTCTTTCTAAAGCCATAACAGCACATGCACCTGCTTTTTCAGCAATAATTGCCTCCTGTGCATTAGTTACATCCATTATTACTCCACCTTTAAGCATTTGTGCTAAATTTTTATTTAATGATTCTCTCATTACAATTCCTCCCTTAAATTTACAATTTATAAAAAATATACATTGTTTTTTATATACTTGCAAGTGTACCGAAACAAAAATAAAAAAGATAGTATTAATAATTTTCAATTGTTATGAATAAACATAGTAAGAGAACTTTCAAGGAGGAAATAGAATGGTAGAAAAAAAGAATAAAAAAAGTGAGAATAACAAGGTTGTAAAAAGTGATGAGAAAAAAAATAAATCAAAATCAGTTGGTAGTAGGAATAAAAAAATAAGCAAGAATGTGTTAACAGAATTTAATACCTATCTATTCCATGAGGGTAAAAATTATGAAGCATACAATATATTCGGTGCTCATTTTGTTACTGAGAAAATGAAAAGTGGTGTTAGATTTACAACATGGGCACCGAAGGCAAAGTCTATAACAGTAGTTGGTGATTTTTCAAATTTTGAAATGAGAAATGAAAACAAAATGATTAAAGTAAGCAACGAAGGAATATGGTCAATTTTTATTGAAGGAATTGAACATGGAGAAAAATATAAATATGCTATTGAAGGCATTAATGGAGAGATAAAGTATAAAGGAGATCCATATGCTATATATTCTGAATTAAGACCGAATACTGCATCTATCGCTTATAAACAAGAAAAGTATAAGTGGAATGATTTAGGATGGATCAAAAAAAGAAAAAATATAAACATATATGAAAGTCCTGTAAATATTTACGAAGTACATTTAGGGTCTTGGAAGACAAATGATGGTGAATTTTTAACATATTCAGAGTTAAGTAAAACATTGCCTAGTTACGTTAAAGAAATGGGATATACTTATGTAGAATTACTTCCACTTGTTGAACATCCATTAGATGCTTCTTGGGGCTATCAAGGTATTGGATATTACTCATTAACAAGTAGATATGGAACAATAGAAGAATTTAAAATGTTAATAGATGAATTTCATAAAAATGATATTGGTGTAATTTTAGATTGGGTTCCAGGACATTTTTGTAAGGATGCTCACGGATTAATAAGATTTGATGGCTCTCCTACCTATGAATATGAAGAAGAGTGGAAAGCAGATAATAAGGGATGGGGAACATATAACTTTGATTTAGGTAGAACTGAGGTAAAAAGTTTTTTAATTTCAAATGCTTTATATTGGCTTAGAGAATTCCACCTAGATGGAATAAGAGTAGATGCAGTATCAAATATGCTTTATTTAGATTATTGTAGAGAGCCAGGGGGATGGATTCCGAATAAATATGGTGGCAATGGAAATTTGGAAGGAATTCAATTTATAAAAGATTTAAATACTGCAGTTTTTGCTGAATTTCCAAATGCGTTAATGGTTGCAGAAGAATCAACTTCATGGCCAAATGTATGTAAGTCAATTGAGGATGGAGGATTAGGATTCAATTTTAAATGGAATATGGGATGGATGAATGACAACCTAAAATATATTGAATTAGATGCTATTTATAGAAAATATCATCATAATAATTTAACTTTTTCAATGATGTATAACTACTCAGAAAACTTTATTTTACCAATTTCTCATGATGAAGTTGTGCATGGTAAAAAATCATTACTAGATAAAATGTGGGGAGATTATTGGAATAAGTTTTCTGGTTTAAGATTATTTTCTGCATATATGATGGGACATCCAGGTAAAAAATTAATGTTCATGGGAAGTGAATTTGGTCAGTTTATTGAATGGAGAGAATATGAGCAATTAGAATGGAAGCTTGTTGATCAATATCCTATGCATAAAGATACTAAAAACTATTTTAAGGAATTAAATACTTTTTATAAAGATAATAAAGCTTTGTGGGAAAGAGATTACAGTTTTGATGGTTTCCAATGGATAGACGCAGATAATAATGAACAAAGCATTTTAGTATTTTTAAGAAGAGGTAAAAAAGAAGAAGATACATTAATTTTCATAAGTAATTTTACGCCTGTTGTTTATTATGATTTTAAAATTGGAGTTCCATATTTAAAAGATTATGAGCAAGCTTTTAATAGCGATGAAATGAGATATGGAGGTTCAGGACAAATCATAGAGGGACTTTTAGTAGCAGAGAATAAGCCATATCATAATCAACCATATAGTTTAAACATAAAGGTGCCACCAATGGCCACATTAGTTCTAAAATTAAGTGATAGTATAAAGGAGGAAGAATAATGAGAGTATTACTTGTAGGTTCAGAAGCACATCCATTTATAAAGTCTGGAGGTTTAGGTGATGTTTTAGGAGCTTTACCTAAATCATTATCTAAAAAAGGAGTAGATGTAAGAGTTGTAATTCCAAAATATAAGCATATAAAGGAAGAGCTTAAAAGTAAAATAAAGTTTGTAAAGTGGTTTACTGTTAAAGTTGGTTGGAGAAATCAATACTGTGGAATTTTTGAGTATTGTGAAAATGATGTTACTTATTACTTAATAGATAATGAGTACTACTTTAATAGAGATGGACAATATGGATATTATGATGATGGTGAAAGATTTGCATTTTATGATAGAGCAGTTTTAGAAATGATAAGGGAAATAAATTGGAAACCTGATGTAATACATTGCAATGACTGGCATACTGGAATGATTCCAGTATTACTAAAGTTAGAATATGTAAATCAATATTTTTATAAAGGAATAAAAACTGTATTCTCAATTCATAATATGTTATTCCAAGGTGTTTTTGATAAAAATATTTTACCGGAACTATTTGGTTATGACATGGAGCCATTTAATAATGGAAGTCTAGAATTTTATGATGGTGTAAGTTTTATGAAGGGTGGAATTGTATATTCAGATAAAATTTCTACTGTAAGTTATACTTATGCAAATGAAATAAGAACGCCACAATATGGTGAAAGATTAGAAGGGTTATTTATTGAAAGAGGATATGCCTTAAGAGGAATTTTAAATGGAATAGATTATGAGGAATTTAATCCACATGATGATGTATATATATATAATAATTTTACAAATGATGTAATAAAAAGTAAAAAAGAAAATAAACTTAAATTACAAAAGGAATTAGGTCTACATGTTGATGAAAATATCCCAATGATTGGAATTGTATCAAGATTAACTAATCAAAAAGGGTTAGATCTTATTGTTAATATTGCAGATAGGTTGTTACAAGCAAATATTCAGCTTGTAATTTTAGGTACAGGGGACCATTATTATGAGGAACATTTTAGAGGTTTAGAATATAGATATAAAGAAAAAGTATCAAGCATTATAAAATTTGATAATACATTAGCTCATAAAATATATGCTTCAAGTGATATGTTTTTAATGCCATCATTATTTGAGCCTTGTGGGCTTGGGCAATTAATTGCATTAAGATATGGGTCAGTTCCAATTGTTAGAGAAACTGGTGGATTAAAAGACACAATTTGCCCATATAATCAATACAATGGAGTAGGGAATGGTTTTAGTTTTAGAAACTATAATGCCAATGAGCTTTTACACACAATTGAATATGCTTTAGAAATATATAAAGATAAAGAAAGATGGGATTCTATAGTATCTCAAGCAATGAATTCAAACAATAGTTGGGACAAGTCTGCCAATGAATACAGAGATTTATATCAAGAACTAATAGAAGTTTAGATCGTAACAATAATTGTAGGAGGGGATTTAATGCTAACCATTGATAAAGATTCTTTTAAGAAGGCATACGAGGATAAGTTCCTAGAAATGCATGGAGATGAGCTTCAAGATGGTACAGATTTTAAAAAGTATGAAGCATTAGGAAGTTTAGTAAGGGATTACGTAGTAAGAAGCTGGATAGAAACAAGTAAGAAATATAATAGGACAAAAGAGAAACAGGTATATTATTTTTCAATGGAATTTCTATTAGGAAGGTTACTAGGAGATGCATTGTTAAATTTAGGAATAAGAGATGTATGTAAAGAAGCTTTAGCGGAGTTAAGTATTAACCTAGAGGATTTAGAAAATCTTGAACAAGATCAAGGTTTAGGAAACGGAGGATTAGGGAGATTAGCAGCTTGTTTTTTAGATTCAATGGCGTCATTGAATATAGCAGGACATGGTTGTGGAATCAGATATAAATATGGATTTTTTGAGCAAAAGATAATTAATGGTGTACAAGTAGAGTTCTCAGATACATGGCTAAAGGATGGTAATGTATGGGAAATAAGAAAACCTGACAATGCTGAAATAGTTAAGTTTTGGGGAGATGTAAAATCTGAAAAGGTAAATGGTAAATTAACATTTATACATGTTAATTATGAGCCTGTTTTAGCGGTTCCATATGATACTCCAATAGTTGGTTATAAAAATGATGTAGCTAATACACTAAGATTATGGAGTGCTGAAACAGTTAATAATGAATTTGATTTTTCATCTTTTAACAGAGGAGAATTTTTAAAGGCCATTGAATATAAAAATTCAGTAGAAGCAATATCTCAAGTATTGTATCCAGAGGATTCTATCTATGAGGGAAAAATATTAAGACTAAAACAACAATATTTCTTTGTATCATCAGGAATACAAAGTATAATAAGACATTTTAAGAAACATGGTGGAAACATCAGAGAATTGGATGAAAAAATAGCAATTCATATAAATGATACTCATCCAACACTTGCAATTCCAGAGCTTATGAGAATATTACTAGATGAAGAGGGATTAGCATGGGAAGAGGCTTGGAGAATAACTAAAAATACAGTTTCTTATACAAATCATACAATTTTGGCTGAAGCATTAGAAAAATGGCCAATAGATATGTTTAAGAAGTTGTTGCCAAGAATTTATATGATAGTAGAAGAAATAAATGAAAGATACTGTAAGGATTTATGGAATAAATATATTGGACAATGGGATAAGATATCAAGAATGGCTATATTAGCAAATGGACAAGTTAGAATGGCTAATCTAGCTATTGTAGGTAGTTATAGTGTAAATGGAGTTGCAAAGCTTCATACAGAGATTCTAAAAAAACAAGAAATGAGTGATTTTTATTATTTATATCCAAATAAATTTAATAATAAAACAAATGGAATTACTCATAGAAGATGGCTATTAAAAAGTAACCCAGCATTAACAAGTCTATTAGTTGATACTATAGGGGAGAGCTTTATTAAGCATCCAACTGATTTAGAGAATTTTGATAGATTTGTAGATAAAAAAGAAATTCAGCTTGAATTGCAAAAAATAAAAAGAAAAAATAAAGAGAAGCTAGCTGAAACTATTTATAAGAGCAAGGGAATAGTTGTAGATCCTTCATCATTGTTCGATGTACAAGTAAAAAGAATACACGCATATAAAAGACAGACTCTAAATTGTTTAAGAATAATGGATTTATATAATCAATTAATTGAAAATCCTAATTTAGATATTGTACCAAGAACATTTATTTTTGGAGGTAAAGCAGCTCCAGGTTATTATTTAGCAAAATCAACAATTGAGTTAATTAATAGCATTGCAAACAAAGTAAACAACGACAGTAGAGTTAAAGATAAAATTAAAGTTATATTTTTAGATAACTACAGAGTATCCTTAGCTGAACAGATTATTCCAGCAACAGATTTAAGTGAACAAATCTCAACTACAACAAAAGAAGCATCAGGAACATCAAATATGAAGTTTATGATGAATGGAGCTGTTACTATTGCAACACTTGATGGTGCAAATATAGAGATTAAAGATGAAGTTGGAATAGATAATATAGTAATATTTGGACTAACAGCTAAGGAGGTTTTAGATTACTATCAAAATGGAGGATACTCTTCTGTTGAGATGTGTAATTTAGATTATAGATTAAGAAGAGTTACTGACGATTTAATAAATGGAACCTATAACTATGATAAAGAAAGATTTAGAAATATTTATGAAAACCTAATAAATTATAATGATGAGTTTTTTGTATTAAAGGATTTCGATTCTTATATTAAAGCACAAAAGAAGGTTGACTCACTATTTAGAGATGCTTCAACGTGGCAAAAAATATGTGGAGTTAACATTGCTCACTCAGGAATATTCTCTTCTGATAGAACTATTCAGGAATATGCTACAGGAATATGGGGATCAGAACTGATTTACAAGAACCTATAAGGAGGAAATGTTATGGTGCAAGGACATGTTTATCATAATTCTCATTTAGAAGAATATAGAAAGCCTTTTGGGGCAGTAGAAGTTGGGACAGATGTAACTTTATCAATATTAGCTTATAAGGAAATGAAGGTTAATTTATATGTAATTAATTTTGAAGGGAAAGTAAGCAAGTTTCCAATGACTAGAGTTGAAGTTACAGGTGAAGAGGCTTTATTTCAAAAAACCATTAATACTCATGATTTATTAGGTGTAGTTAATTATTATTTTTCATTGGAAAAAGATTTTAATACAATTTATTATGGGAATAATGAAGGTAGGTTTGGGGGAGAGGGACAATTATATAGAAATAATCCAGTTCCATACCAAATAACAATACACCAAAAGCAATATGTACCAAGTTGGTATAAAGAGGGGATAATTTATCAAGTTTTTGTTGATAGATTCTATAATGGAAATGAGGATGGAAGCATAACTTGCCCAAAAAAGAATTCTTTTATATATGGAAATTGGAATGATGATCCAATGTATATAAGAAATTTAAATGGAGCCATAGAAAGATGGGATTTTTATGGTGGTAATTTAAAGGGTGTTATAAAGAAGTTGGATTATATAAAAGATTTAGGTGCTAATATAATATACTTTAATCCAATATTTGAGGCTGCTAGTTGTCACAAATATGATACTGGGGATTATGAAAAAATAGATAAAATGTTTGGAACAGAAGATGATTTTAAATTACTTTGTGATGAAGCTCATAAAAGAGGGATGAAAATAATATTAGATGGAGTATTCAGTCATACAGGAGCTGATAGCAAATACTTTAATAAATTTGGTAACTATAATGAAGTTGGAGCATATCAGTCAAAAGATTCTAAGTATTATAATTGGTATAGATTTTGGGGTTATCCAGATAGATATGAATGCTGGTGGGGAATTGATAATCAACCCAATGTTGATGAGTTAAATGAAGAATATTTAGATTATATAGTTAGAGGTGAAAACTCTGTAATAAAAAAATGGATGAGACTTGGCGCTGATGGCTGGAGATTAGATGTGGCAGATGAATTACCAGATAAATTTATAAAGATTTTAAAAGATGAAATTAGAAAGATAAATTCTGAAAGTATTCTAATAGGAGAGGTATGGGAAGATGCATCTAATAAGATTAGCTACTCTAAAAAGAGAAAATATTTCTTAGGAGAGGAATTAGATTCAGTAACAAATTATCCATTAAAGAATATTATTATTAAATTAATTAATGAAGAGATAAAGCTAGAGGAGTTTATAAAAATATTAAGTAGTATAAAAGAAAACTATCCAAAAGACAATTTTTATGGATGTATGAATCTATTAGGAAATCATGACACGGAAAGAATTTATACAGTCTTAGGAGAAGATGTTGATAAACTTACACTAGCAGTATTTCTTCAGATGATTTTACCAGGTGTTCCTCTAATTTATTATGGGGATGAAGTTGGTTTATTAGGAGGGAAAGATCCTAGTAACAGAAAGTCATTTCCATGGGGAGATGAAAATAAAGAGGTTATGAACACTTATAAGAAGTTTATTTCTATAAGGAACGAAGAAGTAGCTTTGAAATCTGGGGATTTTAAAATAATAGGCACATCAAATGAAATATTAATTATAGAGAGACAAAGCAAAGGGGAAATAATAACTGCAGTAATTAATTTCTCAAACCAAGATCAAGACTCATTCATACCTTGTAGTATGTGTAATGGAGTGTATAGTGATTTGTTAAGTGATACATCACTATCATTTAATGAGTGTAGGAGAATTAGGATTAAGAGTAAGAAGTTTAAACTGTTTAAAAATTTAATTAAAAAAAATATTTAAATTTGGTTATAAATCCCAATAATTAATAATAAATATAAAATGTAGGCTAAGATATTCAATATCTTAGCCTTTGATATTGACTAAAATAAAAAAATAATTATGCAAATAATTACATAAATAATAGTTATGTATAAAAAGTTTAAACGGTACATATCTATTAAAGATAGTATTTTAGTTTTATTAGAACATATGAGAGGAGATGGTGTTTATGGGTAAAAAAGAGATGGTTGCAATGATTTTAGCAGGAGGACAAGGTTCAAGATTAGGAGTTTTAACAAAGAATTTAGCAAAGCCTGCAGTACCTTTTGGAGGGAAATATAGAATAATAGATTTTCCTTTAAGTAATTGTTCAAATTCAGGAATTTATACAGTTGGGGTGTTAACACAATATAAGCCATTAGAGCTTAATGCACATATTGGTATTGGAGATCCATGGGATCTAGATAGAAGAGATGGAGGGGTTAGAATATTACCTCCATATCAAGAAGAAAAGGGTGGAAAGTGGTATAAAGGTACAGCTAATGCTATTTATCAAAACATAGAATATATTGATAGTTATGATCCAGAGTATGTATTAGTTCTTTCAGGAGACCATATATACAAGATGGATTATCAAGTAATGTTAGATTTTCATAAGCAAAAAGAAGCAGATGCAACAATTGCAGTAATAGAAGTTTCTTATGAAGAGGCAAGTAGATTTGGAATAATGAATACTAGAGAAGATTTATCTATTTATGAATTTGAAGAAAAGCCAGCAGAGCCTAAGAGCACAAAGGCATCTATGGGTATATATATATTTAATTGGAAAACATTAAAGAAATATTTAAAAGAAGATGAGATGGACAAGTTATCTTCAAATGATTTTGGAAAAAACATAATTCCAAAGATGTTAGATGCGGGAAATAGACTTGTTGCATATCCATTTAAAGGGTATTGGAAAGATGTTGGAACTATAAGTAGTTTGTGGGAGGCAAATATGGATTTGTTAAAGGATGACAATGAATTAAATTTATATGATGAAGAGTGGAAAATATATTCAGTTAATCCTGTAAGACCAGCTCAATATATAGGGGCAAAGGCTAATGTTACTAATTCTTTAATTGTTGAGGGATGCACTGTACATGGACATGTTGAAAATTCAATACTATTCCAAGGTGTATATGTTGGAAAGAATACAGTAATAAAGGATTCTGTAATAATGACTAATGCAAAAATAGGAGATAATGTTGTAATAGAAAAAGCAATAGTTGGTAGTGATGTTGTTGTAAGAAAAGAGTCAGTTATTTGTGGAGATGAAGAAATAGCAGTTGTTGGTGCAAAAGAAGAGGTTAAAGCAGGCAGTATTATAAAAGCTTGCCAAGAGGCCTAACAAAATAAGAATAAAGAGGTGAGACGAATGAATAATTGTTTAGGACTTATAAATTTAGATGAAAATGAAAGCAGAATGGGAGAATTAGTTAGATATAGACCTTTAGCATCAGTTCCATTTGCAGCAAGATATAGAGTAATAGATTTTGTTTTATCAAATATGACTAACTCAGGAATAGAATGCATTGGAATTTTTACAAAGAATAAATCAAGATCATTAATGGATCATCTAACGAATGGAAGACCATGGGATTTACACAGAAAGAAAGACGGTCTTAAGGTGTTTAACTTTGGGGATGAAGATCCTGCATTTAATGATATACAAAGTTTTACAGATAATATAGAGTTTATTAAGTATAGTAGAAAAGAGTATATTTTAATTGCACCATCTTATATGATTTGCAATATAAATTTTAATGATGCGATAAAAGCTCATAAAAAGAATCGTAATGATATTACAATGATTTATAAAGAAGTAACTAATGCAGATGCACATTTTAATGAATGTGATGTTTTAAATATAAATGAAGAGGGTAGAGTAATAAGTGTTGGAAAAAACATTGGAAGATATTCGAATGTTAAAATAAATATGGAAATGTATGTGATGAGAACGGAATTATTTATAGATATAGTAAATGATTGTGTAAGAAGTGGAATGTATAGAAAAGTGAAGCATTTTATTCACTCTCAACTAGATGAGTTGAAAGTAGGAACTTATGAATTTAATGGATATTTATCTTGCATAAATTCTATAAAAGCATATTTTGATTCAAGTGCAGAACTATTAAAGAAGAAAGTAAACAATGAATTATTTAGTGAGGAATATCCAATATATACAAAACCTAAGGATGAAGCACCTACATTATATAAAGAAGGAAGTAATGTAGTTAATTCAATAATTGCAAATGGATGTTATATAGAGGGGCAAGTAGAAAATTGCATTATATCAAGAAGAGTATACATTGCAAAAAATGCAAAGGTTAAAGATTGTATTATAATGCAAAACTC
Source organism: Clostridium sp. (assembly GCA_051650705.1). Lineage (GTDB taxonomy): Bacteria > Bacillota > Clostridia > Clostridiales > Clostridiaceae > Clostridium. The sequence goes on from JBOFQV010000140.1 coordinate 11,888, forward strand.
AGTTGTTGGAGATGAGGCTAATTTAGAAAGTGTTATTGCTGATAAAGGAACGGAAATAAAAAGTAGCGAGCAATATATAGGGTCAAAACAATGGCCTGTTGTAATGAAGAAGAGTGAATATTTCTAGAAAATGGTGGGTTTGCTATGCAAATCCACTATTTTTATAATATACTATGCCAGGTGTATCAATTAGTAAAATAGTGAGTAAATAGATGTATTTAGAAGATATATGAGCATAAATTTATAAATTAAGAAAAATGACAGAGTGTAGTTTTTAAAAGATATGTTACTATAAAACACGTCGCTGAGAGCGGAAAGAACTTAGAAAAAAACAAGGTGGAAAACACCAAAAAGTTTTTTTAAAAAGTTGTTGACAGTAAAGCTCACAGATGATAAGATAAACAAGTCGCCAAGAGCGGCAAACAAATTGGTCTTTGAAAATTGAACAGAATATAGATAAACAAAACCAGCAATTCTTTTTATGAGTAAGTTTTTTGAGATTAAGATTAAACTTTTTATTGAGAGTTTG
>JBOFQV010000141.1:0-8867 GCA_051650705.1 Clostridium sp.
CATCTAATCCAGACTCTTCCTTAACTTCTTTTATGGTATTTGATTCAATTGATTCTAATATATCAACCCACCCTCCTGGTAGTGACCAAGCTCCAGTGTTCTCATGTACAAGGAGTATTTTTCCATCCTTAAATATTGCAGCTCTTGTATCTAATTTTGGTGTTTGATATCCTGTTTCATTGCAAAATAGCTCTTTCACCTTATCTACTGGAATATCTGTTTTATAGCTTAACATTTCTGCTGAAATGTCTCTTAATTGTTCATATCTTTCTCTATCATATGGATCTTTTCCATAAGTTAATCCACTTTGTGCTATACTCTGTATTTCCATTGCCCACTTTAACCAAGGCTCTTTTATAAAAGTATTATTCATATTTCCTCCCTTATTTTCACTCTATTTTCCAAGTACAACCAATTCATCTATTCTCTTAAATCCATTCTTTTGATAAAAATTGAAGGATGGATACCCCTCTTCAGTATTTAAAATTATTCCATTCAATTCAAGTAATTTTATATCCTTCTCAATTTCTTTTAAAAACCAACTTCCAACCCCCTTGCCTTGGTACTTTGAGCTTACACAATATTGATCTATATAATACTCCATACCATTAATCCAAGGCTTTTTCATACCAATACTTAAAGCAATAATCTTATTGTCATGTGCTACAACATATCCAAGAAAATAATTATTTGAAATAAAGCTTTTAAAGAAATTTACAACCTGTTCCCTAGATTCATATACGTCATTCCATGGATCCTTTGTAAATGTATCTATAAATAAATCAACGCATTCCTCTATCATATTTTCATCCATTTTAATAAAACATAAATCATTCATTTGTTTTTCCCTCCATGATTATTTTACCATATAAATCCTAAATATACATAATTTTTTATTTCATGCCCTTACCCTTCTTTATTTGTTTATTTTTTCTATATTTTACATATAATTCTTGAACTATTAGTTAAATCAATGTTAATATAAAATTGTGCTTTAACAATAAATTTTAGGGGGAAAAATAATGGCAAATGTACTTCAAAATCTTTCTGAAGAATTAGGACTTACCTATTATTCTAAGGATAACACTCTATATGGGGATTATAGAGGCTTTAAGGTCATAGTAAAAAACTATTCTACTGGAGGGGTATTTATAATTAAGGTTCCTTTTGCTTCTCAAGCTGATGATGCAATTTCTCTTGGTAACTCTTTAGCTGTGAATGTAAAGGCTTTAGATAAGAGAATTTCTGAATGTACTTATGAGAACAACTGTATTACAGTTAAGCTTGCAAGTGGTATTAAGTCATCTTCAAACAGAGATTCCATAGTTAATATTCTAACTGAAATTACTACCTTTGGCTTCTCTCATGGCTTTGTAACAACATGTGAAAATTGTGGAACTCAAAACACAGGAGCATTGTATGAAATAAATAAATATCCTGTATTTTTCTGTGATTCTTGCTATTCTTCATTTACAAATGAAATGAATTCTCTTCAACAAGAATTTAAGGAGAAAAATTCTAACATAGCAACTGGAATAGTTGGTGCTTTAATTGGTTCATTAATTGGTGTTGCTCTTTGGGTAATAATTTATTCACTTGGCTATATTGCAGCAATTTGTGGATTTGTACTAGCTGTTTGTGCAATTAAGGGGTATGAGCTTTTAGGTGGTAAACTTAACAAGGTTGGAATAATCATTACTGCTATAATTACAATTGCAATGGTTTATGTTGCAACCTATTTATCCTATGGATTTGAAATTTATAATACATTTAAGGATATTGAAACTATAACAATTTTTGATGCTATAAAGAGTGTTGGAATATTTAAGGAAGCTTATCCTGAAATCGCTAGTGCTTTTACTAAGGATTTATTAATGGGATATTTATTTACAGGACTTGGAGCAATTTCAACCTTCTTTAAGGCTTATAAGACAAGTAATTATAAATATACTACAAAGAATATAGAACAATAATATTAAGGACTTAAGATGATTGCCATCTTGAGTCTTTTGTTCACAATAATTTAATTGGATAATACTATAATACTATGCTATGATAATTTAATGCAAAAATTTACATAGAATTTACTTTTGAAAGGAGTTTTTATGGACAACGTATTATTTGCTTTAGGGTTAACTCTTTTTGCTGGACTTTCCACAGGAATAGGAAGTTTAATGGCTCTATTTACAAAAAGAACAAATACTAAATTTCTATCAATAAGCCTTGGATTTTCTGCTGGTGTTATGATATATGTTTCAATGATTGAAATATTCTTTAAGGCTAAGGATTCACTAGTTGGAGAACTTGGACTTAAAACTGGTTCATGGGTAACGGTTATTTCATTTTTTGGTGGAATTGCTTTAATAGCATTAATTGATAAGCTTATTCCAAGTGAGGATAATCCTCATGAGGTATGTAAGGTTGAAGATATGGAATGCACTTGCTCAAATAAGGAAAACTGTTCTAAAAGAGATGGTAAGCTACTTAGAATGGGAGTTTTCACAGCTCTAGCTGTTGGAATTCATAATTTCCCTGAAGGACTTGCAACATTTATTTCTGGATTACAGGACCCTACTATTGCACTGCCTATTGCCTTTGCTATTGCTATTCACAATATTCCTGAAGGTATTGCAGTGTCTGTACCAATTTATTTTGCAACTGGTAATAAGAAAAAAGCTTTCATGTATTCTTTCTTATCAGGTCTTTCAGAACCAATTGGTGCAATTATAGGTTATTTAATTTTAATGCCATTTTTAAATGATGTAATGTTTGGAGTTATTTTTGCTGGGGTTGCAGGGATAATGGTATTTATATCACTTGATGAGCTTCTTCCTTCTGCTAGGGAGTATGGGGAGCATCATTTATCAATTTATGGACTAATTTCCGGAATGGCAATCATGGCCATTAGTTTATTGCTTTTTATTTAAAATAGGGGGAACACTAGGATAAAAATTTTTGTTGCTTTCTCCGTCGGCAAGCTCCAAGTCGACGCACCATAAAATTTTTATCCTTATTATTGTTCTATCCCTTATTTAAAGTTTTTATTTTGAAAAGCATTAAAGGTTTTTTATTTACTTTTGCTAGCTCCAATGGAGCTTTAAAATAGAAATAGTATTCTTAAAATTTGTTAGTGAACATCAAGATGGTTAAAAAAATTTATTGCGTTGACTTGGAGCTCATGCGACGGAATAAGCAAGAAATTTTTTTAACCTGGTGTGCTCTTAATTTTAAGTATGCTATTTACTTGCTCTAAAAACTGTGTAGTTGTAGCATTTGTAGTATATATCAACAGAATTAAACCCTGCTTCCTTTAGCATTTCTATTTGATAACTCATTGTGTCCATTTTATCCATTTTTATTCTTTCATATGTTTTGTCCTTATCTTCTCTTGAAAGAGAACAATTCTCTATATAATCAAACTGATATTTCTTTTGAATCTCTTCTGAAACCTTATCTTCTCCAAAAACCTGATCTGCATTTATAAAAACTCCTCCCTTTTTTAAGGATTTATAAATACTTTTAAAAAGTTCTCTTTTCTCTTCACTATCCAAGTGGTGTATGGACATTCCTGAAATAATTAAATCATATTCTCCAAGCTCTTCTGTTCTATAATCACAAACCTTATAATCAACATTTTCATAGCCCTTAAATCTTTCCTTTGCAACTTTTAACATCTCTTCTGCAATATCAACTAATATATAATGTGCTTTTGGGTATTTTTCCATTACAAATTGTGCTAAAAGTCCTGTTCCACTTCCTAAATCTAATACTCTTCCATTCTCTTTCATAAATGCTAGTTCTCTTACTGTTCCATAGAACACATCAAACATTGGGATTAATTCTCTTCTTTGATTATCATACTTTTCTGCAATACTATTGAACTGTTCAACAATTATCATATTCATTTAAATCCCTCCTCAATCTCTATGGGTTTATTCTAATTCATTTTATGATATAATTGAAATACATTTTGGTTATTTATACCATAACTAGGAGTTATATCATGAATTTTGATTTGAATCTTTATAAGGTATTTTATGAGGTTTGTAGATGTAAAAATCTTTCTCATGCAAGCGAAAGACTGTACATATCCCAACCTGCTGTTAGTAAATCTATTAAAACATTAGAAAATAATTTGGGAATGTCACTATTTTCACGAAAGTCTAAAGGAGTTTCCCTAACTAAAGAGGGAGAAATTTTATTTACTCATGTAGAAAATGCATTAAATGAACTTTCCCTTGGAGAAGATAAACTAAATAAAATAAAAAACAGGGAGCTTGGCACAATAAATCTTGGAGTTAGCTCAATCCTTGGTAAAAATTATCTGCTTCCAAAGCTTGAAGATTTTCTTACTCATTATGAAAACTTCAAGGTTAATATTATAAATAAGCATACAGAGGATGAGATTGAATTAATTAAAAAGGAAATGCTTGAAATTGCAATTTGTTGCACCCCCATTTCAGATTCTTTAATTGACTTTATTCCTCTTGAGATGGTTGATGATATTTTTGTCTGCACTAAGGCTTATTTAGAAAACAATTCTCTTTATACTGAAGAGGAAATATTTTCAAAGGGTTCTTTTATGTTACTTGAAGAAGGTAATTTAACAAGAAAATATATTGATGATTTTCTATCATCCTTAGGAGTTTCAATTTCTCTAAGCATTGAGGCAAGCAATATGGATTTTCTAATAGAATGTGGAAAAATGGGACTTGGCATCACCTCTGTATTAAAATCCTTTGTTAAAAAGGAGCTTGAAAATGGGGAATTAATAGAAGTTCCAATCCACTCAAAAATTCCCCAAAGAAGTATTGGAGTGTGCTACAAAAAAGGGATTAACTTATCTATTCCTTCAAGAACATTAATAGACTTCTTAAAGAATAATTAAAGTTTTAAACCCAATGATTGTTCCTATACTCCTTTAATCTATAAAGACTTCTCCCTGTTTTAAATAAAAGTACATTTGAAACTATAGAAAAAATCCCAAACTCAATAATTGATGATGGGATTTTTTCTTCCCCACTTAAGATATAAAAAAATGCTAAAGTAAATGGGAATGAAAATAATAAGCTTAATAGGAATTTAATTTGTCTCTCTTTCTTTAACTTTAAATATTCCCTCTCCTCCTCTTCTGTTCCATAAAGGAATAAGGGTTTGTTTTCCTTCTTTCTTCTTTTATATTCCTTGTACCATTTATAAATTTGCTTGTGAAAAAGGGTAATTCCTCCAACTGTATAAATAAACAATATAAATTGGAGAGCAAAAATCGTGTTTTCATAGGTATATCTACAATAAACTCCTGGACTGTCCTTATAAACATAAAAATCTCTTTCTTCATATAAGCTTACTATTCCCTCATCATTAAAATTTCCATAATAGACTTCCCCTAGTGCCTCCCACCTTAAAACAAACTCACTTCTAGTACTTTTTTTTCCATCCAAAACCCTAATGTAACTTTCAGATTTAACAACTTTGCCCTTAACCTCCATTATGTTGTCCTTAACTGCAAGGTAGCTACCAACCTCTCCAATGGTCATTATTAATAAGGTAATCATTAAAATTATTAGCTTTATATACTCCTGTTTCTCATGAAACCACTCTAAAAAATCATTAATAGTAAATTTTCTTTTATTCATCATCCACCAAACTAAAATTATTATCACTAATTATATGATATAAGATAAAAAAAAAGCTATTACTCTACCATTTTCACAGTAAATTAATAGCTCTCTTCTACTATTTAATTAAGTATTCATAATAATCAACTTGAAATTCTATAACAAAGCCAATTTTTTTATACAAATTAAATGCAATTGGATTATTTGAATCCACATCCAAAATTATTCTTTTGCTTCTCTTTTTCCCCTCAGTAATAGCATACTTAATAATTTCCTCCCCAAAGCCTTTTCCCCTAAAATCCTTGTGAACACCAAAAGCATGCAAAAACATTTCACCCTCTTCAAGATTTAAAGAAAAAGTACCTACTTCCTTTCCATTATATAGTGCCATGAACCCTGATCTATTTTCACTATCAATAACAGCATCTGCAAGTCTAGTATCCTTTTTTAAATCATTAAAAACTTCCCCTAAAAGTATAGAGAAAATTTCTTTATTACTCTTATCAACCTTAACAAAATTTAATTTACACTTTAAATCTTCATCCTTATTATAAACCATCCTATATTCTGAACGAATAAGTACAGCTTCCTTAAAGGATTTTACAAATGAAACTCCATTATCACTTTTTGGTTCAATAGCAAATAAAACCTTATGGATATTAAATTGAAGTAAATTCTCACAAGCATCCTTAAATAGTGCTTTAAAATAACCATTGTTTCTAAACTTCGGATGAGTAAATCCTAAAATCTCCCCTTCATCAGAGGTTGGAACAAATGTTGTTAGAAAGGAAATAAGATCCCCTCCTTCATAGGCTAAATAAAAGCAATCAAGCTCCTTATAATAGTTAATTTCATTGGATAAAAACACCTTATTCTCTAACTCTTCATAGCTATAACAAAGCTCTTGAAGATCTAAAACTTCTTTTATTTGTTTCTCACTTAAAACATTACATTTTTTAATTCTCATAAATTACCCCTTTTATATGTAATAATTATAATTTTACCACAATAATCATTTATCTATGCATTATTGCAATTTTATTAACGTAAATTCAAATCAGGAATTATGCCATGATAAAAATTTTTGTATATTAATCTAACTCTCAAAACCAATTGCTTCATCATAATCTTTTACTGCTAATGCAAAGTATACAAGGGATTATATCATTATTGTTCAAGTGTCCACAGAATCATAGAACTAACATTAAGTTTGCTACCAACTTAACTCCTTATAAACATAAATTTATTTGTATTCTTAATGTAGTTTTACTTTTATTAAGATTCACCTTTTTCTTCTATTGCTGATTTATAAAAATCAATTTTATCATTTAACTTTTTAAGATTTTCATTAGCTTTCATAATTTCATTTTCTAAATTATTTCTATGATTTATAAGTATCTCCATTCTTTCATTCATTGTAGTATCCCCAATAGCTCGTAATTTTGAATATTTCTTAATTTCCCTAATTGGCATTTTAGTTTCTTTCAGCCTTTTTATGAATTCTATCCAAGTAAAATCATTTTCACTAAAATAGCGTCTCCCGTTTTCCTTACGCTGTGGAAGAATTAAACCTTCTTTTTCATAGTATCTTAATGTATCTATGCTTAAGTTAGTAATATTTGAAAATTCTCCTATTGAATAATCCATTTTAAAATCTCCTTTTAAGCATTAAATTTACTACTTGACCTGGAGTTAACACCATATTATACAATTCTAATATATCATAAATATGGGAGTGATTCAAATGAATGGAAATATTAAATATACAGTAATTACAGGAGCTAGTTCAGGAATAGGTTATGAAACTTCAAAGGCATTTGCAAAACGTGGAAAGAATTTAGTTATAGTTGCACGTAATAAAGAAAATTTAGAAAAATTAAAAGATGAAATTTTATCTGAAAGTCCATCATTAGATGTGATAATTAAATGTACTGATTTATCAGTAATATCAAATGTACATCAACTTTACAAAGAATTAAAGCCATATAATATTGAAACATTAATCAATAATGCTGGCTTTGGTAATTATTCTAGTGTAGCCAATCAAGATTTAGAGAAAATTGAAGTTATGCTGCGATTAAATATAGAAGCTTTAGTAGTGTTATCCACATTATTTGTACATGATTATAAGGATGTCGATAATACACAACTTATAAATATTTCTTCTAGTGGTGGGTATATTATTGTACCAAATGCTGTTACCTATTGTGCAAGTAAATTTTTCGTAAGTACATTTACAGAAGGATTAGCAAGAGAATTAAAAGAATGTAATTCAAAACTACAAGTAAAGTTACTTGCACCATCAGCTACAAAAACCAATTTTGGAAATATTGCTAATAATGTAGAAAAATATGATTATGATAAATCTTTTGGTTCCTATCATACTGGTAAACAAATGGCTGATTTTTTACTGAACCTATATGATAGTCATGAGGTAGTTGGAATAGTTAATAGAGAATCTTTCAACTTTGAATTAAGCTCTCCACTATTTAATTACTCAGGTAATTCTCAAAATAATCAAAAGTGTTGTTCACTGTAGAATTATATATAAAGCATTGATTATTTTCCCTTATGTTACTTATAAAATTTCAAAAATAGTAGCTCGCTAATTATAGGAGGCTACTATTTTTCACCTTGAAAGATAGTAATTCCACATAATTTGTTTGGTTATCCAATTTAAAATATACAAGTTATATCTTCCCAAGCATAAGCTACCTGTTTAAGTTTTTTTCCGCCCCTATCTATAAGTCTTGTGTCAACTATTTTTCCTCCTAAATGTTCATAAAATAGGCGGGATGGATTATCTTCAAGTGTCCACAGAATCATAGAAGCAACATTATTTTTAATAAAATTCGTAACCATTGCTTTAATAAGTAATTTTCCTATACCTTTACGTTGAAATTCCTTTAATATATATATTGAAAAAATTTCTCTCTCAAAAAAATCATTTGTTCTAACTAAACTTCCAACAGCAAATCCAACAATGTTTTTATCATCATTTTCTACCACATACATAAATTGTGTACTTTCCTCATTAAATAGTTTTTCTTTCCACTCTCTTGCTTTCTCTTCAAATGACATATTATTCAAATACTCTTCTGGCATAATTCCCATATAAGTAGAACGGTTACTACTAACTTGAACCTTTGCAACTGAGAGTAAATTTTCCTTGTTTGCTTCTTTAATTATCATAGTTATTCACCTCCAAGGTTGTATCTTTAACATTGTTTACTAATTTGATTTAAAGTT
>JBOFQV010000142.1:0-7906 GCA_051650705.1 Clostridium sp.
TTTTTTATAACTAAATAGATATTACCTGTATTGTTATATTTAGTCAATAGATTGATAAGTTTATATGTTTATTAATGCACATTTCCCTAAAGATAAAATCAAAAGAAGTGGCATATGCCACTTCTTTTTGATTCAATTAATACCCGTATATTTAAATTTATTAAAGTTTTTGTATGTCTCCTTATTTCTTCATGAAGAAAGATGCTATAATTCCAACAACTCCTCCAAGAGAAAAAAACAATTCAACTTCCACAAAAATTACTCCAATTAAAACCCCAACTCCAACACCTGTAGCCAAGCATTTTGCAAGTCTCTCCACATCCTCATCAGACATGAAGAACTTCTCTTTAAGTTTATTTATCAAGTTCCTTTAGTAAATCCTCAACAACATCCCCTTCATTGTCGCTGTCATTTTCTTCGGTATCTTCATTTTCATTGTCATAAGACTTAATAACCTTTTGCTTATATTCTTCATATATACTTTGTGGGTTATTATTTATCCAAATTTCTTCAACCCTTTTAACAATATAGCTTAAAGTAAATAAGCAAATTGCATAAAACACATAAGGTGTAACGTTATTAATATAGTAATTTAAAACATCTGCCACCTGTTTAGATGGATCATATCCTTGTGCTATAAGCGATCCTATATACTTGTTTGAAGCATATACACTAAACATTGCAAGTCCAACCATAATTATTCCAAATATTTTTAAAGTCGTTGCCACTTTTGAACTATTTTTATTCACCATTTTATTCCTCCATAATACTACTTAATAAAAATTAGATTCCCTTTTGTTAATCCCCAAGTCTCATCACCAAAATTAGAAACCTTTTTAGAATGGGTTACAATTATTACACACTTATTTTCCTTATGTGCAAGGTCTCCTAATATATTTAGTATTGTTTCTTCTGTTTCACTATCTAAATTCCCTGTTGGTTCATCTGCAATTATTATATCTGGGTTATGTGATAAAGCTCTTGCAATGGCAATTCTTTGTTGCTCTCCTCCTGATAATTTTAAAACTGTTCTCTCTGCTTTTTGAGCATCAATTCCAACCTTTTCAAGTAGCTCTAGAGCATATTTTTTCTTATCCTGAACCTTAACTCCACTTATATCCATTGATAAAAGTATATTTTCAAGAGCTGTTGTGTTTGTTAAAAGATTATATCCTTGAAATATTACTCCAATATCCTTTGCTCTATAATCGTCCTTATCTATTTCATTTAGTAATTGATTGTTATATACTATTTCTCCAGCTGTATAGTTATCAAGCCCTGCTATTAATGATAATAGCGTAGTTTTCCCTGCTCCTGACTTCCCTACTATTGAATAAATTTTACCTTTTTAAAAATCTATACTTATATTTTTTAAAGTTGTCTTTTTTGCTCCTTCATAGGCATAGGAAACTTTTCTTACACTTAATACTGACATATTTTCTAGCCCCTCTCCGTAAGTATTTTTCTTGGTTCATATTTTGTTATATAGGTAACTCCAACAGCACTACTTAATAGAACTATTAATATAGCAACTCCTGTTACCTCCATTAGTGCTTTTGCATTTAATTTAACATCTATTTCTGATATTGTATCTAAGTCTGATGCTCCACTAGAATTTCCTGTTGTAACCACAAATCCAGCATTAGTTTGCATATTTTGAGCCTCTTTTTGACTTTCAATTTGCTTTTGTAATATTGTATTTGATACTGGTTGTGATACTACACCTCCAACTCCAATTCCAATTCCTAGGCAGATTATTGTTACCAATAAGGCTTCTGAAATCAATCCTGAAGCTACCTTCCACTTTTTCATTCCTATTGCACGTAATACACCAATTTCATACTTTCTTTCTTTAATTGATAATGTATTTAAAAGAATTAATATTACTGAACCTAATCCAAGTACCACTATTACAAACATAAATGTTATTGAGCTTAATCCTTCAACTGGTCCTACTATTTTATTGTAGCTTGCTTCATCTGTTGTTACATTAAATGTATCACCTAAACCTTTAGCTCTTATTTCCTTTTCGAAATCCTTTAACATATCTGGATTCTTTAAGTAATACTTAGCATCAATATATAATTCTGACTCTCCAAACATTCCTTGAGCTGTTTCAAAATTTGTTAATATTTCATTTCTTCTATTCATATATGCATCTTTAAAAGGTAATCCACCATATTCATCTGTACCATCTAAATAAATACCTGAAACCTTTAACTTTAATGGTTCTCCATTAGCATCTGTTACTCTATTAACATCTATAACATCCCCAACCTTTATATTGTTAAGCTCAGCAAATTCCTTACTTACAACACATTCATCTTTTTCTTTGTAGATTTCACCTTCAACTATTTTTCTTTTACCACTATTAAATTCTTCTAACAATTTCAAATCCGAATTACCAACTATTCTCATTTTAGCTGGATCTGCCTGTATTTGCTTTCCGTCTTCACCAATTATTGCACTACTCATTGACATACCATTACTAACATCCTCATCAATTGCCTTTAGCTTTTTTGACAGTACTCCAAATTCAGTTTTAAATAATGCTTCCTTTATATATTCTGAATCTGCAAAATCGTAATACTGCTTATTCGTTAACGCTGTTGGTCTTTTACCTGATTGACTTTGAGCCATTATTTTTTCCATATCTGGAGCTATTGAAACTTCACTACCAAATCTATTTTTATAATCCTCTATAATTTCATCTGTTGTTGTGTTAATACTAAAGGCAACAACTGTTGAAACTATTATTCCTAGTATTATAGATCCTATTAAAAGATTTCTCCCTTTGTTTCTCCAAACATTCTTAATTGCATTTTTAATGATATACACTTTATCGTCCTCCTTAATCACTTTCTGTAATCATCATATCAAAGAGTATGTTAATCTAATGTTAATGCTTTAAATGCCATATAAAATTTTGCTCCCTTTCCCTCTTCACTTTCAATATAAGTTACTCCATCACATAAATGAGTTATTTGATTAACTAGAGAAAGTCCAATTCCATAGCCATCCTTTTTTAAATTTTCCCCTCTATATTTAAAACTAAATATTTTATCTAAAATATCTTTATCTACTCCTTTTCCCCTATCCTCAACACAAATAATTGAACTTCCATTTTTAATATAAGCATGGACTGTAATTTTAGAATTATCCCCATACTTAATTGCATTTTCAATTAGATTACACACTGCCCTATAAATCCAAAGCTCCCTTCCTAAAATCATTGGAAGATTCTCCTCATCAAATTCAAGTTCAATGTTCTTATATATTTTTCTATACTCATCCACAGCCTCAGCACAAACAAGGGCTAAGTCTACCTCTTCATTATGCTCCACACTTTCAGTTGCATTTAAAGCTAAAATATCATCGAGACTTGAACTCATTCTATCAACAAGAGAAATTAATTCATCTCTTTCTCCAAGTTGAATTTTTGCCCTAAGTACTGCTAAAGTATTTTTTTGCTCATGAGTTATATAGGAGTTTATACTATTTGCTTCCTTTAATAGCTTTCTTACTTTTTTTGAGGAATCAGTTAGTGCATTTTTAATTCCCTTTAACTCATATGAAAAAATATTATCATTAATTTCTTCAATTTCTCCATTTATAAGATTAGGCAACTGTGCTGCCATCTTCTCAATTGGATTAATAACTTTTTTGCTGATATATTTTGAAATACCAATAGAAAGCATCATTATAATAAGGAAAACAAAAAGCATAACAATAATGCCCTTTGTTACAAGGTCTTTACTATATTCCCTTTGCATTTGAAATACGTCAAAACTTTTATTTGGTAATTCTTCAACCCTTGTCATAACAAGTCCTTGACTCATTCCAAGTGTAATTTCCTCACTGCTGTACTCAACTAAAATTTTATCTGTTGCTTGAGTTGGTTTATTTATGTTTGTTATAGATAAAAATCCAAATACTAAAACAGTTAATGTAATAAAAAAGGAATAAGTTATTAATAATATGTTTAGTTTACCTTTATAATTTAATCCCTTTCCCATAGCTTATATCCTTTCCCCTTTACTGTTATTAAAACATCCTCATTTGATGCTCCCTTAAGCTTTTTTCTTAAGTTTGCTATATGTACTCTAAGAACAGATGAAAACTGGTCAAAATGTTCATCATAAACATGCTCCATAATACTTTCACTTGAAACAACATTAGGGTGATTATTACTAATATACTCTAAAATATCAAATTCCTTTGAAGAGAGTTTTACTTCATTTGCATTATATGTAACCACTCTTGATTTTGGATCTATTTTAAGCTCTCCAATTTTTATTTCTGAATTCACTCTTCCATAAAATCTTCTAACCACAGCATTAATTCTTGCTCTAAGTTCTACTAAGTCAAATGGTTTAACAATATAATCATCTGCTCCATAGTCTAGCCCTAAAGCTCTTTCCTTTACCTTATCCCTTGCAGATACAATAATAATTGGAGTTATAATTTCACTCTGTCTGATTTCCTTTAAAACATCTAAACCATCCTTATCTGGAAGATTTAAATCAAGTAATATTCCATCATACTCATTAAGTAATGCCTTTTCCTCTCCCTCTTCTCCTGTATTTGCAATATCAGAATAAAAACCAAAGCCCATAAGCCCCTTCTTTATTAACTCAGCTAATTCTCTATCATCTTCTATAATTAGTATCCTCATCTTTTTCACCTCATAAAAAACTTTATTACTTCATTATACAACATAATATGTTAATGTAATGTTAAGCATCTTAATAATAAAAAAGAGCTGTCAAAAAAACAGCCCCTAAAAATTTTTAATTATCAATTCTCAATGTTCTCAGTTCTCCTCCGGTAAAGTACATGTGAAGCATACCCCACATTTAACCACATCTAACTTACCTTGTAGCACTAATTCTAACATAGTTACTGAATCAACCATATTATTTACAGAATTATTTACTTTTAAAAGTTCTTCCTTTGTAGCACCAATAGCTTTAGCTCTTTCTACCTTTTCACTCTCTGCATTTAAAATGTGTGCAAGTGAAGCTACTTGAAGTGCTATTGATTCAACTAAATCCGTAACAGCATTAAAGTATGGTCCCTTTTCTACTACTCTAACATAAATTCGTTTTATGGTTTTTACTCCTGATAAATCATCTGTTACTTCATAAATCACAGTATATATTCCAGGCTTTGTATTATCAACATTATTACTTTCAACAACAATTAATGAAGTTAAATCTCTTTCCTTACACCCAGTTGCTGTTACTCCCTCTAATGGATTGAAAGGTTCCCCAACATAAATACATTTATTTGATGCATTGATCACTGGAGGCTTACATATCACCATTACTCCTGCATCAATATCTAATATTTCCCCATTAACAGGAAAATCAATAATATTTGTATAGCCAGTTACTGGGTCTGGTTTGCTTCCATTAGGTTCTGTGTCTTTTTGCTGAGTTAATATATAATCATTTGGTGGAATAAATTTTACTAAATACTGACCTGGAGCTAAATCTGTAAACAGATAATACCCTGGATTTCCATTAATATCATTATTAGTTATTGCTACTTTTAGTAAAACATATGCATTATCATAAAGTTCAACTCTTACTCCATTAACTCCTGGTTCATTTGGATCATATAATCCATTTCCATTTAAATCCTCCCAAACAAAATCTCCAATTACCCCTTTATAATCTGTTATTAATCCTGCATCAATATCAAGCCTTTCTTGATTAGCTGAAAGATTAATAAAGCTTGTAAAGCCTGTTGTTGGATCTGGCTTGCTACCATTTAATTCAGCTTCTTGCCTTTTGGTTAAATTAAACCCTCCAAATGGAATAAATTTCACTTGATATACCCCTTCATTAAGTCCTGCAAATAAATAATATCCTGGCTTTCCATTTGCATCATTTGAAGTTAGTGTTGAGTTTATTATAATTCCATTTTCATCATAAAGCTCAACTCTTACTCCATTTATTCCGGGTTCATCTTGGTCATATAACCCATTTCCATTATAATCCTCCCAAACAAAGTTCCCAATGCTTGCCCCAACTTCAGATAGAACAACTACTGGTATCTTAGGTGGTTCTGTTGGAAGCATTGGCTCCACTCCATCTAATAAAAGCTTATTTGCCCTTACTGCAAAAGAATTGTATGCTGGCTTATTAATTGGTGCCCCAACTGGCGCTTTTGCACCTATTGTGACTATTAACCTTTCATATGGCTTTAATATAACATTTGGTCCTGTGGTTACCTTTATTGAGCGTAAGGTTGTTATATTTTCTGGTGGAGTCATACTCCATGTTCCTGTTCCAATTTGGTTTCCAAGCTCATCAAATCTTACTGGATTATTACTTTTTGAATATTCTATGATTATTTCTGGATCTTGTGGGATAACTGGATCACCTAATACATTAATAATCTTTGCTGTAACTGTTGATGTTGCATACACCTCAAACTGTGATCCTCTTGCTTCATTTACTAATATAACACCTTTATCATCAACATAAGGTAATATATCAACCAGTTCAATATCCTGCAAATTAATACTTTGGTTGTTTGTAACCATTAAATTATATTCTATATTTCCACCATCAATTGTAATTCCACTACTACTAAAGTCTAAATCTTTTTCTCCTTTAACTCTTTTGAATATAGAAAATTCAGATGTTGTTAAAAGTGCCCCTAAAAGTTCCACACCTGATATTTTATCTGTAGTTGTAAGTCCATCTCCATCAAAATCCAAGGTGTCTTGCACCTCATTTTGAACAAATAAAATATTATTACCTGGATTCCCTTCATAAGCCTTGTTAATAAATGAAAGTGGTGGATTTATTGCTACTAATACAGTAAATACAACTGTTATTGAGTTGTTTATTGGAAGAATAAAATTATTAAAACTCCATCTTAAAAGTGTTTGACCTGTTCCACCAAAATCTTGAATAATTTCCCTCGTTGGAAGTGGCACAGGGAAGGATGAATTTCTAGAGTCATAAACTTTTCCTGTTACAAAATCATCATAGAGATAATATTCACTATCTTTAATATATATTAGGCCATTTGGCATTAAATCTGATAAAATTGGATTTATTGTAATTGTATTTAAGGCTGAACCTGAAATTGAGAACTTTAGTTCATCTAAAGGAAAATATGCTAATTTTTGAGGACTAATTGATTTTGAGGCTGCTAAATCTGAAGCCCCATTAACATCAGTTTTCCAGGAGGCTTCTTTTATTAATTCTCCTGAAGAAGCTTTTGCATTATTAATAAAACTAGTTCCAACCACAGCCTTATTATTAGTTTCACCAAATATTTGAAGTTCATGTCCAGTACTTGCCCTAAATACCTGTGCTTCAATTCTTATTCTACTAACTCCATCTCCTAATGGAATAAATGGTGTTAAATCAATTAATGGAGTTCCTCCTAATAAAATATTTGGAACTACCGTTATATAATTGTTTGGGTTTGTTCTTAGAGAAATTGATACTTTATAATTTTCAAGTCCACTATTTGATGTTACCCTTAACTTTGTTATATCAACCTCTAAAGGTACGAAATCCTCAAGAATATAATTATTTAAATCTATTTGACCTATATTAATATTTACAACTTGATAAGTTATTGGCCCTCCTACAACTGTTGTTCTTGTGCCATACTTATAAAACTCCATTTGTCCAACATTTGGGTCAAACACAACTAATTGAACTTGTGCTTCATTTCTCTCTTCCCCATTTGTGGACCACTTCCCTATATTATTGAAAAGTTGACCTGGATTTATGGTATCTATAACCTTTGCTTTAAAGGTTACATCATATCTCGCTCCAGCATATTTTGGGAGATTAAATGTAAGTGTATTTCCATTCCAAGAACCTGTTAATCCATTTTGACTTGGGTCTTTAAACCCATTAGTTGGTACATCATT
>JBOFQV010000143.1:0-4494 GCA_051650705.1 Clostridium sp.
TACTAAAGGAGACAGAATTAAATAACTGGTATAAATTATACCCAAATAAATTCCAAAACAAAACAAATGGTATAACTCCAAGAAGATGGATAAGATCTTGTAACAAGCAATTATCAGCTTTAATAACAGAGTTACTTGGAAATGAAGAATGGGTTAAGGATTTATCACAATTAAAGAACCTTGAAAAATATGCAGATGATGAAATGATTTTAAAGAGATTTATGGCAATTAAGCATGAGAAGAAAACTGAACTTGCAAGATACCTTAAAGAAGTGCAAGGAATTGAAATAGATCCAAACTCATTATTTGATATTCAAATTAAGAGATTACATGAGTACAAAAGACAATTATTAAATACATTATATATTTTAGACTTATATTATAGATTAAAAGAAAATCCAAGTATGGATATACCAAAAACAACATTCATATATGGAGCAAAAGCTTTCCCAGGCTATAAGAGAGCTAAAGGAATCATTAAGTTCACAAACGATGTTGCAGAGCTTATAAATAATGATAAAGATATTAATGGCAAAATAAAAGTTGTATTTGTTGAAAACTACAGAGTATCATATGCAGAAAAGTTATTTGTAGCAGCAGATGTATCTAAGCAAATCTCAACAGCAGGTAAGGAAGCTTCAGGTACTGGTAACATGAAGTTTATGTTAAATGGTACTCCAACAGTTGGAACATATGATGGAGCAAATGTTGAAATTGTAAGAGAAAGTGGAGAAGATAACAACTTTATATTTGGATTAAGAGTTGAAGATATAGAAAAGATTAAAGAAAAATATTCTTCAAAGGAATATTATAAAAAGAATAAAGCTCTTAAGAGAGTAATAGATACATTAATTGATGGAACATTTGATGATGAGGGTGAAGGATTCTACGAAGATCTTTATAACTCATTAGTTAAAGAAAATGATCAATATTATTTGTTAGCTGACTTTGATAAGCTAAAGGAAGCAGAAGAAAAGGTATTTGATGCTTATAAAGACGAAATGAGATGGGCAAAGATTTGCTTTATGAATACATGCAACTCTGGAATATTCTCAAGTGATAGAACAATTCTTCAATACTGTGAAGAAATATGGAATATTGAACCAACAAAAAATACTAAATAGTAAGGAATAGGGGAGAGGTAATATGAGATATGGTAAGAATGATTTTTCAAGTTATACAAGAGGTATAGAGAAGGAATGGCTAATAGCTAATGGTAGAAGTGGATTTGCAGGAACAACAATAATTGGGGCAAACTCAAGAAAATATCATTCATTATTAAATGCTTGTGTTAAATCACCAGATGAAAGATATAATATATTACCAAAGCTAGAGGAAACTATGGTTGTTAAAGGGTATGAATATCCTCTAACAACTACTAGATTTGAAAATTGTGTTGTAGAAGGATATAGAAATTTACAAAGCTTTAGTTATGATGGGATTCCATGCTACAAGTATTTTGTAAAGGGTGCATTTGTAGAAAAAAGAGTCACAATGGAGTATGGTAAAAATACAACAGTGATTGAGTATAATGTTAGAACATCAAATAATGACATAACTTTAAATTTTAACCCATACCTTTCTTTTAAAAATCCAGGACAAGCTGGAAAAGAGGAAAACATAAAATTTGAAAGAACAGTTCTTGAGAGAGGATTTGTTTTAAAGCCTGAGTTAAAAAAGGATATTACAATTAATCTTTTTGCAACAGAAGGGTCAATTTCAAAGGATGAAGAAAGAATAACTGAAAATGTGCATTATGATGTAGATGAGAGAACAGGGGATGTATTTTTAGAAAACTTTTATGTTCCGGGGCAAATATCTGTAACAATACCAAAGGAAAATAGTAAAAGGTTTTATATAATAGCTACAATTGAAGAGGATTTAAATATTGATCCTAAGGTGGTATTTGAAAAATCAGAAGCAAGAATCAAAGAGTTACAGGCTCCTTTTAAAGATGATAATAGAGTAATTGCTAAATATTTACCTATTACAGGAGATCATTTTATAGTAGATAGAGATTCTACTAAGTGTAAAACTATCTTAGCTGGATACCCATGGTTTTTAGATTGGGGAAGAGATACTATGATAGCTTTCCCAGGGTTAGTATTAGCAACAGGTAGATTTGAAGAAGCTAGAGAGATATTGAGAAGCTTTACCTATTATGAAAAGAATGGATTAATTCCTAATATGTTCCCTGATAATGGAGCAGAACCATTATATAATACAGTTGATGCTTCATTATGGTATATACATTGTATTTACATGTACCTTGTATATAGCAATAATGATGGAGATATGGATTTTGTTAAAAAAGAGCTTTATGAAACAGCTAAAAATATTATTAAGGCATATAAAGAGGGAACAGATTTTTCAATTAAGATGGAAGATAACTACCTAATTAGTGCTGGTTCAGGATTAGACCAAGTAACTTGGATGGATGTTAGAGTAAATGGAATAGTTGTTACACCAAGACATGGATGTCCAGTAGAAATAAATGCTTTATGGTATAACGCTTTAAGAATTATGACTTTATTAGCAAATAAGTTTGAGGATAAATGTTATGATGAGTATAAGGAGCTTTCAACTATGGTTAAGGAATCCTTTGTTAAGGAGTTTTGGTATGAAGAGGGTGAATATCTTTATGATGTAGTAAATAGTGAAAATAAGGATACTGATTTAAGACCAAATCAAATATGGGCAGTTTCATTACCATTTACTATGCTTGATAGTGAAAAAGAAAAGAAGGTAGTAAATAAAGTATTAGAAGAACTTTATACGCCATATGGATTAAGAAGCTTAGAAGAAGGTCATAAGGATTATAATAGCAATTATATTGGAGAACTATTAAAAAGAGATATGGCATATCATCAAGGAACTACATGGTCATTCCCATTGGGAGGATTTTTAACAGCTTATTATAAGGTAAATGGAGCTAATAATGAAGCTAGAGAATTTGTAGATAGCTTATTAATGGATATGGAAAATCATATTAAGGATGACTGCTTAGGTGGTATTGCAGAAATACTTGATGGTGATTCACCTCATACTCCAAGAGGATGTTATTCACAAGCATGGGGTGTAGGAGAAATGCTTAGAGTTTATTATGAATGTATTTTAGGAAATGATAAAAAGATAGAAAAGGTTCATAATAAGTTATTTTAATATTTTTATAGATATTAACAAAATAAAATATAAGTATAAGTATAAGTATAAGTATAAGTATAAGTATAAGTATAAGTATAAGTATAAGTATAAGTATAAGTATAAGTATAAGTGATTTAGTGGGGGAGGTTTATTCCTCCACTTTATTCAATAATGAGGAGATATTGTATGATTGATAATAATTTATATTATGATGGAGCTTTAGGAGCTATATATAATAAAGAGAAAACTACATTTGTACTATGGGCACCAACGGCAGATAATGTATATGTTAAGTTATATAGTAGAGATTCTTTAGTTAATATGGCTAAAGGAAATAATGGTGAGTGGTCAGTAGTGGTTGAAGGTGATTTGGAAAATGAATTTTATAATTATATAGTTGAAATAGATGGTAAAGAAAATGTTGTAGTAGATCCATATGCTTATGCTGTTGGAGTTAATGGAACAAAGGGAATGGTTGTTGATTTAGCTTTAACAAATCCTGATGGGTTTGAGAATGATATTAAGCCAGAGCTAAAGAAGGCAACGGATGCTATTATTTATGAGATGCATGTTAGAGATTTTACAATTGATGATAATTCAGAGGTTAAAGATGAATATAAGGGTAAATTTATTGGACTTACTAGTAAAAATCAAATTGAACATTTAAAGAGACTTGGAGTAACTCATATTCACTTATTACCTATAGCTGATTATAAATCTATAGAGGAAGAAAGCTTTAGTAGTGATAAATATAATTGGGGCTATGATCCTCAAAATTATAATGTGCCAGAGGGTTCATATTCTACTAATCCTTATGATGGAAAGGTTAGAATAAAAGAATTTAAAGAAATGATTATGGCGATGCATAAGGCTGGAATAAGAGTAATTATGGATGTAGTTTACAACCATACATATGATACAGAAACGTCATTATTTAACCTAGCAGTGCCAAAGTATTATCATAGAACAGATAGTAATGGTAACTTTACAAATGGTTCTGCTTGTGGAAATGAAGTTGCATCAGAGAAACCAATGGTTAGAAGATTTATGAAGGATTCTATTTCTTATTGGGCAAAGGAATATCATATTGATGGCTTTAGATTTGATTTAATGGGACTGCATGATATTAAAACTATGAAGGAAATAAGAAAAGAATTAGATAAGTTAGATAAATCTATATTGGTTTATGGGGAAGGCTGGAAAGGTGGAGAATCACCATTACCAGATGAAGAGTCAGCTTTAAAGTGCAACACTACTAATTTTGAGCTAGAACAAATTGCTTGCTTTAGTGATGATATTAGAGATGCTGTTAAGGGGGATGTTTTTGAAGCTAAGAGTCCAGGCTTTGTT
>JBOFQV010000144.1:0-15372 GCA_051650705.1 Clostridium sp.
ATTATTAGCACCAACTATCACTGCATTCTTTGTGTCGAAGGGAGCTTGGCTACAACATCGTGCACATACTCTAGCTTTATGGTGTATGTTCGCAATGACTGCTACAAACTTTATCGATCACTCACAATTTGCAGTAAAATCATCAGGAAATACAACAGCATTATTCTTAGTGAGTTTCATAGCTTTAGTAGCAAATATAGCTGTATTTGGATACCATATTTACAAGGTAGTTAAAACTAAGCGTAATCCAATAACTCAAGAGCTTTACACTGACTTAGAATGCTATAAGGAAGTTAAAGAATTAGCAGAATAATATAAAATAATAGGACAAATATAAAACCCCGATGTAGATTAAATACATTGGGGTTTTAATATTAATTGCTATTAGAATCAGATGCTCTAAATTGAAGCAAAATTAAGTTCAAATCAGAAACTATTCGTTCTTTCAAATCATAACTTCCTTGTTGAAGACACCAGTCAAAAATTGATCCTCTTGAAATTCTTAAAAGAGTTTGAGTTAAATATTCAGAAGAAATTCCTTCTTTAAATTCTCCATTTTTAAGAGCTAATTCAATAGTTGATTTAATTTCTTTAGTAACATATCTTTCAGGGTGGAAAGAGTATTTTTTCTCAAGTGAAAGAAGGTTTTTATAAACATCACTTACGAAAATCCAACCAAGTTCATCTAATAACACTCCACCTTCTCCTAAAAGTCCAATAATTTTATCAATGTTACACGCAAAGATTTTGTCCTTTAATCTTTCTATAACTAAAATATCAACATGCTCATATGCAGTATTTATTATTTGGTGCTTTGAGGTGAAATGGTGATAAAATGCCCCCGTTGAAATATTTGCTTTAGCACAAATATCTTGGATTTTCACATTTTCAAAGCCATGTTCCTTAAAAAGCTCAGTAGCAACTTGAGTAATTTTTAACTTTGTAGCTATGGCTTGTTTTTGTCTATTTGTTAATTTATTCATAAATTACAGTCCTCTTTTACAATAATTTACACTGTTATTTTACAATATTTTAAAGTATAACATAAAAAATTGTAGAAACAAATAATGAAACTGTTTACTAATTTGTTAAAAGTATGTTATATTATTAACATAATAAAATTCACCGAATAAGATTCTATGAAATTAGGGAGGAATAATAAAGTGGATAGCTATAAGGTAATTGAAATTAAGCAAAGTGTATTTGAGGATAATGATAATCAAGCAAATCTTCTAAGAGAGGAGCTTAAGAAAGACAAGACATTTTTGCTTAATCTAATGTCATCACCAGGGTCAGGAAAGACAACTACAGTTGTTAGAACAATTAATGCTTTAAAAGATGAGATTAAAATAGGGGTAATGGAAGCTGATATTGATTCTGATGTTGATGCAGAGAAGGTTTCAAAAACAGGGGCAAAGGTAATACAACTTCACACAGGAGGAATGTGTCATTTAGATGCAGATATGACAAAGCAAGGGTTACAAGAACTTGGAACAGAGGATGTAGACTTTGCAATATTAGAAAATGTGGGCAACTTAGTGTGTCCAGCAGAGTTTGATACAGGGGCTTCAAAAAATGCAATGATACTAAGTGTTCCAGAGGGACATGATAAACCACTTAAATATCCATTAATGTTTTCAATTGTTGATGTTGTGTTAATTAATAAGATTGATGTTGTTGATTATTTTGATTTTGACTTTGAAAAAGTAAAGAAGTTTATAAAAAAGTTAAATCCAAATATAAAAATAATACCTATTTCAGCAAAGACAGGTGAAGGAATGGAAGAGTGGGTAGAATGGGTTCGTACTCAAGTTAAGGAATGGAATGAAAACTAGGGAAAATTTATTAACAAATAGGGGATGATATTATGGCAAACAAAAAGGTATTGGAACTTGCAAACCACATAAGTATGAAAAAGGTAGGGTCAAAATCAGGGATTACAGAAATAGACCCAGAATACTTAGTATTAGAACCAGTAGTTACAACTGAAATGGCAGAGATTGGACTTCATTTAGAATTCCGTAAAAAGAAGACAGCAAAGGATATTGCTAAAGAATGTTCAATAACAGAGGAAAAAGCTGCAAAAATTTTATGGGATTTAGCTGTAGCAGGTGTTTGTTTTGTAAATGAAATTGATGGAGAAGACTATTATTGGTATGACTTATGGGTACCAGGTCAAATGGAGATGATAGTAAACCATCCAGATAGAAAGAATATAGAAAACTATAAGCAAATAGCAGAAGCTTTTGAAGGGTATGGGAGAAAGAAAGCTCCAATGACAGCTGGAGTATTTTCAGTTGGAACTGGTCCGATGAGAGTAATTCCAATAGAAACAGCAATTCAAGGGGAAACAAGAAGAGCTTCTTATGAAGAGATATCAAAATATCTAAATGAAAATACAGTATTCTCAGTATCAGATTGTTCATGTCGTACATCAAGGGAAGCAATGGGAGAAGGATGTGGACACTTAAAAGAGGATATGTGTATACAACTTGGACATGCTGCTGAATACTATATTCGTACGGGTAGAGGAAGAAAGATAACTCGTGAAGAAGCTTTTGATATTATAAAAAGAGCAGAAGAAAATGGATTAATGCATCAAGTTCCAAATGCAGATGGACCAGGTCACACTCATGCTATTTGTAATTGTTGTGGATGTTCATGTTATGCAACAAGAATAGCTGGAATGTTTGGAAACAATGATATGGTACGTTCAAATTATGTTTCAGAGGTAGATAAGGATAAATGTGTTGCTTGTGGTGAATGTGTTCAAGTTTGTCCTGTTAATGCATTAAAGCTTGGACAAAAACTATGTACAAATACTCCAATAAAGGAGAAGGTAAGAGAAGATTTCGCTCATAATTCTGAATGGGGAGAAGATAAGTGGAATGTAGATCATCGTACAAATAGAGAAAATGTCGTTGAAACTGGTACAAGTCCATGTAAGACAAACTGTCCAGCACATATATCAGTACAAGGGTATGTAAAGTTAGCATCTCAAGGAAGATATAGAGAAGCTCTTGAGTTAATTAAAAATGAAAATCCATTCCCGGCAGTTTGTGGGCGTATTTGTCCAAGAAAGTGTGAATCAGCTTGTACAAGAGCAGAAATAGATGAAGCTGTTGCAGTTGATGATATTAAGAAGTTCATTGCAGAACAAGAGCTAAGTGAAAAACATAGATTTGTTCCAAAGAAGAGACATAACTATGGAAAGAAGATTGCAATAGTTGGTGGTGGTCCTTCAGGATTATCATGTGCATACTATCTTGCAATTGATGGATATAAGGTAACTGTCTTTGAAAAGCAAAATGTTCTTGGAGGGATGTTAACACTTGGAATTCCATCTTATAGATTAGAAAAAGATGTTATAAATGCAGAAATAGAAATTTTAAGAGAATTAGGTGTTGAGTTTAAAACAGGTGTAGAAGTTGGTAAGGATATTACTCTAAGTGATTTAAGGAAAGATGGGTATGAAGCTTTCTACGTTGCAATTGGTGCACAAGATGGAAGAATGCTTGGTATTGAAGGAGAAGATGGAGAAGGTGTAATGACTGGAGTACACTTCTTAAGAGAGGTTAACCTTGGAAATGATGTTAAGCTAAATGGAAATGTGGTTGTAATTGGTGGAGGTAATGTTGCTATTGACGTTGCTAGAACAGCTACAAGAGTTGGTGCATCAAATGTTGATATGTTCTGTCTTGAGGATAGAAATGGAATGCCTGCATTAGAGGAAGAAATTGATGAAGCTTTAGCTGAAGACATTAAAATTAATAACTCATGGGGACCAAAGAGAATATTAACTGAAAATGGTAAGGTTGTTGGAATTGAGTTTAAAAAATGTATTTCTGTTTTTGATAAGAATGGAAGGTTTAGTCCAAAGTTTGATGAAAATGAAGTTAAGGTTGTTGAAGCTAGTAATATATTAATTTCAGTAGGTCAAGGTATGGACTGGGGTAATCTTTTAGAAGGAAGTACAGTAGAATTAAATCCAAACAAAACTATTAAGGCTGATTCATTTACATTACAAACAGGACAATCTGATGTATTTGCTGGTGGAGATGCTTTAACAGGGCCAAGATTTGCAATAGATGCAATAGCTCAAGGTAAGGAAGCTGCAATATCTATCCATAGATTTGTTCACCCAGGACAAAGCTTAGTTTATGGACGTGATAGAAGAGTATATCATGCTTTTGATAAATCAAACTTAGTGTTAGATGGATATGATCAAGTTAAGAGAAATAGAATTGCTCATATAGATGGAGCAAAGGCTAAGCAAACATTTAGAGATTTACGTGCTACATTTACAGAAGAGCAGATGAAGAAGGAAACTGAACGTTGCCTTGGATGTGGTGCTACAACAGTTGATCAATATCAATGTATAGGTTGTGGAGCATGTACAACTAGATGTAAGTTTGATGCAATAAAACTTGTTAGAAAGTATGATCAAGGGAGTTTGCCTTTAAATGAAGTTAAGAAAAAGGTTATCAAGAACGTAATTAAGCGTAAGGTTGTAATTAAGGCAAGAAATATTAAGAAATTATTTAAGTAAGAAATAAGGGGAGCATTATGTTCCCCTTATTAAATTAAATTTTGAGGTGAAAAGGATGCATGAATTAGGGGTAGTTTTCGATGTTGTAAAAACTATTGAAACTTTTGCAGAGAGAAATGCAATAACAAAAATAGATAAGCTAGTACTACAAATTGGGGAGCTTTCTTCAATGATTCCAAAATATATTGAAGCTTGTTACCCAGCAGCAGTTGATGGAACAATTTTAGAAAATACAAAATTAGAAATAGAAGTATTACCAGGAAATGCAATGTGTAAAGGGTGCAACCAAGTTTACAATCTACTTCAAAATAAAGAGGGTTGCCCAATTTGTGGAGATAAGAATTGGGAACTTTTAAGTGGAAAAGAGTTTATGATAAAGGAAATAGTAGCCTGTTAAATAAAATAGGATTGTACATAAGGAGGAAAAATGAAAAAGAAGTTTTTCAGAAAAACAATTTTACTTGCTACTTTAGTTGCTTTATGTGTTCCTTTTGTTGGATGCATAAAAAATGATTCAAAGGTAGAAGGAGATTCAAATTATGAAAAGGTTGAGTTTACATATGAAAATGGAGCACAGAAATGTGATGTTGTGGTTAATTCTTCAAGGCATAATGCTATAACTCTTTCACAGTTTATGACAGAAATGCTTTTAGCCCTTGGGCTTGAGGATAGAATGGTTGGAACAGCTCTTCTAGACAATCCTATATTACCTGAATTTGAAGAAGCTTATAATAAAATACCAGTACTTAAGGTTGGTGAAGGACATTCTATATCAAAGGAAGGATTTTTAGCTTTAGGTCCTGATTTTGTTAGTGGGTGGGATTCATCAATTAGTAATGAAACAACTGGATCACCAGAGGAGTTATTATCAAAAGGAATAACTCCATTTATGGCAAAGTCTTATGGAGCAAATGCAACAATTGAAACTGTTTATGAGGATTTTGAACTACTTGGAAAAATATTTGAAGTTGAGGGTAAAGCTAGTGACGTAATATCAAATATGAAAAATGGCATTAAAGAAATTACAGATAAGACCTCTTTAATTAAAGATGAGAGCAGAGTTAAGGTTATGGTATATGATTCTGGAGAAAATGATGCAATGGTTGTTGGTTCAGGTCTTGGAAATAACTTAATTGAGCTTGCAGGTGGAAAAAATATCTATGATAAAGATGCAAATAAGCCATATATAAATGTTTCATGGGAAAGTGTTGTGGCAAATAATCCTGATGTGATTTTAGTTACAGATTTCTTAGCGGGAAGTGATGTTCAAGAAAAAATTAATTTCTTAAAATCTCACCATGCTCTAAAAGACGTAAAAGCAATAAAGAACAATAATATTTATGTAGTAGCACTAGCAGACCTCTCTCCGGGGGTAAGAAATCCAAGGGTAATACAGGAAATGTACAACTATTTTCATGGAGAAAATAAATAATGAGTAAGGTTGAAAAAAAGAAATATTTAAATAAGAATGGATTTTTGCTTTTAACTATAATATTAACTGCTATTTTTATTGGAATATTAGTTGGAGCGGTAGCAATAGGAAGCACAGACATAGAGCCCGGAGAAGTTTATAAGATATTACTTTCAAAGCTGTCTGGAGGAACTTTTTTTAATGGAGAGTACAATGCAATGCTAGAAAATATTGTATGGGAAATAAGACTACCCAGAGTACTATTGGGAGGAGTTTGCGGAGCAGGACTTGCTGTATGTGGAGTGCTAATGCAATGTGTTACAAAAAATCCAATAGCAGAGCCTTATATTTTAGGGATTTCTTCTGGAGCTTCATGTGGAGCAGTTTTTGTAATTGTGTTAGGTGGAGTATCATCATTAGGAATTACTACAGTTAAAATGGGTGCTTTTCTTGGCGCAATGATATGTGGGATACTAGTTTTTGCAATTGGAACACAAATGGGAAGAACCTCATCCACAACAAGATTAATTTTATCAGGAATGGCAATATCAACAATTTTTTCATCATTAACAAATCTTTTAATATATGGAGCAGAAAATTCAAATCAAGCAAAGACAGCTCTTTTTTGGACAATAGGAAGTCTTGGAGGAGCAAAATGGGATGTATTGTTATTTCCATTTATAGTTTTGGTTGGAGTAGCAATAGCTTCAATTGTTATGGGGAAAAGCTTAGATATTCTACTGTTAGGTGATGAGAGTGCTATCATTCTTGGTATAAATATTAAATTAATTAAGGGGATAATTATAATTTTAGTTACCTTGCTTACATCCTCGCTAGTTTCAATTACTGGAGCAATAGGATTTATAGGATTAATTGTTCCTCATATTTCAAGGTCTTTAGTGGGAAGTGACCACAAGAAACTTATTATTGTTTCTTCATTAATAGGAGCTATATTCTTAATAATCTGTGATGTGATTGCAAGGGGATTAGTTCCGCCAATAGAAATTCCTATAGGAATAATAACATCTTTAATTGGAGGACCATTCTTCCTATATTTAATTTCAAAGAAAAATTACTCATTTGGAGGGCAAGAATAATGTATAAACTTCAAGTTAATAATCTTTGTTTTTCAATTGATGAGAAGGAGATTTTAAAAGATGTTTCTCTTATGGTTGAAGAGGGTGCATTTATAGGAGTTATAGGGCCAAATGGATCCGGAAAGTCGACTCTACTTAAAAATATTTATAGATATTATAAGCCTAAAAGTGGAACAATTTTGTTTGATAATAAGGATTTAAGTAAGATGAAGGAAAAAGAGTGTGCAAGAGAGATTGCAGTACTTGCCCAAGAAGGGAGTACTAACTTTGATTTTACAGTTGAGCAAATTGTGAAAATGGGAAGATATCCATATAAATCAATTTTTGAGGAGTATTCAAAATTGGATTTAAAAATGGTTGAGGAAATGTTAGATAAGGTTGGACTTTTAAAATATAAATATAGAAGCTTTAAGGAACTTTCAGGGGGAGAAAAACAAAGGGTTTTAATTGCAAGAGCATTAGTTCAAAATACAGACTTTTTAATTTTAGATGAGCCAACAAATCATTTAGATATAGGGTATCAAATTCAACTAATGGATTTAGTAAAGGGATTGAATGTAACAACGTTAGCAGCAATTCATGACATGAATTTAGCCTCAATGTATTGTGACTATTTAATAGTTATGAAGGATGGAGCGATAAAGAGATTTGGCCAGGTTAAAGAAGTTATAAACTCAGAAATGCTTAAAGAAATTTTTGGAGTTAATGCTTATGTTGGAGTTAATCCTTTAAATAATAAGCTTCAAGTTTCATTTATGCATACTCATGAGCATGTTTGTGGTGTGGGGGTTGATCATGTTCATAATGATGGGTTTACAGGGGTACATAGTCATTAAATATATAAAAAGTTCCTATCTTCTTAAGAAGATAAGAACTTTTTTCTTTATCTAATAAAGTAGAAATATCCAAGAACTATAATACCCAGAATAATTCTATACCATCCAAACACCTTAAAGTCATTCTTTTTAATGTAGGACATTAAGAACTTAATAGATATAATGGAAACAACAAAGGCAACCACCATACCAACAACTAAAAGAGTTAACTCCGCTCCAGTAAATGCAAATCCAAATTTAAGAAGCTTTAAAGCACTAGCTCCAAACATTACAGGAATTGCAAGGAAGAAAGTAAACTCAGCAGCAACTGTTCTAGATACACCAATAAGTAAAGCACCAACAATTGTAGCACCAGAACGTGAAGTACCTGGGAATACAGCAGCAATAAGTTGGAACAGTCCAATAATCATAGCTACAGAATAAGTAATTTCAGCTAAGCTCTTAATTTTTGGTCTTTTACCTTTGTGATAGTTTTCTATAACAATGAATAGAATACCAAATAAAATAAGCATAATAGCAACAGTAGTTGGATTGTAGAATAAAGCATTAAGCTCATCATCCCATAAAAGACCAACAACAGCAGCAGGGATACAAGCTACAACAATTTTAAACCACATTACAAATGTATCATTCTTAATTTTTATTCCGTTATCAAAATCAAAAGGAAAAATCTTTTTCCAGAATATAAGAATAACAGCCAAGATGGCTCCAAGCTGAATGACAACTAAAAACATTTCCATAAATTCTGGGCTAACATTAAGCTTTAAAAATTCATCAACTAGAATCATATGCCCTGTACTACTAACTGGAAGCCATTCAGTAATCCCCTCAACAACTCCAAGGATAATGGCTTTTATTATTTCTAAAAACTCCATTTTAATACCTCCAATATTATTTCTGAACCATGAGTTCGTACTTATCTATTATATAAGAGTTTTGGGAACTTTTAAACCTTATTATATAAATAAACAGTTAATTATTAGAGTAATATACATATAAATAGGGGAGGTTTAGAAAAATGTGAATATAATTTACCTCTTTGGAAAAAATAAACTTATATTTGATATAAGGGGAGATGAGTTATATGTATACAAGTATATTTATTGCAACAGTTATTAAAAGTATTTTTATATTCATATTAGGATTAATTATTAGTAGATTCATAGGAATAAAAATAATTTCACAAATAAATTTCTTCGATTTCATAATGGGAGTTTCTATAGGTTCCATGATTGCTAAAATTATTATAGATAAAGATTATGTGGTTTTTTCAGGATTTGTAGCATTAATATCTTTTACTATCCTAACCATAGGAACAAGTTATTTAAATCTTAAAAGCTATACGGTTAGAGGGATTATAAATGCAAAAACTATGATATTAGTAGAGAATGGGCGTATCATAGATAAGAATTTAAGAAAACTAAGAATTACAACAAATGAACTTATGATGAGGTTGAGAGGAAAGGATATTTTTAATTTAGAGGATGTCCAGTTTGCAATACTAGAAAGTAATGGAGAATTATCAGTACTTGTAAAGGCAGAAAAAAAGCCAGTAACACCTTATGATATGGACATGAAAGTGAAGTGTTCTACTTTGGTTCAGGACATAATAATTGATGGGAAATTAATTGAAAAGAATTTAAAGATAGTTGGAGTGGATAAAAAGTGGATAGAAGGAGAGCTTAAGAAGAAAAAAATAATTAATATTAATAATGTATTATATGCAGGAGTTGATAAAAATAAAAAGATTATTATTTCAGAAAAGTATCCTGATAAATTTAAACCAGAAGATAAGTTTGCAATTGAGTAGAAAATAAAATGCTATCATCAAAACTAATGTAGATGATAGCTATTTTTATAAACTAAGCTTCTTTTGAAATAAAAGAACCTTTTTTAATGTGGTGATTTCTAAAAATATGGGAAGTGATATCTGTATCATTACCACTTTCGTCAATTGCTTTTTCAATAGCAGCTAACTTAATTTGGGCTTGGATACCAGAAATAGCTCCTTTAGAAATCATAGATCCAACACCACTAACAGCAGTAGAAGCAAGCATTTGTTTCTCCTCAGCACTTTTAGCCATTTCAAGACGTTTTTTTAGTTCTTCACCTTCTTTTTTAGCTTGTTCAGCTTCTCTTCTTAAGTCAGGAGAATTTTCATTAATTAAACGTTCTTCCTCAGGGGTAAGTTTTTCGCCCTTTGCAATCTTCAGAGCAATTCTCTCAATTTCACCTATTAGTTTATTGGTTTCAGCATTAAATGCAGCACTTTCAGCTTTTTCAAAGGCGTTTAATTTCTTATATTCCTCTTCAGATAAGTCATCAACTGAGAGTCCACTAGCAAGCTTTTTTTCAATTTCAATAATATCATTTGTAGGTTTTAAATACCTTTTAAAGCCATTTGGCTTAAATCCTAAATCATTAGAAAAAGGATTTTTAGTAAATCTACCTATATTCATTTTTATCACCTCTTATAGTTATTCTCGAGAAAATTATTGATAAATTTAGTAAAGGTTTCATAAAACAAGTTTGTAAAATTAAGTATTGTTTTGAGTAGAAAATTGTGGTAGAATACACTTGAAAGAAACACGAACGATAAAAACTAAATTATATTAAATTTACGCTTTATTATTCGTAGGAACATTTTGTAGATGCAAAATATAGTATATAAATTAAATTTTAAAATGTATAATTTTATATTTAATAAAAAATACGAATGATTTAAAAGAAAAACTAAAAACAATCAAACGATTAAATTATTTTATCCATTAAATTCGTCTAGATACAAGCTGCAGGACGGGAAACCTGGTTCGCTAGAAATAGTCGGGGTGTCTAAAACTTTATTTATTGGAGGAATTAAAAAATGAAACAAACAATGACAAATCTAAAACAACTAATCAAAGCAGGAAGAGGCGTAATTCCAGCACACACAGTTATTACAGGAGGAAATCTTGTAAATGTAATGACTAGTGAAATCTATAAAGCTGACGTTGCAATTTATGAAGACACAATTGTAGCAGTTGGTGACGTATCTGATTATATTGGAGAAAACACTAAAAACATAAGTGCAGAAGGAAAGTTTTTAGTTCCAGGTCTTATTGATGGGCATATTCACAGTGAATGTAGTAAATTAAGCATAACAAGTTATGCAAAGGCAGTAGTTCCAAGAGGAACAACAAGCATGATTTCAGGTCTTGATGAGTATATTTCAGTATCAGGTTTAGAAGGACTACAAGAAGTATTTGAAGAAATTAAGAAAAGCCCATTAAAGGTATTCTGGGGTGCACCTTACAAGACACCTTACACATTTCCACAATCAACAGTTG
Source organism: Clostridium sp. (assembly GCA_051650705.1). Taxonomy (GTDB): domain Bacteria; phylum Bacillota; class Clostridia; order Clostridiales; family Clostridiaceae; genus Clostridium. The sequence continues at coordinate 11,220 of JBOFQV010000144.1, forward strand.
CATTTAATTTTACAAAAGAAGTTCATGAAACAGTTCAAAAATGGCCAGAATGCTTTGGGGTATGGGAAACTGTACGTGAATATGTAACAGAAGAAGATGAAGATACATTAGGAGCAATTGAAGTTGCAGCAAAAAACAGATTACCTGTTTTTGGATGTGCACCAATGGCGAGAGGGAAGGAACTAAATGGGTACCTTTGTGCAGGAATAAGATTAGATCACGAAAGCTACGACCATGAAGAAGTAGTGGAAAAGATGCGTAATGGAATGCACATGTTAATTAGAGAATCTTCAGTAACTCACTTTTTAAAGGAAAACATAAGAGCAGTAACAGAAGTTAATCCTTATTTAGCAAGACGTGTGAGTTTCTGTACAGATGATGTAACTGCTTCAGATGTTTTAGAGAAAGGTCATTTAGATAATGTTGTAAGATTAGCTATAAATGAAGGTGTAGAGCCTATGACAGCTATTCAAATGGCAACAATAAATAGTGCGGAAGCATATAGAATTGACCATTTAGTAGGGTCAATTTCACCAGGAAGAATTGCAGATATTCTTTTCGTAGATAGTATAGAAAACTTTAATGTAGAGACGGTTATAACTAATGGTAAATTAGTTGCTGAAAATCATAAATTAACTTATGAGTTAAAGGCTCCAAAGAGAAGTTCGGTTTTAACTGGAGAATTAAAGTGTGCAAAGACTACAAAGGAAGATTTTGAATATAAAGTAGATATAAAGGATGGTAAAGCAAAAGTTCTATCAATGGACGTTAAAGGACCTTTCGTACGTAAGAGAAAGGATGTTGTTCTTGAAGTTAAGGATGGAGTTGTACTTCCTTGCTTTGAACAAGATGCAGTAATGGTTTCAGTCCTTGAGAGATTCGGACGTAATGGAAATAAATCATTAGCTTTCTGTTCAGGATGGACACTTAAAAAAGGAGCAATGGCATCAACAGCAGCACCAGATGATAATAACTTAATTGTTATGGGAGCAAACACAGAAGATATGTCTATTGCAGTAAATCACCTAATTGAAAATGGCGGGGGACAAGTGGTAGTTTGTGATGGAGAAGTTCTTGAATTCTTACCATTACCAGTTGGAGGAATTGCAAGTGATTTAGAACCAGAAGTAATTGCAGAATGGGAAAAACGTGTTAATAAGGCAGCAAATACATTAGGATGTGAATTGCCAGAACCATTAATGTACATGTTCTTCTTACCAATTACAGCAATTCCAGATTATGCGATTACTGATGTTGGGCCAGTTGATTGTATCGCATTAGATACATTTGACCCAGTACTTGAACTTATTGAAAACAAGTAATTAAAGAGGTGTACAATAATGGAAAAGAAAAATCTTAAAAAGTTAATAGATGTGGCAGCTGGAAGAATTCCAGCTGACCTTGTTATAAAAAATTGTAAGGTTGTTGATGTATATAACGGAATAATAATTGAGGGTGATATAGCAATCTGTGATGAGGTTATTGCAGGTGTAGGAAAATATGAAGGAGAAAAAGTAATTGATGCAAAAGGTAAATTTGCTTCACCGGGATTTATTGATTCTCACATTCATATAGAATCTTCATACGTTAGCCCAGAGGAGCTTGGAAGATTAATAGTTCCTCATGGAACAACAACAATTATTGCAGATCCACATGAAATAGCAAATGTATGTGGATTTAAAGGGATTAACTATATGCTAAAGGCAGCAGAGGGAACAGCTTTAGATATTCAAATGATGTTACCATCATGTGTTCCAGCTACTCCGTTTGAACATTCAGGGGCAGTTATAAATGCAAAAGATATGGAAGAGGCAATAAAGAGTAGTAAAATACTAGGACTTGGAGAATTCATGAACTTCCCAGGCGTTGTTTATGGAGATGATGAAGTATTAAACAAGCTACTTGTTGCAAAGAATGAAGGAAAAGTAATTGATGGACATAGTCCTGGATTAAAGGGAAATGATTTAAATGCCTATGCTTCAGCAAAAATAAGAACAGACCATGAGTGTGAAACTGTTGAGGACATGCATGATAGAATTTCAAGAGGGCTTTATGTAATGCTTCGTCAAGGATCAGCATGCCATAATTTAAGAACATTATCAAAGGGAGTAACTCCATTTAATAGCAAGAGATGTGTTCTTTGTGCAGATGATATGCAACCAAAAACAATATTAAGCGTTGGACATTTAAATAACAGCTTAAGAATGTGTGTAGAAGAAGGAATAGATCCAATTATTGCAGTTCAAATGGCAACATTAAATGCAGCTGAATGTTATGGATTAGAGGATAGGGGAGCAATTGCACCAGGTCTTAGAGCAGATATTGTTCTTTTTGATAACCTTAAGGACTTTAATGTGGATAATGTATTAATTCAAGGGAAGGAAGTTGCTTCAAATGGAGTATACAGCCTACCAATTTCTCTACATGATATAAAGGATACTAATGGAAGCTTCCACGTAAAGGATTTTTCAATAGATAAGTTAAAGCTTGAAATAAATTCAGAAAAGGCTCATGCAATTGGAATACTTCCAGGTGGAGTTGTAACTAAAAAAGAAATAATCTCTGTTAATAGAAATGAAAATAATGAATTTATATATAATACAAATGATGACGTAGCAAAGGTCGCTGTAGTTGAGCGTCACCAAGGTACGGGAAATGTAGCAGTAGCACTTTTAAAAGGATATGGAATTAAAGAAGGAGCTATAGCGCTTTCAATAGCTCATGACTCTCATAATATTATAGTTGTTGGGGTTAATGATGAAGATATGGCTTTTGCAGTTGAGGAACTTATTTCTCAAGGTGGAGGAATTATCTTAGTTAAGGACAAAAAAGTCATTGAAAGTATGCCAATGCCAATTGGTGGCCTAATGAGTGATCAAAGTGGAGAATGGGTTGATGAAAAGCTTAAGAGTATTCATAAAATTGCTCATGAAGTTTTAAATGTAAATGAAACAGTTGAACCAGTAATGACACTTTGCTTTATGTCATTACCAGTTATTCCGGAAATAAAAATTACAGATATGGGGCTATTTGATGTAACTAAGTTTGAATTTATATCAATAGAAGCATAAAAACTTAGGGGGAAAACTTATGAGTAAAAAAGAATGTACAATTCCTTTGTTTACAACAGGTGATATAGGGGGATTAACATATACGTTAACAAATAATATAGTTAATTATCTAATTGTAATTGCAACACTTTCAGGAGTACTTGCTTGGCCGGATGAAATAGTTTATGGACGTGTTATTCCAGGTATGTCAATTGGTCTTTTAATTAGTGGTATATACTATGCATATATGGCATATAGACTAGGAAAAAAGGAAGGCAGAGCAGATGTTACTGCACTTCCATCTGGGGTTTCAACACCAGCTATGTTTGTAATATTATATGGTGTTATAATGCCTCTTCACTATGCATTAGGTGACCCAGAACTTACTTGGTCAGCGGCAGTTGCAGCATGTTTCATTGGAGGTCTTGTTGAGTTCTTTGGTGGATTTATAGGACCATGGATGAAGAAGAGAATTCCAAGAGCAGCATTACTTGGAACAGTTGCAGGTATAGGGTTTATCTGGATGGCAACTCAAGGAGTATTTGATGTGTTTAGTGATCCTATAATAGGGCTACCTATTTTACTTGTAGCAATGGTTGGAGTTTTTGGAGGGTACCTATTTAAGAAAAAGTTCCCACCACTTGTACTTGCTATTATTGGAGGGATAGTTTATGCACTAGTACTTGGACGTACTGAAATAGATTTCTCTGGAATAGGTTTTTATGTACCAAATCCAGCTACTTCAATACAAGCTTTAATAAATGGATTTGCAGTAGTTGCTCCTTACCTTACAATAATTATTCCAATTGAAATCTATAACTTTATAGAAACAATGGATAATGTTGAAGCAGCAAATGCAGCAGGCGATAACTATAGCATTAGAGAGGCTCAATTTGTTGATGGAATTTGTACAATGATTTCTGCAAGTTTTGGAGGTGTTGTACCAAATACTGTTTGGCTTGGACATGCTGGTCTTAAAAAATCAGGAGCAAGAATAGGATTTTCATGGGTAGGTGGAGTTCTTCTTGGAATTGCAGGGTTATTTGGATTATTTACTTTCTTTAGTCAGCTTGTACCACCAGCAATTGCAGCAATAACATACC
>JBOFQV010000145.1:0-7931 GCA_051650705.1 Clostridium sp.
GAATAATATATAATTTTAAAACAAATGAGTTTGTTGGGCTTGTTTATTTTATTATAATTATCATTTCCTGTGTATCAATAGGCTTTTTTACACATAGAACAAAGTTAAACAAGGAAAAAGATACTATGACGGTAAAATAAGTAATGTTAACTTATTATGAATAAAACCATAAATATTAAAAGAAAAGCAATATTTCTATTTAAACCTAATCTGATATGAACACTATTCATAAAAAGAACATATACTCTAATAATATTTAAAAAACTTATATGATAATTATTATCTATAGCTATTGACTATTAATAGATGAAGGTGTAAAACCATATTAAGGAAATATTTAGAAATGGAGTGACATTAATGAAAGAAAAGAAAAATTCAATTTTACCATTATTTTTAACAGTATTTATAGATTTATTAGGGCTAGGAATTGTTATTCCAATATTGCCTATGATTATATTAGATCCAAGAGCAGGGCTACTTCCAATGGATATGGACTTTGCTACAAGATCAATAGTTTATGGATTCTTAATAGCAGCTTATCCATTAACTCAATTCTTCTCAGCACCAATATTAGGAGCATTAGCTGATGAAAAAGGAAGAAAGAAAATTCTTACCTTATCACTAATAGGTACATTAATTGGATATGTACTATTTGGAATAGGTATAATGGAAAAAAATATTTACTTATTATTTATAGGTAGAATACTAGATGGATTTACAGGAGGAAATATTTCAATTGCTCAATCTTCAATTGCTGATATGAGTACACCAGAAAATAAAGCTAAAAACTTTGGGTTAATTGGAATGGCATTTGGGTTAGGGTTTGTAATAGGGCCTTACGTAGGTGGAAATCTTGCAGATTCAAGTATAGTAAGCTGGTTTACTTATGCAACACCTTTCTGGTTTGCAGCAATATTAACTGCTTTAAATATACTTTCAGTAATATTTAGATTAAATGAAACACTTGCAGTACCTAAGAAGGCTAAACTATCATTAACAACTGGAATAAAAAATATTAATAAGGCATTTTCAATTGCAAACTTAAGAACTGTGTTCTTAACAACATTCTTCTTAACAGTAGGCTTCACATTATTTACACAGTTCTTCCAAGTATTTTTAATTGGAAAGTTTGAATTTACTCAATCACAAGTTGGAGATTTATTCGCATACATGGGTATATGGATTGCATTTGCACAAGGAGGATTCCAAAGACCTTTAAGCAAAAAATATAAGCCACATCAAATTTTAAAGTATTCAACAATTTTATTAGCATTAGCTTTACCATTACTTTTAATTCCAGATAAAGCAATTTGGATTTATGCAATAGTACCTGTAATAGCGATTTTACAAGGGTTATCACAACCAAATGGAACTGCATTAGTATCAAATCAAAGTGATGCAAGTAATCAAGGAGAAATCTTAGGGATAAATCAATCAGTTCAATCTCTTGCTCAAGCAATTCCTCCAATAGTTGCAGGTTTTGTTACAACAATAGATTTAAGTTTACCAATAATACTAGGAGCTATTTCTATTGCAATAGGATGGGTAATATTTAAATTATTCTTTAAGGAAAAGAGTATTACAGATGTAGTTAATACTGCAGTAGAAGAGGTATAAAAATTGTAGGTTAATAAATATTACTTAAAAAAATAAGAAATTATTTAGAATAAGTTATAAAGTAAAGGCAGACAAAAATCGTCTGTCTTTTTTGCTTTAAGAAATTTTTACCATTACTTTAAGGAATTCTTAATAATTAATATGGAAAAATATGCTAGAATATAATGGAAGGGGGGATGAGTTATGAAAAAAACAAACAAAAAGATACTATTGAGTTTAATTTTAAGCCTAGCATTAATAATTTCAATAGTTCCAATTAAGGGTAATGCAGTAGAAGATGGAAAAAGTGAAACCACAGTTAGCTATGGACTAGATGGAAAATATAAAAGAGAGGCAGCAATTCCAATTGAGGTGGAGATAAAAAATAAGAGTAAGGAAGTATTAAAGGGAGAAATAGAGGTTTTAGTTCCAAATAGTAAGGGGACCAATGATTTATATTCTCAAGAAATTGAGTTATCAGCTGAAACAACAAAGAAGTTTTATGTTCCAATAAACTTTGGAAAGGAAAATAGTAAAATAAAGGTTAAAGTTTTAGAAAATGGCTCTGTATTAGAGACAAAGGAGCTTTTAATAAATAACCAAAAGGAAATACAGTTTGGGGAGTTAGCTATAGGGGTAATAAGTGATGATGCAAAAGCTCTTGAATATCTTAATAGCTTTAATATCCAAGGGGGAAAAAATAATAATATTTTCTTAAATGGAACAAAAACAGGAGCAATATCCTTAGATATTTTAACTTCAAACACAAAGAATCTAAAGATGTTAGATGTTATTTTAATTAATAATTTTGACACTTCAAAATTAACAGAAGAAATGATAGGAAATTTAGATAGGTTTGTTAAAGGTGGAGGAGTTCTTCTTTTAGGAGGAACAGAAAACACTATTAATAATATTAATAGAGGATTTATAAATGCAACAATAGCAAACAAGAAAAATAAATGGGTAACTGCTAAAGAGGATGGATTAACCTTAAAGGTTGGAGATTTATCAGGAGATATAGGTGAAGTTAATGCAAAGGATAAAAACACTATTCTTTCAACAAGAGTTCAAAGAGAAATGGGTGGAATTATATTAACTTCCTTTGATTTAGGAGAGAAGGCATTTAGAGAATTTACTGGAGTTAAAAATATTTTAGAAAGTATTATGAAGCATGATATTAGCAGAAAATTTGGGGAGTTTTCATATATGAATGGCTATCCATATGAGCTAGATAGAAGCTTAAGCACAGTTCCAGTTAATGAAAAAAGTGATGTTTCTAAGCTTATAATGTTGTTTGGGGTATTTATTATTACATCAAGCTTCTTATCTTACTTTATTTTAAAGAAGTTTGATAAAAGAGAATTGCTATGGGTAATAATTCCTGTATTATCAATAGTTTTAACAGTAGTAGTTGGAAAGCTAGGAAATGAATCCTCTGTAAAGGATATTATTTTAAATGGAGTTAATATAATATCAGTTGATAAAGAGGGTAATGGAAAAATAGATAGTTATGTTTCCATAGGAAATAAGTATAAAAGTGATTTAAACATAGTTGAAAGTGATGGAGTAAAAATTGATGAGTTAGTTGACCCAAGTAGTATGTATAATTTCTTACCACCAAGTGGAGGAGTAACAGACAAAATTGGGGTGAGAACAACATACAAGGGGAATGAAACACATTACCAATACAATGATATTAGTGCATTAGAATTAAAAAAGTTTAAATTACAAGGAAAAGAAGTAAAAACAAATAATGTAACAGCTACCCTTAATTATGCAGGAGAAGGGTTAAAAGGAAAAATTACAAATAATAATAAGGTTGAAAGAGCAATCTTAATATTTGGAAATAACATTTGGGAGCTTGGAACACTTGAAAAGGGACAAGTTCTAGAATTTAACGGACTTGAGCCAACCTTTGTTGGAAGTATTAGAAATTATACAATGGCACAAAGTCAAGAATACTATCAAAAGTTATATACAAATGAATTCACTAAGGAAGATGAAACAACCTTTAAAAATTATGGAAGAATAAATAGCTTAATAAATCAAGTAAGTGCAACATTAAAGCCAAAGGAAGCTTATATAATATCCATAACAAATGAAGATATTGAATATGGATTAGATTTTGAATCAGATAATATTTCAAAATTTTCAAGTACTGCTTATGTAAATAATGTTGAAATTGATATGAAGGATTCTCAAGGTAATACTGTTTATCCTCCAGGATATTTGGAAATGGCTATTGAATCAGTTAGTGATAGTATGGGACTTGATAGCTCAGGAATGATTTGGGGTAGTGGAAATGCAGTAATAAAATATACTCTTCCAGAAAAATTTGTTCCTTCAGAAGTAATCTTAACTATTTCAGACAAACAGGATTCAGGAGTTATGGACAAAGGAATGCCAGTTGGAAGACCGTTTGGTGGAAAGATGGAGATTTATAACTTTAAGACTGAGAAGTTTGAAGCTATAACAATCTCAAAAGAGGCACCTTTCAAATTAACTGATTTTAAAAACTATGTAAATGAAGGTGAAATTAAATTTAAGGTAATTTCAGAAGGGGAAGAAGGAAGTATAATTCCATCATTTTCAACTAAAGGGAGGTTTAAAAAGTAATGCTAACTATTAAGGATTTAAATAAAAGCTTTGGAGATTTTAAGGCATTAAATGGTGTAAACCTTCAAATAGATGAAGGAGAAGTATTTGGGTTTATTGGACCAAATGGTGCAGGTAAAAGTACAACAATGAAAATAATATCTGGTCTTTTATCAGCAGACTCTGGAGAGGTTTATGTTGATGGAATTGATGCCTTAAAGCATAACAAAAAGCTAAAAGAAAAAATAGGATACATGCCAGATTATATTGGTGTTTATGATAATTTAAAGGCAATTGAATACCTTGAATTCTATGGAAGTATATATGGGATTTTAGGAAAGACTGCAAGAAAAAAGGGGCTTGAATTATTAGATTTAGTTCAGCTTGGAGATAAGGCAGAGGTTAATGTAGATAAGCTTTCTAGAGGAATGAAGCAAAGACTTTCTCTTGCTAGAAGTATGATGCATGATCCAAAGCTTCTAATTTTAGATGAGCCAGCATCTGGAATGGACCCAAGAGCTAGATTTGAAATGAAAAATATTCTAAGAAACTTAAAGGATTTAGATAAGACTGTTTTAGTTAGCTCTCATATTCTTTCAGAGCTTGGGGAGATATGTTCTAGGGTTGGAATTATTGATAAGGGAACCATTGTATCTCAAGGGACAATTGAAGAGATTATGGAAGAGGCTGGAGGAAAGAATCCAATAAAAATTTCTCTTATTGGGGAAGTTGAAAAGGGAATTAAGCTAGTTTCAGATTTTGAAGGGATTGCAAATGTTAAACAGGATGGTCAAAGCATTTTAGCAAACCTAAAGGGTGGAGAAGAGGAAGCTTATGAATTATTAAAATACTTAGTATTAAATGAGATTAAGGTTTCCTCATTCAATAGAAAAGAAGGAAATTTAGAAGATTTATTTATTCAATTAACAGAAACAAGGGAAGATTAGGAGGTGGAACAATTGAGAATAAATTCTGTATTAAGAAATGAAAGCAAGTTAACAGTTAGAACATGGAAATTTCCATTAATGGTTTTAGTGTATTCATTAATAGTTAGTGGTGTAGGAGTATTTATGTATTATGCTAGTACAAGAAATGCTATATTTGAGGGACTTAGTCTTAATACTCCAATAAATATTTATTTGACTATATCATTAGCACAAACAGTACTTTTATTATTCATGGTTCCATCTATGACAAGTACTGCAATTAGTTCAGAAAGAGAAAAGCAAACTCTAGATGTTTTATTATCAACAAAGCTTAGCTCCTTTAGCATTATAATAGGAAAGTTATTTTCTTCAGTTAGTAAGGTGTTAATTTTATTATTTTTAACCTTACCAGTATATGCATTAACATTTTTAATTGGAGGGGTATCACTTAAGAATATTGTTGAGTTAATGATATTTTTAATTATAACAACATTTTTTGTTGGGGCAATTGGAATATTCTTTTCAACCTTCTTAAAAACATCAAAGGGAGCTACAGCAGCTACCTATGGAGTGGTATTGTTTATTTTTATTGGAATATTTGTTTTAGCTTATGGAATGTTTATTTATAAGAGCAGTAATGCAACTCCAGAAACTGTGGTTTTATTTCCAAAGTTTGTTTCACTAAGCCCAGTGGCAGGATATTTTTCAATGTTAAGTGCACAGGTTGGTGTTGCAAATCTTACAATGGGGCCATTAGGAATGATTTATCCAATGATAACAATGAATGGTTTTGGTTCTGTTACGTATTTCTCAATGGGAATGATGATTGTATGTACTATTCTTTTAATAATTGTATCCTCATATAAGCTAAATCCAATAAATAATAAAAGCTTAAGAGTGAGATTTAAAAGAAAGAAAAAGTAGAAATAATAAAGGAATTGAGGGAAAGCTCAATTCCTTTTTGCTTAATTAGATTTTTTGTTTGGATTTCCTGGATTTGGGTTGCCAGCATTAGGATTTCCATTTCCATTATGTGGTCCTTTTCCTTGGTTTCCATTACCATTACCATCTCCATTATTAGGCGCCTTATTTGGATTTCCGTTATTATTTTGAGTTTCCTTATTTTCATTTGCCTCAGGGACGATTGATGGAGGTTTATTGCCATTATTATTCCCATTTCCATTAGTATTTCCAGAACCATTACCATTAGGAACTTTACCATTTCCATTACCATTATTATTTTCATTCCCATTATTAGAAACAGGAGGATTACTGTTACTATTTCCAATTCCTTTTAACTCATGAATTTTATTTTGTATTTCTTTAATAGTAGCATCCTTATAATCTTCAATTTTTACTGATGGGTCAAGTTCTTGTAATTTTTTAATGATATTAAGCTTCCCAGGAGTTATACCATAGCTTAAAGCTTCTTCACGTTTTTCAGAGGAGGCAATACCACCTTCAATATTACAATTTACCCCATTTCTATTTAAGGCTTTATTAGCAGAGTCAGTAATTGAATTTTCCAAGGAATTACTTAAAATCTCATCATCACTAGTGGCACTTAAGGCAATAGTTGATGTTCCATCAGAAGTGATATAGCCTTCATCAATAGCATTTTGAACTAAATAATCAATAGATTCATTAACTGAAACATTTAGAGGTGGTTTTTCTCCAATTAATTTTATTCCATCATTATTTACGGAGGTATATTTTATAACCTTATTATCCTTATCTAATCCCATTTCAATGCTTGGATTAATATCAAAGGAAACATAGGCTACAGCAACCTTCTCCCTTGGCAGCATAAAAGCAAAGCCAATTGATAAAATAGAGAATATAAGCAAGAATACAATATTCCTTTTTGAAAATATGGAACTAAAGAAGGTGTTTTTTCTTTTTGGAGAAGTATTTAAGCTTAACTTTTTAAGGGTTAATTCCTTTATGGAGTTTTTAGTTTCTTTAGGTATTTTTTCTATTTCAATTCCATTAAGAAGAGTGGTAGCATCTTCAGGAGATAGTTCATTAAGCATGTCTAAAATTTCTTTATCCATATAATTTTCCTCCTAACATATTTTTAAGTTTAATTAGTGCTCGGGAAGCACGTTTGTCTATGGTATTAACTTTAATATCCAAAATTTTTGAAATATCCTTTGAACTTTGATATAAAAAATACTTTCTAATTATTATTGTTCTATCTGGTTCCCCTAAAGCATTTATTGACTCTGCTAAAAAAGAAGATTCTTCTTTTTCTGAAATGTATGTTGAAACATCACATTCATAGGATGAGGGCTCTTCATATAGCATATCAAGTGAAATTTCTTGCTTGTTCTTTTTACAATACTTTCTATACATATCAATTGCGCGCCTTCTTGCAATTAATGAGATATACCCCTTGATACTTCCTTTAGATTCTTGAAGATTGTTAAGACTCTTATATATATCAACAAAAATGTTGCTTATACAATCCTCAATGTCTTCTTTAGAGTAACATGAGGAGAGTAGGTTATTTACTATGGTATAAACTAAGGATGAGTATTCATCCATAATTACTTCAATTCCTTGTTTTTTATTTGACTGAATTATCTCTATTAAGTTCTTATCAGAAATCAAAGTTATTCTCCTTTCTAACATATTTCTTCTTATGAATATATTCGTAACATTTAAATAAAACTGACAGTAATTTTGAAAATTTTCTATTGAAAATTTTTATGTAAAATAAAAAAATAATTTTATTATATGGTAACATAAATTTAAATGGGAGGAAATGGAAATGAAGAAGTTTATTAAGTGGTGTACATTATTATTAATAGT
>JBOFQV010000146.1:0-2954 GCA_051650705.1 Clostridium sp.
TATGATGGATTACACCCAAAATATCCAAGGGAGCTTTGCTTTTTAAGTGGAAAGTATAGAGAAATGTATTTGCAGGATATGAATATTTGTCAGGAATATGCATTAATAAATAGAGAAACAATGGCAAATATAATTTTAACAAAGTTATTAAATAAAAATATTAAGGACTTTAAGTATTTTCATACTATCCATAATTATATAAACTTTGAGGATAACATTATAAGAAAGGGAAGTATATCAGCTAAAAAAGGAGAGCGAGTTTTAATTCCAATAAATATGAGGGATGGAAGTATTTTATGTATTGGAAAAGGAAATGAGGATTGGAACAGTTCAGCTCCTCATGGTGCTGGAAGATTAATGAGTAGAAGTAAAGCAAAGGAAGTTGTTTCATTAGAAGAGTATGAAGAATCTATGAAGGGAATATATTCTTCCTCAGTAGGATATGGAACCATAGATGAAGCTCCAATGGTGTATAAGCCAATGGAAGAAATTCTTGAAAATATAGTAGAAACAGTAGAGGATATTAAAATAATAAAACCAGTATATAATTATAAAGCTAATTAAATGGTTTTGATAAAAAGAAACTTTGTGGTAAAATAGTTCTAGTAAAAATCACTACAGTTAAAAAAGAGGAATAAAAATGAATAAGAATTTTAAAAAACCAGAATTATTAGCACCAGCAGGAAGCCTTGAAAAATTAAAGGTAGCCTTTTTATATGGTGCAGATGCTGTATATTTTGGAGGAGAAGCATTTTCTCTAAGAGCAGCAGCGAAAAACTTTTCATATGAAGAAATTAAAGAAGGAGTAGAATTTGCTCATTCACTTGGAAAGAAAATATATTGTACAGTTAATGTAATGCCTAGAAGTTCAGAAATGGAAGAACTTAAAACATATTTAGTAAAGTTAGATGAACTAGGGGTAGATGGAGTTATTGTATCTGACCTTGGAGTTTTAAGAACAGTAAAAAAGAATACAAATTTACCAATACACATAAGTACACAAGCAAATACAATAAATTATGAGTCATGCAATATGTGGGAAGATTTGGGAGCTGAAAGAGTAGTGCTTGCTAGAGAATGTTCTTTAAAGGAAATTAAAGAAATTAGAGAGTATATTTCAGAAGATTTAGAACTTGAGGTATTCATCCACGGGTCAATGTGTATTTCATATTCAGGAAGATGTCTTCTTTCAAACTTTATGGCAGGAAGAGATTCAAATAGAGGATATTGTGCACAATCATGTAGATGGAAATATTCATTAGTTGAAGAAAAAAGACAAGGTGAATACTTCCCAATAGAAGAGGATTCAAGGGGTACATACATTATGAACTCAAAGGACCTTTGTTTAATTGAGTATATTCCAGAAATAATGGAAGCTGGAATTGCTTCATTAAAAATAGAGGGAAGAAATAAAAGTGAATACTATGTAGCCGTAGTTGTTAATGCATATAGAAAGGCAATAGATCTTTACTTAGAAGATCCAGAAAACTACAAGCTACCAGAAACTATACTAGAAGAAATGTATAAGGTAAGTCATAGAAGATATCACACAGGATTTTTCTTTGATGAGCCAAGAGAAGGTGGACTAATTTATGATACGAATGACCATATAAGAGAGTGGGATGTTGTAGGATTAGTTTTAGATTATGATAAGGAAAGTGGAATTGCTACTTGTAGACAAAGAAATAAATTCGTTAAGGGCGATGAGGTTTCTGTACTTTCACCTGGATTTATTGGAGCTGAGTTTAACGCCTTAGAAATTTTTGATGAAGATGGTAATGAAATTGAGGATTGTAAACATCCTGGAATGATATTCAAAATTAAGCTTCCTTATGAAGTAGAAAAATATAGTTTTATAAGAAAAGAATTATAATTAAAAGGTGCCTTTCGGCACCTTAATTTTTTATCCAAGTTCTTTCGCTTTTTGTGGAGCTGTTTCAGGTTTTGGTGTTGGCTTTTCCTCAACAGATTTTGGAGTTGGTTTCTTTTCAACAGGTTTTGGACCTGGTTTCTCTTCTTCAGGCTTTGGACCTGGTTTCTCTTCTTCAGGTTTTGGACTTGGTTTCTCTTCTTCAGGTTTTGGACTTGGTTTCTCTTCTTCAGGTTTTGGACCTGGTTTTTCTTCTTCAGGTTTTGGACCTGGTTTTTCTTCTTCAGGTTTTGGTATATTAGGTGATTCAATTGGCTTAGATACAACTATATCCTGAATTTCTTTATTTCCTGGAGAGTAAACAGGATATTTAGTTTGGGATGTTCCAATACTAGTTACTTTATTATAAATTTTAACAATTGCTCTTTGAGTATTTTTATTTGGAGTTGTAATTAAATTAACATTAAAACCTTCTACAATAGACCATAAAACAATTTGGGTAGCTAAATAAGCTTCATTATCATTGTCTACTCCAAGTTCACTTGCAGTTTTTTGAGGAAAGCTATTGTCCATAAGACAAGATAACAATTCATTTACAGTACCATCTTTTGTAAAATGATCATCATTTGGGTAATCATTATTTATCTCTAAGCAATAAGCAATATCCCCAGTACCATCCATTGTTATTCGTTTAACTCCATAGGTATCCCCTCTATATCTAAATTCCCCAATTTCTCTTGATAAACTAAAGGTTATTGGTGCTGCTAAAGCAGAAAAACCAATTGTAAATATTAAAAATAAAGTCATTAATGGTATAAAAATTCCTTTTCTTTTGTTTCTCATATATAATCACTCCTTCAAAGATAGTATGGCTAAATTTTTAATAATTATTGATGCATTTTAAGAATATTTATGAATATTGTTCATATTAATTAAATATGTAATATAACTATAATTTTTATAAAATTGAGTGAGGTGTTGTAGATTGGGGCAGAACATAAAAAAAGTATTGGTAGCAAATAGAGGAGAAATTGCAATAAGAATTTTTAGAGCATGTCATGAACTTGGAATTAGAACAGTTGCA
>JBOFQV010000147.1:0-5098 GCA_051650705.1 Clostridium sp.
GAGGAAAAGATTGATAGGCTTGAAAAGGTGTATAGAGAGAATAATATTAAGAGACTTAATGAGAAAGCTTGTAATGCTAAGTCTGGAAGTATTTTCTTTGATTTAATTTCAAACCTTGAGAGAATTGGTGATCATGCCAATAATATTGCTACTGTAAAAGATAATGAAAAATTAGGAGCATACTAGATTTAAAGTGTGCACTTAATTTAGAGAGCACGCTGGGATAAAAGTTTTTCTTGCTTTCTCCGTCGGCAAGCTCCAAGTCGACGCCATAAAAACTTTTATCCCTATTGCAGTCTTTTCTCTAAATTAGAGGTTTATTCTTCTCAATCATTGAATTCAGCGATGCTGAATAGATTTTTTAAAAAACTCTTTAGAGTTTTAAAGTTGTGATAGATAACCTTTAAATTAAGGAAAGAACAACAATAAGGTTAAAAAATTTTGGGGCGTTGACTTGGAGCGCATGCGACGGAATAAGCAACAAATATTTTTTAACCTAGTGTGCTCCCTTTTTTAGTGCACACTTTATTTCATTTGACTAGCAACATTAACTAAGTCATAGATATCAATAAATCCATCATTAGTTCTATCATATAACTCATCATAATTAGCATCGCCCTTTTTAGCATTATACCTTAAAGCAACCCCTGCTAAATCAACAACATCTGGCTCCTGTACATCCTCACCAACATATTCCCAAATATTTGGATATAAATCCGGTGCTTGTCCCTTTACCCACCAAGCCTTAGATTTATAAATCTTTCCTTTATAAGAAACCATATCATTCATTGTATAATCCTTATTTGGGTCATATGCAGCATAGCTTAGCTTAATTGCTACCTTTACATTAACCACATTAGAATCAACAGACTTAGCTGCATTCTTAACTATTGCACTATAGCTATAAGTTCCATTCTTCTTATCCTTCATTGAATATGTGAAATCCTTAGCTACATTTGTAATTGTTTCTGTTGCAATCTTAGTAGTTCCTTCATAAACCTCTAAAGTAGTACCTTGGCTATTTTCTGGTACAGAAACCTTTATATCATAGCTTCCATTAGTACTTGTAAATACTGATGAAGATACTAGAGCAGGCTTAATTGCAATTTCAGGACCTACATAAACAGAAACCACACTTGATTGAACACTTGAAGTTGCATTCTTTGTTACAACCTTATAAGTGTAAGTTCCATTTGGTTTACTCTTCATATCATAAGTGAATGTTTGTGCTGAAGTTCCTGTAATAGCTTGAGTTTTAATTACCTTATCTCCCTCATAAAGATCAAAGCTTGTTCCCTTTGAGTTTGCTGGAACATTAACAGTTAAAGTATAATTACCATCTCTGCTATCTGTTGTGCTTGAAGAAACAACTGCTCCAAGAATTGATGGTGCTGGTGGCTTTCTTCTATCCCATTCCGGCTTTGACTGATTACCATTAAGAACCATATTTTTAGCTCCACCCATTGGTCTTAAAATCATTTCTCCTTGGAAAAGTGTTGTTGTACCAGTTCCAAGACCTACTCCCCATTCATCAACTGTAACAGTAAAATGCTTATATAATCCCTTGTCTTCAACTTTAATATTTGCACCACTTGACCATGGAGCATCCTTTAATGCAAATGAATTTGGAAGATCAAACTCAATTTTTGCTGGCTTTGTAATTGCCTTACCTGTATTATTAATTAAATTTACCTTGTACTCATTATATGGATGATCATATCCATTTACTAATTGAATATCATAATCTAAAAGTGGCATTGTTGGCTTTTGTTCATCAACTAAAATTGGTCCTGCTGCCTTAAATTTGTCAGCTGCAATTTTTGTTAATGAATCTCCAACAACATACTTTCCAGTCGAGTCCTGTTTAAAGTCTCCATCAATTTCCCAAACCATTATTCCACCAAGGTTGTTCTTAATTGTGTAATCAACCTTTTCTGCCATTGATTGTTCATCTTCATAAGTTAAGAATACCTTTTTGCTTTCATTCCAAACATATGGAACCTTTGATACATCATCCCAATATCTAACATATCCAAGACTCTTGTCTGCTAAAAGATTTTTCACATGCCAAATTGGATTTGATCCACCTGGCTCCTCTGTTCCATCAGGTAATTTATCATGCCAAATGTTATCTATGCCAACTGCTCCATCACCTGCTTCTTCAATTTTCTTTCCTGGTGCTGGTGCTTCTCCATAAAGTCCCCCTGGTTTTGATCCTGGCTTAACATTCTTCCATCCTCTTGTATAATATGGAACACCAATTACTATTTTAGATGGATCCATAAACCCTGAATAATACTTAACTGCCCAATCTGTGCTTAAGTAGTTATATGGTAATTTCCAGAACTTAATTTCACTATCATCTGGGTCTGAATAAAGTGGTGCATTATGTGCAACAAATCCATTCCATGAACCATGTAGGTCATATGTCATTAAGTTTATAAAATCTAAATATTTAGTGAAGTTTTCTTCACCCATACCACTCACAACCCATGCAGATGCTGTTACTGCTGCTGTTGTTAAATATTGTTTTCCATCTTTAATTGATGCCTCATCTAATTTTTGTCTTAATACCTTAAGCATTTCAACATAGTTTTTGTATGCATCCTTTCTATAAGGCTTTGCAAGTTCAAAATCAATTGGATTACCTGCATCCTCTAGGGCTGTTGGATATTCATAGTCAATATCAATTCCATCAAATCCATATTGTCTTGCAAAGTCAACACATGAATTTGCAAAGGTTTCTCTTCCTTCAGCTGTTGAACACATTGTATAAAAACCTGTTGATTCAGCCCATCCCCCTACTGATATTAGTGTTTTTACATTTGGATACTTTTTTTTGTATGAGTTTAATACATTGAAGTGTCCCTTATATGGGAAATCATTGGTTTGTCCTGGGAATGTCAATTCTGTTGCTGCTGCCTTGTCCCCAAGTGCTATTTTATTTGTTTTTGGGTCAACATGAGCAAATGCGTAGTTAACATGAGTCATTTTGTCCCAAGGCATCATATCTACAGTGTAATAGTGGTTTTGCTCATTTTTATAAGCCCACTCTGTAAAATATGCTACAAATTTTCTTTGCTCAACAGTTTGCACTGTACTTTGAGCTTCTACATTAGTGCTTTGTTTATTTACATCCTCTGCTCCAGCTTTAAAAGCTGGTACTAGTGTTATTGCCATAGCAAAACAAGTTGCTAAAGCAAATACCCTTTTTCTAATCCCTTTCATTTTACCCCTCTTTTCAAATGATTTATAACATAATTTTACTCCCTTTGTATACGTAATCAAGAATAATCATAACAATAATTTATACAGGAATTCCCTGATTTTTAAGGCTTTGTACTCCTTTCCCCTCCTAAACATAATTTTTCTAAATTTATAGTAATCTTTTGGTGAAACTGTTTACTTGTTTATATTTTTTAATGTATATAATTTTAATTATGCTAAATAAATCATTCTACTTTTAAATTTAGGAATTGAGAATTAATGAAAAAAACTCCCTTTCGGGAGTTTTAACAAATTAATCAAATTTTTCTCAATTCTACATTCTCAATTCTATGTACTATTGTTTATCCTTTTCCCCTTGTAAAGCATCATTATTGCTTTCTGAAGGGTTTTCTTTATTTAAATCTTCATTATTATTATTTGAAGGCTCTTCCTTATTTATATTCTCATTATTATTTTGAGAAGGCTCTTCCTTATTTAAGTTTTCTTTATTATCTTCCTGTGGTTTAGTTGTTTCTGGTACTACTTTATCACCACTTTCTGATGGCTCATCACTCTTAAATAATCCAGTGAACCAATCCCAAATCTTTCCGAAGAAGCCTTTTACCTCTTCATTACTTGGAAGCTTTATAGCCTCTTTATCAGTTGCATCAATTTTTGCATTTTCTCCAAGCATTGAGTCATTTGTGTTATTTAAAATTCCAAGATCCTCTTCATCATTATTAAATAATCCTGTGAACCAATCCCCAACTCCAGAAAACCACTCTTTAATTGAATCAAAGAAGCCTTTATCAACTTTTTCCCCAGCCTCTTTTAAGCTTTCCTCAACATTCTTTTTAACATTATTTAAGGTCTTCTTCATATCCTTATAGTTATAATCCTGCTTAGAAATCTTTTGCATTAATTCTTCTATTTCTTTTTGCTGATCATTTGAAATTGTAACATTATAGTTGTTTGTTACATTTACAATAGTTTGAGCAATTTGAGTAGTATCTTTTGTGTTATTTTTTATAATTTCTGTTTTTATATCATTAATTACTCCAGTTGCTTTATCTTGTCCAATATCATTTCCTAAATCACCAGTAATGATTAACTCTTCTGAAGCAATTTCCTTCTTTTCTTCATCTAGGTTTTCCCCTGTTGCATCCTCAAAAGCCTTCATTATTCCTGTTAAGGCACCAGTACCTGAAACAGGGAATACACTTGCTATTACACAGTTTGCATCAGTTATTCCTGCTGTTGAAAGTGTAGTTGCAACCATTGAACTTGTAACCCAAGTAATGTTTGCTGTTTTAACATTTATTCCACTTCCCTTTTTAGTTGGCTCAACAAATGCACAAGAAAAGGTTTTTGTTCCTATTTGCTGTTCACTTGCTATTCCCTCTAGATATTTTCTCTCTTCTTGATTGTTTACCTCAAGTAAAACAACCTCATTTTCCTTAACCCCAAAATAATCTAGCATTGTTTGTTTTTGTGATTGACTTAAATTAGCACCTAATGTAACAACTCTTGCAGCATCTGCAAAGGCTGGAACAACTTGAGAAGCTAAAATAACTCCACAAAGTGCTAATGAAGTAACTATTTTTTTAATCTTCATATTTTTCTCCTTTGTTAATAAGATTGTACAAGTCTATATGCTACTACATTTTTTAAAAATTTTCTATGGTTTTCAAAAAATCTTAAGAAACTACTAAGAATTTACACCCTTATTTTTCAATATAAATTCAGCTAAAGAAAAATCAAAAAGAGTATCTATATCAATAGAATCCTCCCTTTTCATTATATATGGATAGCTTTTTTCCTTATAAAAGCTTCTGTGTTTTTTAAAATACTCCACATTGCATATATAAATTGCTCCATTTATTCTATATTC
>JBOFQV010000148.1:0-3795 GCA_051650705.1 Clostridium sp.
AAATTTTATGGTGCGTCGACTTGGAGCTTGTCGACTCTAAAACCTCCCACACAGATCCCTTTAATTTAGGAAACGAACTGCAATAAGGTTAAAATTTTTTGGTGCGTTGACTTGGAGCGCATCCTAACCTAAAACCCCAAACTCCTAAATTTTAGGGATAAAACTGCATTAAGGATAAAAATTTTACGGTGCGTCGACTTGGAGCTTGCCGACGGAGAAAGCAACAAAAATTTTTATCCTAGCGTGCTCCTAAAATAACACAACCTTTGCAATAGACACGAAGATTGCAGATAGGGTTGCAGTAATTGGTATAGTAATTACCCATGCCCATACAATGTTCTTAGCAACACCCCACTTAACTCTCTTAACATTTCTATTAGCACCAACCCCCATAATAGTAGTAGTACTAATATGAGTAGTACTAACAGGAGCCTTAAAAACAGTAGACATAAAAATAACCATAGCAGCCCCAATTTGAGCAGCAAACCCATTAACAGGATTTAGCTTGGCAACCCCACTACCCATAGTCTTAATAATTCTCTTCCCTCCAACAGAAGTTCCAAGAGCCATAGCAGTAGCACAAGCAACCATAACCCATAAAGGAACATGGAATTCACTAATAAATCCCCCACTTAAAAGAGCCATAGAGATCATCCCCATAGACTTTTGAGCATCATTTCCCCCATGATTAAAGGACATTGCAGCAGCAGCCACAGCTTGAAGCTTTAAAAACACCCTGTTAACCTTTGTTGGTTTAAAAGGCTTAAGAACCCAATTTAAAATAACCATTAAAATATATCCAACAAAAAACCCAATAACTGGAGATAGGAAAATCCACAAAACAACCTCTGAAAAAAGATTGCTCCAATTTACCACATCTAAAGTCTTAGTATACCCAATTCCTCCCCCAACTAAAGCCCCAATCAAAGCATGAGAAGAGCTACTTGGAATTCCAAAATACCAAGTTAAAAGATTCCAAATAATCGCAGAAACCAAAACAGCTAAAATTACCCATTGAGGAATAGAATTGTGACTAACAATACTCTCCCCCACAGTTTTTGCAACAGCAGTTCCAGACAAAGCCCCAATAAAATTAAAAACAGCACAAATTAAAATTGCCCTCTTTGGAGTCAAAGCCCTTGTTGAAATAGATGTTGCAACAGCTGTTGCAGTATCATGAAACCCATTAATAAAGTCAAAAATCAAAACCACCACAACAATAGTAGCAGTTAAAATCATAGTACTAGGCATGCTTAACCACAACCCCTTCTACTATGCTAGAAACCTTATTTACACTATCAATTGTATTTTCCAACAACTCATAAATTTCTCTCCATTTTAAAATATATAAAACATCACTTTCATTCTTAAAAAGCTCACTAACAGTATCCCTATAAATACAATCAGCCTCTCTTTCAATCTCCTTAATTCCTCTAACCTTGTCAATAATTTTGTTTTGCTTACCAATATGCTTAAATTCATTCATTAAGTCAACCAGTTCCCCAGTTAGTTTAACAATCATATCACATAAAGAATTAGCCTTTACTGTACTCTTGTCCACATTAAACATAATGAATCTATGCATTATTGAATCTATGTAATCTAGCACATCATCAGCCATTTTTATAATTAAATATAAATCCTCTCTGTCAATTGGAGTTATAAATGATTTGTTAAGCTCCTCAATAAAATGCCTAACCATCATATCCCCCTTATGTTCTAATTCTGATACTTTTTCTGCACATTCATTCTTATTAGCTAAGTCCTCCATACCATTTCTTAGAATTACTGCTGCCTCATTTACAACCTCTGAAACCTCCACAAACATTAAATAAAACTTATCTTCTTTTGGATTTAAATTAAACATCTTTCTCTCTCCTACAATTATGATTTTACATAGTTTAACAAATCTTTAACACATGCTTAATGTATCTAGAGAGAATTATAATTCACAAAAAAACTAAATTACATAGCTTTCACAAAAGGTTTATATTTTGATATAAAACTTTCAGAAATTTAACCAAAACTTCAAAATAAAAGAGTTATTAAGTAAGCAGCAGTTTTTCATAATTTATTTATTATTTCTAACTACCCCAACAATCCCCTCTTTTTTCATTCCATACTTCTCAATAGAAACACCCTTGCACTCCACAAGCTCAAAGCCTTTAAAGAATCTATTAACCTCCTCAAAATAAAAAAATCTCTTTGTTCCCTCAACAGTCATAAAATAATTCCTCTCAAGCTCTTCCCCCATGTTGTAGCCATAATTCACATCACCAACAGCGTTCACCCTAAAGAATAAATACCCATCCTTTTTCAACACTCTCTTAAGCTCATCCAAAATTTCAAAGGTTTTCTTCTCATCAAAATAATGTAGAGATAAATCCCCAATAACAATGGTAGTAAAATCATCCTCAAAAGGTAATCTCTTAGATATGTCCACATTCATAACCCTTGCTTTTGGAATGTGTTCCTCAACAATTCTAAGAGCCTCTTCAGAATAATCACAAGCAATCACCTCATAACCCTGTTCTATAAAATGCTTAGTGTTCCCCCCAGAGCCACAGCCCAAATCCACAATAACAAGCCCTTTTAAATTCTTCCTAATCAATTCCTCATAGTCATCCAACCAATTATCATATTGTATTGGTGAAGTTTTAACATTTTTATAAATATTGTTCCAAAACCCTTTATCACTCATTTTAAGTTCTCCCCTTTTATAATCTATTTATTATAAAATTATACAGATTGAATAAAAAAAATGCACCTCCCCTTTCAATTCCTTTGATTTAAAAATTTCTAGCATATTATTTATCATGAGAAAAGGAAATTCCTTTAATCACCCCTACAAAAAATCATTTTATAAAATAAAACATTAACAAAAATCCCAGTAGTTGCATATTATAACATCAACCACTACTAGGAGGACCAAACTTGAAAAATTTTATTAAAAAAATCTTTTCACTACTTTTAAAAAATCAATCAACACCAAACAAAAACCAAGTAGAAAACACCAAAACAGTCCAACCTGAAAAAACAGAATCAAATATAATCCAAACAAGCACATTAAATCTCCCACCACCAAACGAAGAGCTAGAAGAAACATTAGTAGCTACACTAAGATCACTAAACATCAAAGACTCAAGTATTTTTTGGAATTCATATATTCCCTGCAAACCCTATAACAATGTTGATCTTACAGAAATTGACGTAGCTCTTGTTACCCCAAAAGGAATCATACTATTTGAAGTGAAAAACTACACTGGCACCATTGAGGGTAATTTCAACAGTAAATACTGGACAGTAAAATATAGCAGTGGAGCTATCTTTTGCAAAGCCAATGCAATAAAGCAAAATAACCATCATAAAAATGCTCTAATGTACAACACTCATATTGATAGTAATAAAATCATCACTATTGAATATCTAAACTGTGTGGATTTTAATGGTGATATTGATGATGCAAATGTTATTTTCCATGGGGATAATAGCAAATATGAGCTAAGCGCCCTTATAAACAAGGTTTTGAACAACCCTCTATCTCCTGATGAATATGAGGATGTCTCAAACCTTCTCCACAATGGTATGCTTATTAGTGAAGAAATCAAAAATACTCATTTAGAAAATTTAAATCTTTATATAAACAGTTAAAAAAAGCCATCTAGCCTTATATCAGCTAGATGGCTTATTAAATTTATATTAAAAAACCCATGACAGTACATAAAATATTAAAGCTATAATTAAACCCAATATAGATAAATCCCCAAGTCTTCTAATCACTCTTCTATCAACCTT
>JBOFQV010000149.1:0-2549 GCA_051650705.1 Clostridium sp.
GTATTAAGGAATTTCTATCTTATAGGGAGTTTTATGGGGGAGTTAATAAATTAAATAAGTCATTAGAAAGAATTATTGAAGGAGATTATTCTGTTAGAGTTGATGATGGTAAAGAGGGACAGTTTTATGTATTAACTAAAAATGTTAATAGGCTTGTGGAGATTGTTAATGCTTCAATATCTTCTTTAAAGGAAGAAAAGATATTTTTAAAAGATATAATTTCTGATATTTCTCATCAGTTAAAAACTCCTTTAAGTACTTTAAGTATTTATAATGAACTGATTGAGGGAAAAATGCTTGGAGAGAAGGAAGAGCAGGAGATTTTACAGAACTCTAGAAATGTATTGGACAAAATGGAGTGGTTGATTATAAATTTATTGAAGCTTGCCAAGTTTGAGGTTAAGGCTGTTGAATTTAATAAGAGTGAAACGAATATTAGGGACACAATTGAGGGGGCTGTGAGAGCTCTTCATGGGAAAAGCTTAGAGAATGATAACAAGATTAACATAACTGGAGAAGATGTATTTTTAAATATTGATGGAGAATGGGTTGAAGAGGGCTTTATAAATTTAATAAAGAATGCAATTGAACACTCTAAAAATGGGGGAGAAATTAATATAGATATTAGTGATAATACTGTTTGGACTAAAATAACTGTTGAAGATTTTGGGGAAGGAATTGAGGAAAAAGACTTAAATAAAATTTTTCAAAGATTTTATAAGAGTAAGAACTCTAAACCAGATTCAATAGGTATTGGACTTTCTTTAAGTAAGAGTATTTTTGAAGGAAATGGGGCAAAAATAGAAGTGAGTAGTAAGGTTTTAGTTGGAACAAAATTTACTGTAACTTTCCTAAAAATATAAAAAAATTTGAGGGCTTTCGCCCTCAAAGCATTTTAATTACACTTAGTTAAAACAACATACTTATCTTGTCTTATACTAAAGTTTTCATACTTCTTTATGGATATTTTATTTGTTCCACCTACAACCATGTTTGTGTTTAATACCTTGTCCATTTGTTTTTTATCCTTTTCAAATTCTTCATTCCACATAAATAATGACTTCTTGCATAGAGCAGAGGATATTCTAACTAGGTTTACCTTAAACTCTTTTTCTCTTAGATCTTTTCGTGTATTAATCAATAATGTAATCAAATCATTATAGGAAGATAAGATGTCTTCTTCATTTATAAGCTTTGAAAACTCTTCTTTAAAGGAATCCTTGAACTTCTTTTGAGGGAATTTATCAACCTTCCATTCAAGATAATTAGCAGGATAAATTTCATATGGAGTTGTGGTATCACTTTGTATTTTTGAAGAAGTAAATACTCCATTATTATCTACTCTAAATGCAATCCTAGCCTCTTTTTCTTCAGGATACATTACAGAGGCATCTAATTTTGTCATGGAATAATTAGATTGAATTTCCTTAATAACTGTATTAAGAGCCCACTGTTTACAGCTTAAAACCTCAATATCATATAGAAGATTAGAGATATCATCTGAGGTTAGGCTTTTAAAAATACGCTTATTTGTTGCTTTTAGTTTGGTTAAATCTAATATAGAAACCATTTTTCCATTCCATTTTCTATTCTTTAAAATAAAGCCTTCATTTTTATATTTGTCCCTCATTTTTTTAGGGAGAATACACCAAAGAAGAGGAGTATTAATGTTTCCATTTAAGAAAATATTATAATCCTTAAATATTTTACAATCTAGCTTTAATTTACTCTTTGTATTTTGAACACATCCATCAATTTCAACCTTAACACCAACATTTAATTTACTAGAACCAATTGATAGATTAACTATTTTTCCATACTCATTTGGAGAGGAAATAAACTTTAGAGAGTCATCTATAGATTTGGATTTAACGCCAATTCTTTTATACTTATAACTTTTATCCCATAGAAGAGTTGCTTTTGGTTCCTTTAAAATTTCTTCTATAACCTCAAGAAAACATAGAGGCTCATCCTCAATTGGAGTAACTGATATTTTTACTTGAGGATTCTTTTTTCTTTCTTCCTTATTATTAATTAAACTTGTTAGTGCTTTAATAGCCTTTCCTTTTTCAATAAAGGAATAACAGTTGCAAATTTTTGAGTAGGCATCCAAATTGCCAGTTTGAGCTATAGTGACTTCGGCACTATCAATATCCTCATTAATTACATGGTAAAGAGAAATGGAGTAAAGGAAATCCTCTAAATATGATTTATTGAATTTCTTTGAGGAATATTTTATGTTTTCTTCATTAAGAGATATTTCACAATCAAAGGCTACAACTAGATTATTTGAATTTAGCCTTAAAGAGTTTATAGTGGAATTTCCTTTAACTCTTTTATTTTGACCTAGAACAAAATAATCATCACCATTAATATCAACAGAAACTAACTCAGTTTTATTTGCTGTTTCAGCAAAATCTAAAACTGTTGATTTATAATCAGTAATTTCATCAATGTGAGAAAAGGTTCCTGTTCCCCCTTCTGAGGTAAGCTTTGTGAGAAAATCCCTATCATAATATGCACCAAATCCTAATGTATTTAAGAATATG
>JBOFQV010000150.1:0-4871 GCA_051650705.1 Clostridium sp.
TATTGGCATTGTTAGTTAGAATTACAAATAGTATTTTTGCATCAGCATTATTACATTTTTTAATTAATGGAACATCAGTTACACTCCAACAAATATTATTAAAAATACCTAATGTAAATGAAGTTGCTGGAGATGTATCGATAAAGGCTATGCCACTTGGAGAAAAACTAATGATGCTTCAAATGTATTTAATACCTGCTGTATTTTCATGTGCACTATGTGCTTTAATCTTGATTAAGATGAAAAAATGGAGTGATGAAAGAAAAGGAATTTATAAGCCGAGATATTCATTAAATCCTCAAGTAAATAGTTATATATATGGAAGTGAGACTGTTGAAAATAAAGTAGTACAAAAAGAAGTTGAATATTCAAAGGAAAGAGTAATAAACTGGCCATTTATTACAACAATAATAGTATATATTGCATATATGGCATTTAATATAATTTATACAATGTAAGCTAAAGAGGATGACAATTGTTTGTCATCCTCTTTAACTAAGATAATACTTAGAGTATTATAAATTTATTGTGGGTTATTTAATAACTTTTAGAAATAGATTTTGATGTGTCATAAAGTAATGAAAAATCTGTTTGCTTAACCCATCCTCTACAATTAATATTATCATCAGAAGGTATTCGTACATAAAACCAGGTAACATCTTTTATTGAGACTTTATCTAAAATCGTTACTTCCATTTTTACAGAAAGATTCTGAAGTATTGGAGAATCTTCAAGTGGGGAAATAAAAAGATTTGTATTAGCATTAGTGAGTCCCATTCTACTCTCTGGAATTAAGTATTTAACTAAAAGCCTAGAGTTTCTTATTTTAGAAGAGGAAGCCCTACTTCTTAAATTATCAACCTGGCGAGTAAGTACAACTAATTGGTGTTTAGATTGTGCAATTTTGCTTTGAAAAAATATTAGTCCACCAATTAAAACTAATACAAGCAAAATAATTATAAAAATTTCCATGTATCTTCCTCACAATTAATACTACAATAATAGTATATTGTGAAAGTGAATAAAAATTACTAAATTATTGAGGAAAGTACTGTATCTATTGAATCATTAATAACTAAATTAGCTTTTGAATCAGCAGACGTAGAACTCTTATTTATTAATATAAGATTTTTTCCTCTAAAGTAATTAATAAGTCCAGCAGCAGGATAAACAACTAGAGAAGTACCACCAATAATTAATGTATCAGCTTTTGATATAGCTTTTACTGCTCCATTTATAACATCATCATCTAATCCTTCTTCATATAAAACAACATCTGGTTTTACTGCACCATTACATTTAGTACAATTAGGAATTCCATCTGAGTTTAAAATAAAATCTACATCATAAAAGGCATTACACTTAGTACAATAATTTCTATGAACTGAACCATGTAATTCAAAAACATTTTTACTTCCTGCCATTTGGTGAAGTCCATCAATGTTTTGAGTAATTACAGCCTTTAGTTTACCCATTTCTTCCAATTTTGCTAGAGCTAAATGGGCTCCATTTGGTTTTGCTTCTTTATAAATTAGTTTTTCTTTATAGAAGTTGAAAAACTCCTTTGGGTATCTTATATAGTATGTGTGAGAAACTAGCTGTTCTGGTGTTAAATGAATTTGAAGTTTTTCATTAAATAATCCATTTGAGCTTCTAAAGTCAGGAATTCCACTAGCTGTGCTTACACCGGCTCCTCCAAAGAACACAATATTATTGCTATTTTTTATTATTTCTTTAAGTTGTTGAATTTTATCTTTCATGAAATCATCTCCATATAATATTATATATATTTATTATTGCATAAATATATATGAAAATAAAAGTAGGGAAAAATTAATGATAGATATTGTATAATAAATTTTGTGTATAACAAATATAATTTATTAATAATAAATTAAGAGGAATAGTAAATGACTTTATATGAATTAACTGGCGAAGAATTACTAACATTATCATATGTATTAGCAGTTGAGTTAAGTAAAGGACTAACTGCAAATGAACAAAATGTATTAGCTGCATTTTTAAATGCAGTATCTGATAATATAGCAGTTATAGCTGTAGCAAACACAAGCTTCAATGATAGAAGAAGCAATAATGTTAGTAATACATCAACAAATAATATAAATAGAGCTGAAAAATAAAAAATAAAAGGTTTGACATAATAAGAATATTACTATATAATAATTATTGTATCTGGTAATGATGGCGTAGAGGTCACACTCCTTTCCATTCCGAACAGGAAAGTTAAGCTCTACAGCGCCAATGGTACTGCACGGGAGACTGTGTGGGAGAGTAGGACGTTGCCAGGTTAATGTGGCTCGATAGCTCAGTCGGTAGAGCAGAGGACTGAAAATCCTCGTGTCCCTGGTTCGATTCCTGGTCGAGCCACCAGGAAAAGCACTAACTTAGTTAGTGCTTTATTTTTTTATAAAAATTTATAAAAATATGAAACTATTTTAATATAATATACGTCTTATATAAAGAGAGGGATAAATTAATACGAAAATTAAGTAACGAAGGTAAAAGGAGAGAGAGGGGTATGGTAATGCAATTAGAAGCTTGTGTAGGAAATTATGAAGAGGCTGTTAGAGCATATAATAAAGGAGCAACAAGAATAGAATTGTGCGACAATCTATTAGAAGGTGGAACAACTCCAAGTTATGGAACAATTAAAAAGACGATTAATGATATTAATGTACCTATTAATGTAATAATAAGACCACGAGGTGGAAATTTTATATATTCAAAAGAAGAAATTGAGATAATGATAGAAGATATAAAATTGTGTAATGAGCTAAAAGTAAATGGAATAGTTATAGGAGTATTAGATAAAGAAAATAAAATTGATGAGTTAGTAATCAAAGAATTATTAAAATATAGAGAAAACTTAGAAGTAACGTTCCATATGGCCTTTGATGAAATTGAAGATAAGAAGGAAGCTATAGATAAATTAATTGAATTAGGTATAAATAGAATATTAACTAAAGGTGGAGAAGTGTCAGCTTTAAATAATTTGAATACTATAAAAGGACTAATTGAATATGCGAATAAAAAAATTATCATAATGCCAGGTGGAGGTGTTAATGCTTCAAATAAAGATGAAGTTATTAGTACAACAGGGGCTCAGGAAGTGCATGGAACCAAAATAGTATAATATTTTGAAAGATATTTGTAACCTTTTTTAAAATTAATGTAACAACTTTATAATAAATAAGTATTAAAATTATACTATAAGGGAGTTTATAACGCTCAAAAAGTTTGAGTAGAACTTAATAAAAAGTTTATAAAAATACCTTAAAAGATATTAAATAACTCTTTACAAGTTTGCGGTTAATGAATATAATTATAATTGTGAAAGAAATCTTTAACTAAATAGTAAATAAACTTTAAGTAAGACTTAAGAGATTCTTAAGAATTATGCTATAAAATAAATATTACATAGGTTATCATATAAATAATAGGAGATGAGAGGGAATGTTAGATAAAATTAGTCTTTCAGATAGAGAATGTGAGTTTTTAGCAAAAGGAATAGCTATAGGAGCAGGATGCGGTGTAGTTGTAGGAGCTGTAGTTGGTGCAGTGCCACTAGTGTTTTCAATTGGTGGAGTTGCTGGAATCATAGGCTCATTAATCTATTGTGCATATGATAAACATAAAAAAAAAGCAATTATTTAAAAAATAACCCCTAAAATAAATAGAATCACAATAAAAGCGGCTAAAGTCATATCGACTTTGGCCGCTTTTATTATATATTTTCTATTTGCCAATCGATTGGAGTTTTTCCCATAGATTTTAAATATGTATTAGTTTTAGAAAATGGTTTACTTCCCAAAAAACCTCTAGACGCTGAAAGAGGACTTGGGTGAACAGATTCTAAAATTATATGTTGAGGGTTTGTTATAAGTTTCTTTTTACTAATAGCATTGTTTCCCCACAAGATAAATATAACTGGATCAGTTCTATCGTTTAATAAAGAAATAATTTTATCAGTAAATATACTCCAACCTATATTTTTATGTGAATTTGCTTTTCCTTCTATAACTGTAAGTGATGTATTTAAAAGTAAGACTCCTTGGTCAGCCCATTTTTTCAAATAACCGTTATTGGGTATGTAGCAATTTAAATCGCTATTTAGTTCTTTATATATATTAAGAAGTGATGGTGGAATTTTAACACCAGGCTTAACTGAAAAACTTAAACCATGTGCTTGATTTGGACCATGATAAGGATCCTGGCCTAATATAACGACTTTCACATCAGGATAATTAGTGTAATGAAGAGCATTATATATATCATAGGTATTGGGATAAATAGTTTTTGAACCATACTCTTCTACAAGCACCTTTCTTAATTTAATATAGTAATCTTTATTAAATTCATCTTTCAATAATTCATTCCAATCATTATTTAAAATTGACATTTATTTCACCTCTTAAGGATTATAACACAAATAAATATTGAAAATACAGGGGTAGATACTTATATGCTAAATAATCTATATATTTATTATCTTCAAAAGATTAATATAAAGAAAACAAACATTTCCTAGAGTATCATAATAAGAAAAAAAGAGATTTAGTTAGAATATAGAAGTAAAATGAGATTAATTTTAAATAGTACAGTAATATTTGAGTTATATATTATTTGTATATGATAAGATAATACATGTCGCTGAGAGACACGCAAGAAAACAACAAAAAACAAATTTGAAAAGTATCAAAAAAGTTTTTTAAAAAAGTTGTTGACAGAGTGTTGAAGCAGTGATAAGATAAACAAGTCGCTAAGAGCGGCAAACAAATTGGTCTTTGAAAATTGAACAGAATATAGATAAACAAAACCAGCAATTCTTTTTATGAGTAAGTTTTTTGAGA
>JBOFQV010000151.1:0-4421 GCA_051650705.1 Clostridium sp.
AACACTAATGTTGCGGAGAATGGGAATAAATTATCAGGTGGACAAAAGCAAAGAATTTGTATAGCAAGAGCTTTTCTTAAAAATGCACCAATTATTCTTTTAGATGAGGCAACATCAGCTCTAGATTTGGAGTCTGAAAGCTATGTGCAAAAGGCAATAGACAATTTAATGATTGGAAAAACCATAATTATTGTTGCTCATAGACTATCTACTATTAAAAATGTGGATAGAGTTATTGATATTAGTAAATAGAAATGTAGACAATAAAGGAACTATTACAGTTATTATTGTTTAATATATTCAATTTGGCTATAATAAAGGTAAGATAAAGTGTTATAAGGCAGATCTATTACTAAAGGAAAGAAAAAAATGAGCAGATGGAATGAAAAATTAGATGATTTTACAAGAGCGTTATCTAGATTAAGTGAAGCAATAGATGAAAGCACATTAAATCCTAAATCTTCAACTTTAAAGGATGGAGTAATTCATAGATTTGAGTTTACCTATGAATTATGTTGGAAGCTTATGAAGTATTTTTTAGAAGCTGATGGAGTAGAAGAAGCTAAAAGTCCACGAAGTACTTTTAGAGCAGCATTTCAGTATGGATTAATAAAAGATGGTGAAGCCTGGATAGATATGCTTAAAAATAGAAATTTAACTTCACATGTTTATGATGAAGAAATTGCATTAGAGATATATGAACAGATAAAGACTAAGTATTTTAATATGCTATCAGAAATGAGAGAAATATTAAGCAGAGAGGATATGTAAAATTGTTTGGATTAAAAGATAATATAATTAATCAAATAAAAGAAGTGCTATCAAAATATGATGAAGTAGAGAGAGTTGTAATATTTGGCTCAAGAGCAACAGGTAATTACAAAAGCACTTCAGATATTGATATAGCAATATTTTCAAATGATATATCATCTGTAAAGTTAAATTTACTAAGGGATGATTTAGATATGCTTGATATAATATATAAAATTGATGTTGTTCATTTTAATGCACTTAAGAAACAGGGATTAATAAATAATATAATTAATGATGGAATAGAGATTTTTAAAAATATAAATTTAAAATAATATAATTGAGAAAACTACTTATGTTAAGTGAGTAGTTTTTTCCTTTGTAATATATTCATAGAAGTGTTATAATCATATAATGATTTTCAAAAAACATAAGTGTAGGTGAAAAAATGAGTAACAATAAATTTTTACCAGTCAGCAGAAAAGACATGGAAGAAAGAGGATGGGAACAATGTGACTTCATTATAGTTACAGGAGATGCATACATAGACCATCACAGCTTTGGTACAGCAATAATTTCTAGAGTACTAGAAAATGCAGGATACAAGGTTGGAATAATTCCACAACCTGATTGGCACAACTTAGAAGACTTCAAAAAGCTTGGAAGACCAAGACTTGGATTCTTAGTAAATGCAGGAAACATGGACTCCATGGTTAATCATTATACAGTTTCTAAAAGATTAAGAGAAAAAGACCTTTACACTCCAGGTGGAGTAATGGGTAAAAGACCAGATAGAGCAACAATAGTATATTGTAATAAAATTAGAGAAGCCTTTAAAAATGTAAATATAGTTATAGGTGGAGTAGAAGCTTCCCTTAGAAGATTTGCACACTATGATTATTGGGGAGACAATGTTAGAAACTCAATGCTTATAGATAGTGGAGCTGATCTATTAGTTTATGGAATGAGTGAAAAGCAAATTGTTGAAGTAGCAAATGCTATGAATGATGGCTTTGAAGCAAAGTACATAAGACACGTAAATGGAACTTGTTATGTTGTTGAATCACTAGATGAGGTTTATGAAGACTACATAATGCTTCCATCAGCTAAGGAAGTTGCTGATGATAAAATTAAGTATTGTGAAGCCTTCAAAATTCAATATGAAGAGCAAGACCCAGTTAGAGGTGGAATGCTTGTACAACCTCATGGACAAAGATATGTTGTGGTTAATAAGCCAGAAATGCCACTAACAAGAGAGGAACTTGATGAGGTTTATGCACTTCCATACACAAAGACATACCATCCAATGTATGAAAAGGATGGAGGAATTGCAGCCCTAGAAGAGGTTAAATTCTCTGTTGTAAGCTCAAGAGGATGTTTTGGTAACTGTTCATTCTGTGCAATTACATTCCACCAAGGAAGAGCAGTGCAAAGTAGAAGTGAAGATTCAATCCTAGATGAAGTTAAGGGAATTACAGAACTTAAGGACTTTAAGGGATATATTCATGATGTTGGAGGACCAACAGCAAACTTTAGAAAGCCAGCTTGTAACCACCAATTAACTATTGGAGCTTGTAAAAAGAAGCAATGTCTTTCTCCTAGACCATGTAAGAACTTAGAGGTTGATCATTCAGAATTCTTAAATCTTTTAAGAAAGATTAGAAAGATTCCAAAGGTTAAAAAAGCCTTTGTAAGATCAGGTCTTAGATATGATTACATTATGGCAGATAAGAATGACAAGTTCTTTAAGGAACTTGTTGAACATCATGTAAGTGGTCAGCTTAAGGTTGCTCCAGAACATGTATCTGAAAATGTATTAAAGTATATGGGTAAACCAGCAGGTAAGACTTATGAGCAATTTAGAGAAAAGTACTTTAAGATAAACAAGCAATTAGGAAAGGAACAATACTTAATTCCATACCTAATGTCAAGCCATCCAGGAAGTACGCTACATGATGCCATAGAGCTTGCTGAATACTTAAGAGATATAAAGTATCAACCAGAGCAGGTGCAAGATTTCTACCCAACTCCAGGAACACATTCAACTGCAATGTACTACACAGGACTTGATCCACTAACAATGGAGCCTGTATACATTCCAAAGAGTAGAGAAGAAAAGGCAATGCAAAGAGCTCTTCTTCAGTTTAGAAATCCAAAGCACTATAACTTAGTTTATGATGCTTTAATGAAGGCTGGAAGAGAAGACTTAATTGGTACAGCACCAAACTGTTTAATTAGACCAAGAGGGCAAGGACACAGTGTTGGTTACCAAGGTAAGGCTAAGAATAGAAATGCTAATGGAAAGCCAAGTAAGCCATCTTCAGGTAAGGGTGAAAAATCTAAATCTTCTAGAAATGGAAGAGAGGAAACTCGTGAAAGAAGAAAGGGTGCAGAGGCTCCAAAGAAGGAAAAGAAATCTAGAGGAAGCTTTAAAGATAGACAAAAGGCAGCAGCTAGAAAAAAAAGAGGTAGATAGTATATTCCTAAATAAATGTTTGCAAAAAAACCATCATATGTTATAATAAGGAAAAATAAATAATATTTGGGTAGAGGCGCTTCCTTAAAGAGTAGGTATTTTTAGTGGGCACACTTTGAGAAATATCAAAAGGTAATGGAGCCGAAGAGAAGATAAAGGCATTTATTTTTTCTGGGAATGCATAAAACATATGCATAACTGTCACGAAAGTGGAGAACTACTATATTGCATTTATTAATGTAAATAATGAAAAGTTTAAAAGATTTTTCTACCCATGAAGTAAAAAGCTTCATGGGTTTTTCATTTTAAAAAAATGTAAGAGTGCCCAAAGTTATTATTAAAAAATAATAAAAAGGGAGGAATTTGAAATGTTACAAGGAGTATATGTTCCATTAATTACACCATTTAAGGATGGAGAAGTGGATTATGAAGCTTATAGAAAGCTTATTAATCATTATATTGAAGAAGGGGTAAGTGGATTAACCCCATTAGCTACAACAGGAGAAAGTCCAACGCTTACAGACTATGAATATGAAAAACTATTAGATATAACTAGAGAAGAAAACAATGGTAGAGTTTCTGTGTTTGTTGGTCTTGGAGGAAATAACACAAAGAAGTTAGTTGAAAAGCTAAAGGTTGTAGAAAAATATAATATGGATGGGATTCTTTCAGTATCACCATATTACAATAGACCAGACCAAAGAGGGATAATTAAACATTTTGAAACTCTTGCAGATAATACAGAACTTGGTATCATTCTTTATAACATTCCATATAGAACAGGAAGAAATATGGAAAACTCAACAATTTTAAAGCTATCAGAAAAGAAGAATATAATTGGAGTAAAGGACTCAAGTGGAAGTGCAGATCAAAGTATTGCACTGCTTATGCAAAGACCAGAGGATTTTTCCGTTTTAACAGGGGAAGATGTATTCTTTTTCTCAAACCTTACATTAGGTGGACAGGGTGGAATAATGGCATCATCTCATCTTAATACAAAGAAGTTTATTGATGTTTATAATAAGATTACTTCAAATAATCATGTAGAGGCTTTAAAGGTTTGGAAGGAAATTTGTCCTGCAATTCCTTTATTATTTAAGGAACCAAATCCAGCTCCACTTAAGTATCTTTTAACAAAGAGTGGAATGATTAATTCAGAAGAGGTTAGACTTCCACTTGTTGAGGCATCAGATGA
>JBOFQV010000152.1:0-3625 GCA_051650705.1 Clostridium sp.
ATATTAGAATTTGTTATTTTCCTTTATGTATCTTATATAATAAAACAGTAAATAAAAATATTTAAAAAATTTTTTATTTAAGTATTGCAAAAATATTTAAATGTTATATAATGTATGTAAAGGGTATCAAATAAAATTAACTTTGATGGAGGGAATATACATGAAAAAAATTATGTTAGTTTGTAGCGCAGGGATGTCTACATCATTATTAGTAACAAAGATGCAAAAGGCTGCTGAGGAGCAAGGAATAGAAGCAAAGATCTGGGCAGTAGGAACAGGAGTTTACACTTCAGAAAAGGGAAATTGTGATGTTGTTCTACTTGGACCACAAGTTAGATTCATGAAGAATGAAGTAGCAAGAACTATGGAAATACCAGTAGATGTTATCGATATGAGAGTTTACGGTAAAATGGATGGAGCAGGTGCTTTAGCTCAAGCTTTAAAAATGTATGAATAATAAATAGATAATATAAGCGATTAACTTAGGTTAATCGCTTTTGTTTTTTTGTTTTATAATTAGTTTTTTTAGGCTATAATAAAAGTATAAGATAGAATATAAGCGTTAAAGGCCTACACTTCAATTTGTAGGCTTTTATTATACATAGAAATGGAGTAAGAAAAATGGATGGTAAAATAATATTAAATTTAGCGGTAAGTTTAGATGGATACATATCTGATGAAAATGGAGGATTTGATTGGATTGTTGGTCAAAATGATAAAAGCTTAGACACAGAAAAACAACTGGTATTTGATGATTTTGTAAAGGGAATTGATATAGTTGTTATGGGGAAAAATTGTTATAATCAAGGTTTTCATAAAGACTATAAAAATAAAATGGTGTACATTGCTACAAATGAATCATTAGAGGATTATGAAAATGTACATTTTATTAAAGGGGACATAGTAAGTATATTGGAAGAGCGAAAAAGAAGTGGAGAAAACATATTCTTGTTTGGAGGAGGTGTTGTTATTGATCCATTTATTCAGAAGAATGCTATAGATGAATATATTATTGGATTTATACCAACAATTTTAGGAAAAGGAAGACCTTTATTTTTAGGAGATAACAAGGAAATTAACTTGAATTTAGATGAATACTATGTTAGTGATGGGATTGTGGTAATGAAATATTCAAAAAGAAGAAAATAGACCACTTAGAATTAACAAGCTATGATATATTTGGAAAAGTATGTATAATAGGTGGTGGGAGGAGATAATATGAAAATATTTTATTTTACATCAACAGGAAACTCATATTACGTTGGGAAAAGGATAATAGAAACACTAGGACATGGAGAACTAATAAACATTTCAAAAGTTGATACAAAAAATACGTTAGAAATAAATGAGGATTGCATAGGAATAATTTATCCAATACACTGTGGCTCCCTACCAATATTAATGGAAAAATTCTTGAAAGAAATTAAAATAATAAACAATCCATACATCTTCTTAATTGGAGTAACTGGAGGAGGGGGAGCAAGCTTTAGCTTTCCTCATGTAGAAAAATTAATAAATAAAGAAGTAAGCAATAGCTTCACTTTAAAGTACATTTCAAATTATATAAGAGCAGGAAGAAATCCATCTAGAGAAAGAGCAGAGGAAGCAATAAGGAGAAATGAACCAATTATTAAAGAGCTTTGTGAAAGTATTAAAAATAGAGAAATTAAAAGGGTGAAAAGGAGCTTTAGTGTAGAGGGATTAATGTATAATGCATGGAAAAATCTATACAAAAATAGGGATAAGGCCTTTAATGTAAATAATAATTGTATAAGCTGTGGAATATGCAAAAAGGTTTGTGGAGCTAAAAATATAGAATTGGTTAATGGAAAACCTGTTTGGAGTGGAAAATGCACAGATTGTATGGCTTGTATTAATTTATGCCCAAAGAATGCTATTAATATTGGAAATAAAACTATTAAAAAGGAAAGATATATGAATTTAGAAGTGAAAATAGAAGAATTATTGTAGATAGAGTGATTAGTTTAGTCTGATGATATTTATGGTGGATCAGGATAGAGAGCAGAAGTGAGTTCAGGAGAGGGTGTGATAAGTTGGAGTATAATTGTAAAAAAATAATTTCTTTCATTGATTATATTGTTATAACCATCTCCATGCTTGTGGCTTCTTTTATGAATTTGGAGAAATCATTAGCTATTATTTTAATTAATGCACTTTTTCTTTATGCTTTTACTTTAAGAAATTATAAGGCTGTAGGTATTAAGAAAAGTGTTACCCTATTATGTATTATAGTGGAGCTTGTATCAATAGCTTTGTTAAGCTTTATAGATTTCGGATTTACTTATTTGATTTTAATTGGAATTATTCTTCATACAATAATTTTAGATTACTCAAAGATTGTGGGGATTTTAACTCTAATTTCATCCTTATTATATGGATTTCTATTAACTTTTTCTAATTTAGGGGACTTGATCACCTCAATTAAGATTATGTTTGTTATAGTGCCATCTTATCTTTTACTTTTCTTCATTTTTTCTTTAATAGATTATTTAATAAAGCAGAATAGAATTCTTGAAAAAGCTTTGGAGGATGTTACTGTAAAGAAGCTTGAGAAGGATATTTTATATGATGATTTAAAGGAAGCTTATGAGAAAATTGAGAGTATTACAGCTTTAAAAGAGAGAAATAAAATTGCTAGTGAAATCCATGATACAGTTGGACATACTTTAACCACAGTATTAATTGAGCTTGAGGCTGGTAAAAGGCTTATGAAAAAGGGTGATTTAAAGGGACTTGAAAAAATTGAACTAGCTCAAAGGGAAGTTAGAAATGGACTAAATAGTATAAGAAGCTCTGTTAGGATTTTGGCTAGTGGGGGAGATGTTTTGAAATTTAAAAAGTCCTTGGAGGCTATAATAAATAAATGTGAAATTACTTCAGAGGTGAAAATAGAAAGAAACATATTTGTGGAAAGTGATATTTGTGAGGAGTATCAGGATATTATTCTTTCTTCACTAATGGAGGGCTTATCTAATGGATTAAGGCATGGAAGTGCTGATAGCTTTAAATTTAATCTTATTGAGGAAGATGGGGAGTTAAGTTTTTCTCATCATAATAATGGGGATGAGTGCTTTGTTTTAATTCCTGGATTTGGTTTAAAAAGTATGAAACATAGGGTGGAAGAGCTTAAGGGAGAATTTTTTACTTGTGGAGATGATGGCTTCACATTAAAATTCACTCTTCCAGTTATAGAAGGATAGTAATTTTAAAGTGTATCAGGAAACTGGTACACTTTTTCAATTTAGTGAGAAATATAATGAAATATGTGTTAGAATAAATTATGGATAAAAATGGATAGTGAGGTGAGGGTGTTATGGATAAAATAAAGGTTCTTATAGTTGATGACCAAACTTTAATGTGTGATGGATTAAAAACAATAATAGATTTAGAAGACAATATGGAAACCGTAGGAGTTTGTAAAAATGGGGAAGAGTGCATAAAGAAATGCAAAGAGGAGAAAGTTGACTTAGTTTTAATGGATATAAGAATGCCTATTATGAATGGGGTAGAGTGCACAAAAATCCTTAAAAATCTTTATCCTCACATAAAAATATTAATACTAACCACCTTTGATGATGATGATTACATAATAGAGGGGCTTTCA
>JBOFQV010000153.1:0-10815 GCA_051650705.1 Clostridium sp.
CGCTTAGGAATTAAGCTTCAACCAACTGATATAGATAGAGAAGATATTTCATCGGTAAATAATTTAGTGAAGTTTTTGAAGGAAAATTACTAAAAGGTGCCAGAGAGGTGCCTGACACGTGTCAGGCACCTCTTTTAAATTTCTTTAAATAAGGTATAATAACTTATAGGAAGAATAAGGGGTGATTAAGATAGATACAATATTTAAAATAAAAGAGGGTATAAATACTTTTACAGAAACAGAAAAGAAGATTGCAGAATATATATTAGAATATAAAGATGAAGCGCTACCTTTATCAGCCCAAGAGTTGGGGGATAAGGTTAATACATCAGCGGCAGCTGTTGTTAGATTTTCGAAAAAGCTTGGATATAAAGGGTTTACTGCATTTAAAATGGAGTTAGCTAAGTCATCAAATGAAATGGCATATGAGGATTTTAGTGAAATTATTAAAGAAAGTGATTCTATTGAGGCAATAGTAAATAAAACTAAAACATCGACAGCTAATACGTTAGAGCAAACATATAAACTAATTAATATGGCAGCTTTAAAAAATACAATTGATTCAATAAATGAAGCAAAAAATACATATTTATATGGTGTTGGTGCATCAGGATTAGTTGCATTAGATTTTCAGTACAAATTATCAAGAATAAAGAAAAATTGTATATTCCAAATAGATAGTAATATACAACTTGCATCAGCAGTACATATAGAAGAAAATGATGTAGCAATTGGAATAAGCTATAGTGGTGAAACTAAGGAAGTTATATTAGCTTTAAAGAAGGCAAAGGAAAATGGAGCAAAGACAATAGCAATAACAAAATATACTAATAATACATTATCAAAGCTTGCTGATTATACATTATTTGTTCCAAATGAAGAACAGGATTTAAGATTAGGAGCAATGTCATCAAGAATGGCAGAATTAACATTAACAGACTTAATATATTTAGGAGTAGTAAAGAGTGATTATGCTAATTCACTAAAATATATTCAAGCTACAAGAGAAATGGTTAATAAGATGAAATAGAGATAGAGCTACTTTTTATAGTAGCTTTATTTTATTTTAAAAAGTATCTTATTGATTGAAATAAAATTGCATTAATTAAAATATTATATTGAAATAATATTTTAAAAATGATATACTCATAGTATGAAATTATATTACAATTATGGGGGTTAATTATGAAAATAAATTTACAAAAGTTAGACACAGAAAAAATAAATAGCAATAGTAAAAACATAGACAAGGCATCTACCCTAGAAATCGTAAAAATAATAAATGATGAAGATAAAAAAGTTGCATTAGCAGTAGAAAAAGAATTACCGAAAATAGCAGAGGCAATAGATGTTATAAATGAAAGCTTAAAAAATGGTGGAAGATTAATTTATATTGGAGCAGGAACTTCAGGAAGACTAGGAGTTTTAGACGCTTCAGAATGCCCACCAACATATGGAGTAGATTTTTCATTAGTGCAAGGAATAATGGCTGGTGGACAATCTGCGATGTTTAAAGCAAAAGAGGGCGCAGAAGATTCTAAAGAATTAGCGGTTGAAGATTTAAAAGAAATTGATTTTAGTGAAAACGATGTATTAGTTGGACTAGCAGCATCTGGAAGAACACCATATGTAATTGGAGCATTAAAATATGCAAACTCAATCAACGCAAAAACAATTTCAGTATCATGTGTTAATGAAGCAGAGATTTCAAAGCATGCAAATATAGGAATTGAAGCTGTTGTTGGAGCAGAAGTGGTTACAGGATCAACAAGAATGAAGGCTGGAACAGCTCAAAAAATGGTTCTAAATATGCTTTCAACAGGAACAATGATAAAGCTTGGTAAGGTATATGGAAATCTAATGATTGACGTTAGAACAACAAATGAAAAATTAGTTCAAAGAGCAAAAAATATAATTATGGAATGCACAGGATGTACAATTGAACAAGCAGCAGAAGCTTTAGAAAAGAGTGGTAGTGATGTTAGAGTATCAATATTTATGATTCTTTCATCATTAGAAATGGAAGAGGCTATAAAAGTACTTTCAGAAAATAATAATAACATTAAATTAGCTCTTGAAAGCTTAGGAGAATAAAATGTATGCAGTAGGATTAATGTCTGGTACATCATTAGATGGTGTTGATGCTGTTCTTGTTAAAATTGAAGGAGCATCACTTCAAACAAATTTAGAAATAATGGGATTTGAAACAATTGATATACCAGAGGAAATAAAGCAAGAAATAAAAGATACCTGTGTAGAAGAAAAATCTTCTGTTGATGTTATTTGTTCATTAAATTTTAAATTAGGTTATTTATTTAGTGAAGCAGTAAAATCAGTTTGTAAAAAGGCAAACTTCTCAATAGAAAACCTTGATTTTGTGGCTTCTCATGGTCAAACAATATATCATATTCCAAAGGAAAGAAATAATTTATCAAAATCTACATTACAAATTGGTGAACCAGCAGTTATTGCATATGAGACTGGTGCATTAGTAGTATCAAATTTCAGAGTTATGGATATTGCAGCAGGTGGGGAAGGTGCCCCATTAGTTCCTTTTAGTGAATATATTCTATATGGAGGAATGGGTAAAAATATTGCATTACAAAACATAGGTGGAATTGGAAATGTTACAGTTGTTCCAAATACACAAAATATTGATGAGATTTTTGCTTTTGATACAGGCCCAGGTAATATGGCAATAAATGAGGCATGCACAATTCTTTATGGAAAAAGCTATGACAAAGATGGAGAAATAGCACAAAGCGGAAAGGTGAATAAAGAGTTATTGGATGAATTAATGAGTCATCCATATATAAATATGGTTCCACCAAAAACAACAGGAAGAGAAGATTTTGGTGAGTTATTTGTAAAGAATATAATACAAAGATATAAGCATTTATCCAGTGAAGACATTGTAGCAACATTTACAATGTTCACAGCTAAATCTATAGCAAATAACTATAAGAATTTCATTATTCCTAAAGTGAATTTAGATATGTTAGTTGTTGGGGGTGGAGGCGCTCACAATAAAACATTAATGAAATTTATAAAGGAAGAACTTCAAAATATAGAAGTTGTTACTCAAGATGACATTGGATATTCTTCTGATGCAAAGGAAGCCATAGCATTTGTGATATTAGCAAATGAAACATTGCATAATAGTTTTTCAAACGTAAAAACTGCAACAGGAGCAAAAGAGAATGTTGTGTTAGGTAACATTACTCCAGGAAAAAGAGGTGTTTTTATAAATGGCAAGTAAAAGTGTAAAAA
The DNA here is from genome assembly GCA_051650705.1 of Clostridium sp. Taxonomy (GTDB): domain Bacteria; phylum Bacillota; class Clostridia; order Clostridiales; family Clostridiaceae; genus Clostridium. The sequence continues at coordinate 3,271 of JBOFQV010000153.1, forward strand.
AATTAAAAGAAATGGATAAAACAAGTCCTTTAACAGCAAAGAAGACAGATTATAATATACCTATCTTTGGTATAAGAAGTGCATTAACTATTCTTGGATTTGCTGTACTAGGCACATATTTATTTCCTTTTTTATTATCAATGCTTGGAGCATCTAAGGAAATGGGAGTAGTAATAGGTAATATGTTAATTACTCCAATTGGAATTGCAATTTCAAGATGCTTTATTGAAACAAAGCAAGGATTTAATAAGAAATTCTTCGCTATTTATGCAGGTTTTGGAGTTGTATTTGTTTTGATTTCAAGTTATTGGATGTATAAAGGAATTTACTTGTAAAAAAATATTTCAAAATATATAAAAAATAGTTGAAATATTATTGCAAAAAGATTGGACATGCATTATAATTTAATTAACACAACAAGAGATTATGAAAACCTTGTTGTAAACGTTAAATATAATTATTAAATATAAATTAAACAAGGGGGAAGAAAAAATGTTTGATAAGTTTACTAATATCTTAGATGAAAAACTATCAGGACCAATGACAAAATTATCAGAACAAAAACACTTACGTGCAGTACGTGACGGTATTATTGCAACATTACCTTTAATTATTGTAGGATCATTTTTCTTAATAATTGCATTCCCACCACTACCAGAAAGCTGGGGAATAACAGCATTCTTAAAAGAAAATGCAGCTAAAATATTATTACCATATAGAATGACAATGTACATAATGACAATGTACGCTACCTTTGGTATAGGATACAGTTTGTCTAAGTCCTATAAGCTTGATGGAGTTTCAGGAGGAATTCTTTCAACAATTGCATTTATGCTTACTTTAACACCACAAGTTGTTGAAGGTATGGGATTTGCAATGCCTATGGCTAACATGGGTGGAGGCGGAATGTTTGTTGGTATAATTGTTTCAATTATGGCAGTAGAAATCTTAAGATTTACTACAAAGCATAATTTAACAATCAAAATGCCAGAACAAGTTCCACCAGCAGTTGCTAGAAGTTTTGAATCATTAACTCCAACTGCAATAGTAATCCTTTTAATGGGATCAATAACTTATTTCTTAAACTTTGATTGGCATTCAGCTATAGCTAAGGTTGTTACACCATTAGTTACAGCAGCAGATACATTACCATCAGTATTAATTTTAGTATTATTAGTTACAGTATTTTGGTCATTTGGTATTCACGGAGTATCAATAGTTGGATCAATTGCTAGACCATTATGGTTACAATTATTAGATGGAAATACAGCAGCATTAGCAGCTGGAGAACAATTACCTAACGTTGCAGCAGAACCTTTCTTCCAATGGTTCATTTGGATTGGAGGATCAGGATGTACAATCGGTCTTGTAATTGCAATGGTTATGGTTGGTAAATCAAAATACGGAAAATCAATGGGAAGAAGTGCATTAGCACCAAGTATCTTCAACATAAATGAACCAGTAATATTTGGTATGCCAGTAGTGCTTAATCCAATATTAATCATACCATTCATAGTTACACCAATGGTTTGTGCAACAATTGCATGGTTTGCAACAAAGCTAGATTTAGTTTCAGCTGTTACAGTAACAGCACCTTGGACATTACCAGGACCAATTGGAGCATTCTTAGCTACAAATGGTGACTGGAGAGCTTCTGTTCTAAACATACTACTAATAATAGTTTCAATAATAATATACTTACCATTCGTTAAGATGTATGATAAGAAGTTATTAGAAGAAGAGCAAGCTGGGATAGAACAATAATAACAATAATAACAATAAGATAAAATGTAAGGATGTATCTAAGTGGTGCATCCTTTAAATTCAAAAGTGGAGGTAGTAAGAAATGGGAAAGTTAGGTATATCAATATATCCAGAAAAAACTACAGAAAAAGAAATTTATGATTATATAGATAAGGCAGCTAAATGTGGATTTAGTAGAATATTTTCATGTTTATTATCAGTAAATGAATCTAAGGAAAACATAGTCAAAAAATTCAAGGGAATTAATGAGTATGCAAAAGATAGAGGTTTTGAAATAATTGTTGATGTAAGCCCTAGAGTTTTTGATGAACTTGGAATTAGTTATAAGGATTTAAGCTTCTTTAAAGAAATTGGTGCTGATGGATTAAGATTAGATATGGGATTCACAGGTTCTGAGGAATCTTTAATGACATTTAATCCAGAAGGCTTAAAGATTGAAATAAATATGAGTAATAATACAAACTATATAGATACAATCATGGATTATAAGCCAAATAAGGAAAATTTAATTGGATGCCATAACTTCTATCCTCATAATTATAGTGGATTAAATTTTGATCATTTTATGAAATGTACTGAAAGATTCACAAAGCATGGATTAAGAACAGCTGCTTTCATAACAAGTCAAAATGAAAATACATATGGGCCATGGCCAGTATCATTTGGATTACCAACATTAGAAATGCATAGAAATCTTCCAATGGAGGTTCAAGCCAAACATTTAATAGCTCTTGGAAATATTAATGATATTATTATTTCAAATTGTTACCCATCAGATGACGAGCTTGAAAGAATAAGCAAAATCAGAAAAGATATGGTTACATTCGATGTTGTTTTAAATAAGGAAACTCCAGAAGTAGAGAGAAAGATTTTATTTGAAGAAATGCACTTTAATAGAGGGGATTTCTCAGACAATTTAATAAGATCAACTCAAAGTAGAGTTAAATATAAAGGACATAATTTCAAAGTATTCAATACTCCAGAGATTATTAGAAGAGGAGATATTGTTATTGAAAGTTCTGAGTATGGACATTATGCTGGAGAATTACAAATTGCTGTGAATGATATGAAAAATACAGGAATGTCAAATGTAGTTGGAAGAATAAGAGAAGAAGAATTATTCATAATTGACTTCATTGAACCATGGCAAAAATTTAGCTTCAATTTATATGAAGAAGTCTAGAAAAAAACCAAAAGCAAACTAATAAATCAACTTAAGAAGATAGAAATATATATTTTTAGTTCCCTGGTGCCAGAGAGGTGCCTGACACGTGTCAGGCACGTGTCAGGCACCTTTTTATTTTTAATAATTATTAAAGATGACAGTATATGCACTTTGTGATACAATTATTTAGGCTATTAAGAAAAAAATAAACCAATAATAAATTTAAACATAAGTAAACTTAGATGGTAGTTATTTAATTTATTATTAGATTAGATTTAGATTAAAATAATGCTAAATTAAAACAACTCAATAATGATAAAAAATATTAAATTTAAATAATAAAGAATTTAAAAAATATATGAAAATATATAAAAATAGAGGAGGACAAAACATTGGCTGATTATATAAATGATATAAAGAAGAGAAGAACCTTTGCTATCATCTCTCACCCTGATGCTGGTAAAACTACATTAACAGAAAAGTTCCTATTATACGGAGGAGCAATAAGACTTGCGGGGTCAGTTAAAGCAAGAAAAGCATCAAGTCACGCAGTATCTGACTGGATGGAAATAGAAAAACAAAGAGGTATTTCTGTTACATCATCTGTTATGCAGTTCAACTATAATGATCACTGTATAAACATTCTAGATACTCCAGGACACCAAGACTTCTCAGAGGATACATATAGAACTCTTATGGCAGCAGATTCAGCAGTAATGGTTGTTGATGCAGCTAAGGGGATAGAAGATCAAACAAGAAAGCTATTCCAAGTAGCATCGCTTAGAGAAATGCCAATATTCACATTCGTAAACAAAATGGATAGAGAAGCAAAAGATCCATTTGAGTTATTAGAAGATATAGAAAATGAATTAGGTATAAAAACTTACCCAATGAACTGGCCAATAGGTTCAGGAAAAGACTTTAAGGGTGTTTATGAAAGAGAAAATAATAGAATTATTGCCTTTAAAGCAGGAAACCATGGGCAAAGCGCAGTAGAAGCAATTGAAGGAACACCAGATGATCCTAAATTTACAGAAATATTAGGAAGTGCACTTCATGACAAGCTTATGGAGGACATAGAACTTTTAGATATAGCAGGAGATGAGCTAGATTTAGAGAAGGTTAGAACAGGAGAATTAACTCCAGTATTCTTTGGATCAGCACTTACAAACTTTGGTGTTGAGCCATTCTTAGAGCATTTCTTAGAAATGACAACAGCACCACTTGCAAGAAACTCAAGCATTGGAGAAATAAATCCATTTAATGATGAATTCACTGCATTTGTATTTAAGATTCAAGCAAACATGAACAAGGCTCATAGAGACAGAATTGCATTTATGAGAATCGTTTCAGGAAAGTTTGAAAAGGGAGCAGATGTATACCACATGCAAGGTGGAAAGAAAATTAAGCTTGCTCAACCACAACAATTTATGGCTCAAGATAGAGAAATAGTTGAAGAGGCATATGCAGGAGATATTATAGGGGTATTTGATCCAGGAATATTCTCTATAGGAGATACTTTATGTCAGGCAAGTAACAAGTTTAAGTTTGAAGGGATTCCAACCTTTGCTCCAGAGCATTTTGCAAGAGTTAGACCAGTTGATACTATGAAGAGAAAGCAATTTGTTAAGGGAGTTACTCAAATAGCACAAGAGGGAGCAATCCAGGTGTTTAGAGAAACTCATATTGGGATGGAAGAAATAATAGTTGGAGTTGTAGGGGTTCTACAATTTGAAGTATTAGAGTATAGACTTAAGAATGAGTACAATGTTGATATAAAGATGGAAAGACTTCCATTTAGATATGTTAGATGGATTGAAAATGAAGATGTTGATATGGATAAGTTAAATCTTACTTCTGATGCGAAGAGAGTTAGAGACTTTAAGGATAGAAACATTCTTATATTCCAAAATGACTGGGGTATTAATTGGGCTTTAGAGCATAATAAGGGATTAATACTTTCTGGTGTTGGTAAAAGTGAATAATAAATATTATTGTCAGGCTGTAACATATGTTACAGCCTGTTTTTTGTTGTTAGCCCTTTATTTTCAATGGGTACAGTAGGGTTTTCAAGGTTGTAAAAATCTTATAAAAAAATTAGAATTTTTAATCAAAAAAATTTTGCAGTTATTTTTTATGGAGGCAAATAGAGAAAATTCAAATGAATAGCATTAAAAAAAGCCATAAAAGTACAAAAATGAAAGCCTTATGTAATAAAATTTTAAAAATGGAAATACTTGCATAAATTTAATAAATTTGTTAATATTTATAATGTAATGAATAATTAAAATAACAAAAAAATTAAAACTATATAGAAAACTGTAGATAATTATTATGCAGAAGTAAGTAGAGAAATAATTAAAAAAGAAGGAGAGAAGATGGGAGAAACTAAAAAAATTTTAGTTCTTTCAGAAGTTTTTTATCCAGAAATAGGGAGTGGGGCAAATCGCATAACAAATATAGTTCTACTTTTAAAACAACATGGTTATAAAGTAGATGTAATAACTTCAGAACCATCCTATCCAGATAGAAGCTTGTATGAGAGCAAAGAGTATTTCAACGAAGAAAAACAAAAAAGAATTTACGATGGATCAGAAATAATAAGCGTAAAAGGAAGTAAAGTAATACCAACAGCTAATTTCTTTAATAGGTTATATATTTATCTCTTTTTCTTAATCAAGTGTGTTATTACAGTAATCTTTAGAAAAAATAAATATGATCTTGTAATAACAACAACACCATCAATTTTTATGGGGTTACTTGGAGTAATAGCAAAGGTAAGGTATAGAACAAAATTAATAATAGATATAAGAGACTTATGGCCAGAATGTATAAAAAATATTGGACTATTTAGAAGAAATAAATTGGCTTTAAACATAGGTTATAAAATAGAGAAGTTTATATTGAAATTTACTGATTCTGTAGTAGTAAATAGCTATGCATACAAAGAGTATCTAGAAAGAAAAGGATATAAAAAGACTATAAGATTTATTCCTAATGGATTAACAGAGGCTGAAATAAATGATTTAAAAGGAAGCTATAAAAATAGTAAAAAGAATGAAAAATTCACTGTAATTTATACAGGGTTAATTGGCTTAGCTCAAAATGTTAAAACAATAGTTAGAGTGGCAAATCATTTAAGAGAAAATAAAGATATACAATTCAAAATAATAGGAACAGGAATACAAACCAATAAAGTTCAACACCTTATAGAGCATTATGGATTAACAAACATAGAAGTAATTTCTCCTATGCCAAAGCATAAAGCAATAGAAGAAGTTAAGAAAAGTCATATAGCAGTTGCCCACTTAAGAAAAGATAGTGCATTTGATTTGGCTATTCCAGGGAAATTAATAGATTATATGGCAATTGGTATTCCAATAATTGCAGGAGTTGAAGGCTATACAGCAAGTGTGTTAATGGAAAGTGGAGCAGGGTTTGCTATTGAGCCAGATGATTGTAGAGAGATTGCTAAGTCTATAATTCACATGTACTCTAATGAATTATTAAGAGAAGTTTGCTCTGAAAATGGACAGATATATTGCGAAAGTAATTTTAACTGGGAAAATAATTTTTCAAAATATATTGAAGTAATAGAGGGACTATTAGGGAGAGAAGAAAATGAGAAAAAAAGTTTGTATGTTCGTGTGGAATCACTTCACCAATGATGCAAGAGTATTAAGGGAGTGTACTGCATTAGCTGAAAAAAACTATGAAGTAAACTTAATAGCTATACACGATACAAATCAGAAAGAGTTAAAGAGGTTTGAAAATAGGGATGGATTTAATATTACAAGAGTAAAAAGGTATCCAACCTATTTAATATGGTTTAGAAAAGTAGTTTCATCAATTAAAAAGTATCCATTATTATTAATGCCACTTATCTTTTGGGCAGCAGTTCTAGGTAATTTATCACTATTGGCATTAATAATATGTGGATTTTCTGCTTTTATTTTAGGCTTTGGAAAAACAAGAGCAATATTAATTAAGTTTCACATTTTTATTAATATGGTATGGTATGGGCTAAAATATAATGCAGATATATATCACGCAAATGATTTAAATACATTGCCTCAAGGGATAGTTTGTAGCAAAATTCTTAAAAGAAGAAAGCTAGTATATGATTCTCATGAGGTGCAAAGTTCAAGGACGGGGTATGGAAAGCCAGCATTTTATATAGAGAAATTATTAATTAAATTTATTGATGTAATGATAATGACAAATCATACAAGAGCAGATTATGTACAAGGTCTTTATAATATTGAAAAACCAAAGGTTGTTCATAATTACCCTTTTTATAGTGGGGATGATTCAATAAAGCATAAATATGATCTTTATGAAATTGCTGACATTCCAAAGGACAAGCCAATTCTTCTTTACCAAGGTGGAATGCAACAAGGAAGAGGTCTTGAAAACATTGTTGAGGCAATTAAGTACTTTAATGATGGTATCGTTGTATTTATTGGTGATGGGAAATTAAAGTCTACAATTATTAATATGGTTAAGGAACAAAATTTAGAAGAGAAGGTTAGATTTTTAGATAAAGTTCCTGTTGATGAATTAAAGTATTATACTGCTAATGCATATTTAGGGTTTCAAGTTTTAAATAATGTTTG
>JBOFQV010000154.1:0-4218 GCA_051650705.1 Clostridium sp.
ATATTGTAGTCTTTACAGGTGATTTAATGGACAATGCTTCAAACTTTAATGAGAAAGAAAAGATTTCAAAAGTACTTGGAAAAATAGAAAGCAATATTGGAAAATATGCAGTGTACGGAAATCGTGATTATGGTGGAGGAGCTGTAAGAGTTTATAGAAGTATGATGGAGGAATCAGGCTTTAAGGTATTAAGTAATCAAAGTGAAAGTATTACCTTCAATAATAAAAAGATTAATATTTTCGGAGGAGACGATGCTTTAATTGGAGAACATGATGCTAAAAGAACAATTAAAGGAATTAAAAATGAGGATGTAAATATTTTATTATTACATGAGCCAGACTTAATAGAAGAGTATGCGAAATATCCTATTGATTTAGCATTAGCTGGACATAGTCATGGAGGACAAGTATACCTACCTTTTTATGGACCAATTAAGAAGAATGTTCTTTCAGAAAACTATTATAGAGGAATGTATGATATAGAAAATAAAAGAGGAACAAAGCTATATGTAAATACAGGACTAGGAAACACAAAAGTACCATTTAGATTCCTAAACATACCAGAAATAACTGTTTTCAATATGAGAATATAATTAATATAAAAACCCCAAAGGAGTTTACAGTTTGTTGAAAACCCCCTGTTTAAAAACAGAGGGTTTTTCTATTATTAAATTCTCTTCAGCTCTGCTGAATTCAAATTTACAATTAATTAAACCTTAATTTTAGAGAAAGAACAGAAAAAAGGATAAAAATTTTTGTAGCGTCGACTAGGAGCTAGCCGACTGGAGAAAGCAACAAAAATTTTTATCCTAGTGTTCCCTCTAAAATTTACTTAGAAGCCTTTTTAAATTCCTTGTATCCTATTAATACAACCCATACATAAGCAAGAGTTTTTGGAATCATTAGCATTCCAACTAAGAAGTTTTCTTGTCCCCATAGTACAACAGGAGCATAGAATCCAAATGATAATATAACAGCGATAGCAAGGTTCTTGTAATCTCTATCATTATTTTTAGCACCGTAGCTATATAAAAGATAGATCATGATAAGTCCCATAATTGTGAATGGGATATTTCTGTAAATTCCCCATGAAACAGGAGCGTTATGTACAAACCACTCATTTTGAGGGAAGAAACATAAAACAATTCTTATAGCAGCTAAAACATACATTGTTATGTCTAAAGCTTTTGAATCTTTAATATCAAATCTCATTTTCCAAATCTTATAAAGAATTAAGTAGAAAATAGTCATAGTTATTGAAGTAACAAACTTACCAAATCCTAAAGCAGGAGCATTGTTTTCAAGTCCTGTAGTTAAAAGTGCATAAATTCTTGGAATAAGGTGGAATGAATCTCCAAATCCTAAAACAACAGCCATAACACCGAATGACTTGAAATATTTATTATCCTTAGATTTTCTGATCATTGTAATACCTAAAGTAATTACTGTAGTTAAATAAACTACGTGGAAAATTGGTTCCATTATTGCTTGCATAATTTAATCTCCTTTATTTTAAAACTTATTTATAATTTCTAATATTAGTTTAAATTGTTAACATTTAATTCATATAAACACCGTCTTAAATTCATCTTAAATAATTTAATTAGATTAGAAAAAGTGATTATACTAGGATATAATCAAATAAAAAAGGAGTGAGAAGTTATGAATAATAAGGTTTTAATAATTGATGATGAAGAAGAAATAGTAGAAATTTTACATACAGTTTTAAAAAGAGAAGGATTTAATAATATATATGTTGCAAATACAGGAACAGATGGAATTGAAAAGTTTAAAAAGGAATCACCAGACATTGTACTTTTAGATATTATGCTTCCTGATATGAGTGGCTATGATGTTTTCAATGAACTTAGAAAGCACAATGAGGTGCCAATTTTATTTATTTCTGCAAAGGGAGATGAAATGGATAGGCTTCTTGGATTTGCACTTGGTGCAGATGACTACATTACAAAACCATTTAGTGCAAAGGAAGTTGCTTTTAGGGTAAAAGCAAGACTTAAAGTTTTTGATAATAATATTGTAGTTCCTAAAAAGAAAAGCATCATAAGATTTGGTGAGGTTGAAATAAATGAAGAAACTGGTGAAGTTTTAAAGGAAGGAAAAAATTTAGATTTTACAGCTAAGGAATTAAAGCTATTAATGTATTTAATAAATAATCCAAATAGAATAATAAGTAAAGAAATGATTTGTAATGAGGTTTGGGGAGAGGACTTTTTTGGCTATGATAATACTATAACTGTTCATATTAGAAAGTTAAGAATGAAGATAGAGGATAATCCATCAAAGCCTAAATACATTACTACTGTAATTGGATTAGGGTATAAATTTGTAATGAGGGAGGAGTAATTTAATGCGAAAGAAATTAATGCTTCATTACTTTTTATCCTTTATATTTGCTTGTCTAATTATAGTTATAATAAATATTTGGTTTATGAGAAGTAATGTATATAAGGAAGGCGCATTATATAATTACCATCCAGAAAAATATTTAGAGCCATATAAGGAGCAGATATATTTAGATGATGGGAAAGTTAAGCTTAGTGAAGAGGGGATTAATGAGTTAAATAAAAACAATAGTGGTATTCAAATATTAGACTCAGAAAATAGAGAAGTATATGAGTATAATAAACCAAAGGATTTACCAAGTTATTATTCAAATGTAGGGCTTTTTAAATTATTTGGCAATGAAGATGGGACACCTTTTTTAGATGAAATTAAATTAGGGGAAACTACATATACATATATTCTATTTTTAGATTCAAATATAATTAAAAGAACAACCTTTGTGTATGATGCACCTTTAATTGAACAGTCTCATAAGTTTCCAATATTAATAACACTAAATATACTTGTATTAATTATAATGAGCTTTTTATTTACCTTAAGGATTGTGAAGCCTATAAATAGAATAATAGATAGGATAATACACCTATCTGAAGGTGATTATTCAAATTATAAGGTGAAAAAAAGTATTTACTATAATGTTGAAAGTAATTTAAATCAACTTGGGGAAAAGCTATTGCGTAATGAAGAAGAGAGAAAAGAGTTAGAAATTATGAGGGAAGAATGGATATCAAATATTTCTCATGATATAAAAACTCCTCTTACATCAATCATTGGAAATGCTGAAATAATGGGTGATACGGACTATCCATTAGATGATAGTAGTAGAGCAAAATACTGTACTACTATTATAAAAAAGGGAGAATATATTAAAAATTTAGTTGAGGATTTAAATTTATCAGCCAGACTTAAAAATGGTAGCTTGGAATTGAAAAAGAAGAGGGTTAATATTGTTTCATTAATAAGACACGTTCTTATTGATATTATAAATGATGAAAAGTATCCTCATGATAACATCACATTTAATTATAAAGAAGAGGATTTATTTGTAGAATTAGATGAGGGGTTAATTAAAAGAGTATTTGTGAATTTAATTATAAATTCATTTATTCATAATAATAGTGATGTACAAGTTAATATAATGATTCAAAAAAATACTAACAATGTAGAAATAGTAGTTGAGGACAATGGAAAAGGGGTTAATGAAAAGGAGCTCTTAAGTATTTTCAAAAGATATTATAGAGGAACCAATACAAGGAAAAAGACTGAAGGATCTGGACTTGGAATGGCTATTGCTCATGATATAATTGTTGCCCATAATGGGAAAATTCAAGCCTTTAGTGAAGAGGGCAAGGGACTTAGAACTAAAATTCTACTGGGGCCAATTAATAATTCTTAGTAATAAAAATTAGTTTTGACTTATGAATCATTTAAGTTAAAAAAAGTGGCTTCTTCGCCATAGCGAGGAGTAGCCACTTTTTTATTCTATAAATATTTATATCTAAATATTATTTAATATTATTAACATCCTTTAAAATTTCTTCAAGCTTGTCTGTAGAAGTAATTTTTTCATTACATTTTTCACTATCTAAGCACACATAAAAAGCAGTTGATTTATATGCATCTAAGCTTTTACTTGTAGTTTTGCAAAGTGATGAAACATAGGTAATTTCATCATCCTTACCCATACGGTTGCAAAGGGCACATATATGAGTTTTAGTTGAATTAAATCCTTGTAACCTGCATACCATACCAACTAATTTTCCGTTCATATTATATGATATTAATAATTTTCTGGTAGATTCATCAAACCATCCTAAATATACAGTTTTCTTTTCTTTAAAATCAAATTCAGGA
>JBOFQV010000155.1:0-12568 GCA_051650705.1 Clostridium sp.
TTAGATGAGCCACTTAATAATTTGGATATTAAACATTCAGTGCAAATGATGAAGGTTTTAAAGAGGTTAGTTAAGGAGCTTAACAAAACAATTGTTATTGTAATGCATGATATTAATTTTGCTTCATGCTATTCAGATAATATTATTGTGCTCAAAAATGGTCAGCTTGTTAAGGAAGCAATGGCTCATGAGGTTATTGATAAAAAGACATTAGAAGAAATTTATGAAATAGATTTTAAAATTGAAAATGTAAATGGAAATAAGATTTGTGTTTACTATTGTGATGAGGAGTGTAGTGAAAACTGTGAACTAACTTGTCAAAAGAAAATGAGATAAGAATTTATAATGAAGGGATGATTTATATGAATAAAAAAGTATTATTAGTTGTATCTGTAATTATTGCGGTTTTAATTGGAGGAGTTGCATTTACTTCTCTAAGTGGAAATAAAGGTGATGCTTATGAGGGAGAAAAGATTTCATTCACTCATAGATATGGAGTGACAGAAGTGCCAAAGAATCCAGAAAAAGTAGTTGTTTTAGATTATGGTGCCCTTGATATTATGCAAGTTTTTGGAGTTGAGCCTATTGCTCTTCCAAAGAGTAATTTACCAACATTTTTATCAAAGTATAATGATGAAAAGTATGTTGATATTGGAACTTTAAAAGAATTCTCTTTAGAAAAAATTAATGAACTTAAGCCAGATTTAATTATAATTGAAGGAAGACAAGAAAGCTTTTATGAGGAATTAAGTAAAATAGCTCCAACTATTGGGCTTGGAACAGTAGATAATAATCATTTTGAATCAGTTGAAAATAATGTTAAGATTTTAGGAGAAATTTTTGGAAAAGAAAAGGTGGCTGAAAATAAGCTTGATGAATTAAAAAATGATATTGAAGAGGTAAGTAAGTCAGTCAAAGAGAAGGATTTAAATGCACAAGTGGTTTTAGTTTCTGATGGATCAATGAGTGCAATGGGTAAGGAAACAAGATATAAAATGATTTTCAATGAGTTTGGATTTAAACAAAGTGATGAGGCTCTTGGAGATGCAAAGCATGGACAAAATATCTCTAATGAATACTTAATTGAGAAAAACCCTAATTATATTTTTGTCATTGATAGAGGCCAAGTATTAGGAAATCAAAAGCCTGCTAAGGATATTGTTGAAAATGAAATTGTTAAGAAAACTGATGCGTATAAGAATGGTAACTTAGAATATCTTTCTCCTGAAACTTGGTATATTGGAGGAGCAGGGATTTCTTCAACAGAGGTAATGATTAAAGAAATTAAAGAAGCTTTAAAATAATATGAGGCTGTGCATTGCACAGCTTTTTATTATTTTTGTGATAAGATTATTTTTGGTGAATAAAATATAGTAAGAATTCTTAATTTGAGGTGTAGAATGAACTTATTATATTGTGAAAGCTGTACAAGAGTATTTAGTGAGGATGGAGATTGTCCTTATTGTCAAGGTTCAGGAATTGCTATGAAGAAAAACTCACCAGTAAATATTATTGGAACAAAACTAAAGGGGAAAGTTTTTAATGCTAAAAATGGCAAGGTTTTCGTAATAATAAGAGCAGAAGATAATTCAAAAATAATGAAGGAATACTCACCAAACAACTTAAGAAAAATAGTTTAAATAATAATGCATGGCTTTTTTGTCATGCATTATTTAATAATGTGTAAATTTATGGTAAACTATTTGTATATTAAATTAAGGGGGAATAAGCTATGAGATTTTTACCATGGATAGAAGGACAACAGTTTTTAATCATTTATCCACTATATGGGATATTTCTGTTATTACTTTTAGTGCTACTTTGCAAAGGCGATAAAGGAGATTACACAAGTCAAAACATAAATGAAGATGAGTATTTCATTTTGACATCATTAAATAGATATAATTCAAGAAGTATGGTAAGATACTTCACTTTTAAATTATTATCAAAAGGATATATAAAGAGTCTTGATTCTGTTAAGGGTGCTTTTATAAGCATTGAGAAAAAGTCAATGTATGATTTGAATATGATAGAAAGATTATTATTTATACAATATAAAGATGGAAAGTCATTAAACAACATAACAGTAGATTCTGAACTAAATAAAGAGCTTATGGAATTTTATCATAATGGCGTTTCAGCTCTTGAAAACAAGGGAATTATTCAAGAAGCATCAGCTTATTCAAGAAAAAGAAGAATCTCAAATATTTTAATGATTGCTTTAATTGTTCCAGGAGTTTGGAGATTTGTTGGTGGAATAAATTATGGAATGCCAAGCACATTTTTAATATATGAAGTAATAGGTGCTTCATTTGTATACTTCTTCATTTCAAGAGGAATTGTTGGAGATAGAATAACTAAAATAGGAAGAGAGTCAATGAGGTATTATAGAGAGAGCTATAGAAGAAGCTTTTCTACAGCAACACTTAATAATATTGATTTTGAATCTGATGATGTAAATTCAAGTGAGTTTGCAGCATACTTTTTATTGTTTGGCTATGGTAGTGATTTCTTTGGGCCTGTAATTCACAATGGTGGAGTAGGGCACAGTAGTGGTGGAGGATTTTATAACTCTTGTTCAAGCTGTACAACATCATCCTGTTCATCTTGTAGTAGTGATTCAGACGGTGGTGGAAGCTCTTGCTCATCATGTAGTGGAAGTTCTTGTTCTTCCTGTGGTGGAGGATGTGGTGGTTGTGGAGGCGGAAGCGATTAATGAGACCACTAATATTACAATGGCACATTACAAATAGATGCAATAAAAGATGTGCTCATTGCTATCAGGAATGTTATGAAAATAAGGAATTTACTACAAAAGAATTATTGAATATTGCAAAGCAATATGTTGAGCTACTAAGAGAATACAATAAGCTTGAGGGACACAGTTTAAAGGGACAAATCAATATAACTGGTGGAGAGCCATTTATACGAGAGGATATTTTTGAGATTTTAGATTTCTTTAAGGAGCATAAAAAGGAATTTACATTTGGAATTCTTACAAATGGATCACTTTTAACTGAGGATATTGTAAAAAAGTTAAAGGGGTATTCACCTAAAATGATTCAAATATCCTTAGATGGTGATGAAAAAATGCATGATGAAATTAGAGGGAGTGGCTCATTTAAAGAGGTTGAAAATGCATTAAGCTTACTTAATAAATATGATATTAAATCCTTGGTTTCTTTTACAGCTCACAATAAAAACTACAAGGTGTTCCCAGAGGTTGTTAAGGTTGGGAGAAAGTTTAAGGCATATAAGGTTTGGACAGATAGATTAGTTCCAATTGGAAGTGGGGATAGTGGAGAGGTTAAGACACTAACTCCAAAGGAAGTTGTTGAATATGTAAATATTTTAAGAAAAGAGAGAAAAAAGCTTAGTAATAAATTTTCAAAAACAAAGATTGGAATAGAAAGAAGCTTACAATTTTTGTGTGGAGAGGGAGATTGCTATAATTGTAGCGCTGGAGAGGGGTTAATAATTATTCTTGAAAATGGAGATGTTCTTCCTTGTAGGAGATTACCAATTGTTGCAGGGAATTTAAAAGATTCATCATTAAAAGAGATTTATTTAAACTCAAAGGTTATGAAGGAGCTTAGAGAATTTAAAAGTGAACCATTAGGGTGTGAAGGATGTTCTTTTTTTCAAATATGTAAGGGTGGAGCTAAATGTATATCCTATGGAGTTTATGGAGATTATAAAGTTGGAGATTATGGTTGTCCATTAAAGAACAAAAAAGTGTCAAAATAGAATTGGCACTTTTTGTTTTTATTTAATTTAAAGAACGGTCTTAATCTAGACTGTTGAATGGCCATAAAGAATATATAACCTTACCAACAATGTCACTATCATCAATCAACCCTATTTCTCTAGAGTCATAGCTATGATTTCTATTATCACCCATAACAAAAACTTTTCCATCAGGAATAGTTATTGACATGTTTTTAGAATACGTTGGAATTTCATTAATATAATCTTCTTCTAATTTAACACCATCAACAAATAGTTCATTATTTTTTATTTCTACAGTTTGCCCTGCTACTCCAATAACTCTCTTAACTATGAAATCACATTTTTCAGTTTTATGTTTTATAATTACAATATCTTTATATTTTGGAGAAGAATTTGAATATGATTTTTTACTAACTAATAGTTTATCCTCGGTATGAAGAGTGCCTTCCATAGAAATTCCATCAACAACAGTTATTTCAAAGAAATACATAAAGGTAAAAGAAATACATAAAGCTATTGCCAAAGGAAATAGAAAGGATTTTAATAGATTATTTACACCGAAATAGTTTTTAATTTTTTCAACTGAAGAATTTTTAGTTTCCATTTTTACCCACCTACCCTCATTTAATTATAACCAATGTATGGAAAAAATCAATAAATAAGTAAAAAAATTACAATAAAATTAGTGAGATAAAAGGGGAGTTTATGATATAATAGGGAATATTAATAGAAAAATGGGATGTGAGGAAATGAAAATTGGATTAGTACTCTCTGGTGGAGGGGGAAAAGGTGCCTATGAACTTGGAGTTTGGAAGGCTTTAAAGGAATTAGAACTAGATAAATTCATAAATGTTTTTTCAGGAACATCAATTGGAGCCTTTAATGCTGTTCTATTTGCTCAGGATGATATGGAGCAGGCTGAGAAGCTATGGGAAGAAGTAACAATGGAAAAATTAGTGCCAATAAGTAAGTTTGAGTTGTTTAAAAAGGGCTTGGGATTATTAATTGGTGGTAAAAATATGAGCATTGCTAAAAAGGTAATGGTGGATAAGTTTGAAGAGGGAGCTGTAACCAAAGAGGGAGCTATCGATATAATCAATAAATATTTAAGCTTTTCTAACATTAGGGAAGGTAAAAAGATTTGCTATGTTGCTTGTACACAAATGCCAGACTTTACTGTTAAATATTTTAAATTAAATGATCATACAGATGAAGAGTGTAGAGATATGGTATTAGCATCTGCATCACTTCCATTAATTTATGAAAGTACTGAGGTGCTAGGAGTAAAATATATTGATGGAGGGGTTGTTGATAACACTCCAATTCAACCTGTGTATGGAGAAAACTGCGATATTATAATTGTTGTATACTTATCAAAGGAATGTAGAATTGATAGAACATTATATCCAAATACAAATATTATTGAGATTAAGCCACAAAATCTTGATGAAAGTGTGTTGGATGGTACATTAAATTTAGATGAATTAGCTAAGAAAAGAAGAATAAGAGAAGGGTATGATGATACAATTAATGCTCTAAAGCCAATACTTTTATTAAGTGACTTAGTTAGAAAAGAAAGATTAAAAATGGAGCATCCATTTATAAATAAAATACTTGAAATTTTTAATGTTAATTAGGAAGCTTTGCAGGTTTAAAATTAGCCTGCTTTGTTTGAAATGTTTACATAAAAATGTTATATTAAAGTATGAGATAGTACAGGATATATTAAGAGGAGTGAGATGAATGAGATTTTTTAAAAAGAGTTTAATTATTTTTATGATATTATCATTAGGGGTTCTTACAATTGGTTGTACGAATAAAAAGCAATCAGCTGATGGAGAAGCTCCAAAGGCACCAGATAAGCTACCAATAGCAACTATTGAAATTAAGGGATATGGTACATTAGAGGCGCAATTATACCCTCATATTGCACCAATTACTGTAGAGAATTTCACTAAGCTTGCTAACGAAGGCTTTTATGATGGATTAACTTTTCATAGAATTATAAAGGATTTTATGATTCAAGGTGGAGATCCTGAAGGAACTGGAATGGGTGGTCCAGGGTATGAAATAAAAGGTGAGTTTGCAAATAATGGTGTTAAGAATGACATAAAGCATGATGATGGTGTTTTATCAATGGCAAGATCAAAAAAACCAGATAGTGCAGGAAGTCAGTTCTTTATTATGACAGGTGTTGCACCTCATTTAGATGGAGATTACGCAGCTTTTGGAAAGGTTATTAAAGGGATTGAATTATTAGATGAGATTGAAAATGTTAAAACTGATAAAAGTAATAAACCTTTAGAACCAGTAATAATTGAAAAAATAAGAGTAGAATAATAAATTAAAATGGGCTGTTAAAAACAGCCCATTTATATTATACGAATTTCACCATTTTGATAACTCTTTCCCCTAACAGGATTTTATCAAAAACTTTTTTGTAATTTAGTTTTTCATAGAATTTTGTAACTGCTTCATTTTTAGCAATTAGAGAAATACCATTAAAGTTTTTGATTTTAGCCATTTGTTCAGCATAGGTCATTAGCATTTTTCCAACTCCAAGTCCACGGGCATTTTCAGCCGTAGCAATATTTGCAATATATAAGTTACCACGTCTACATTCACGAAATATCATATACTTTAAGCTATCTAAAATAAATTGTACCTTTTCAAAAATATTATCATAGTGATGAATTATTTTAAGGTCAGTTTTTATACTTAAGCTATCTAATTCATCATAAGGAATGAGAATTATAGCACCTAAAATTTCAGTGTTTCTTTCAACAACTGTAATATATTTTAGATTATATCTTGAATCTTCAGTAACCAATAATTCTTTTAAAATATCAATACATTCTTCTTTAGATTCTCCCCCTCAAACATCTTGAGGATGAACCTCTGTATAATAAATAAGGTGTGCTAAAGCTTCAATATCATTATTTGTTGCTATTCTAATTCTCGAGTCATAATTGTCCATAAAAAATCCTCCAATGCAAGTATAAATTATACTTTACACTAATATTATATTAAATTTGCCATTAGATAAATGGCTTTAAAAGCTATTAAAAGTGTATTTATGGTGCAAGTTGAATCAGTGGAATTTACTTCAAAAAGCATTAAGATACATAAAAAAAGTACTTAAAGTTATGGGAAAAATTTTTAATTGAAAATTAAATTTTGTTGTTGTACTATGTGTACTAGGGAAAAATAATAAAAAGTGGGGGTAAGGCAATGAACTTTAGAAAGGCAACAATAAATGAATTAGAAAAATTATTAGAGATAAAAAGAGATGTTATAGAGAAGTTTGCACCATTAGGGTTAAATTGGACATCTTCTTACCCAACAGCTGAAATATTTAGAAATGATATTTTAAGCGAGGAACTTTATGTTCTAGAAGAAAATGGGGAAATACTAGCAAGTGTAGTCTTAAATACAAAAGAAGATGATAATTATAAAAATGTTAAATGGGAAAATGAAGGCGATGGTATGGTAGTGCATAGATTAATGGTTTCTCCAAAATATTCTGGAAGAGGCGTGGGAAAAAAAGTACTTTCAAATATTGAGGAGATGGCGAAGGAACTTAAATTACCTTCAGTAAAGCTAGATACATGTACAGAAAATGTTATTGCTCAAAAGTTATATAAATCAATGAATTACAAATTTCTGGGAGAAATATCATTAAGAGGCAAAGAAAAAAGATATTTTTGTTTAGAAAAAGTTTTATAAAAAGTATTGACAACAGAAAATATTGGTAATATAGTTATATACAAGAAGTTGATAAAAATAAATAAATCTTATCACGAGTGGTGGAGGGACTGGCCCTATGAAACCCAGCAACCGAAAAGTAGGTTCATTTGCCTATTTATTTACGGTGCTAATTCCTGCGGTATTTTTATGCCGATAGATGAGAGAATAGGTTAATAGTGTTTATTTGCGCTAGGGATTTATTCTCTAGCGCTTTTTATATTTCGCGAAATAAAAAGACTTCTGAAGAAAAAAGACTATGGTAATAACCAACGAGGGGGGAAAGACATGATAGAAATCAAAAACATTAAAAAGAACTTTGGGGCAAATGAAGTTCTTAAAGACGTTACAATAAGCATTAATAAAGGGGAAATTTACGGAATAATAGGTCATAGTGGTGCTGGAAAATCTACATTGTTAAGATGTATAAATGGTTTAGAAGGCTACCAAGAAGGTTCAGTTAACGTTATGGGGCAAGAAGTTAGTGAGCTAAAAGATAAGGATTTAAGAGAGTTTAGAAAAAGAATGGGGATGATTTTTCAAAACTTTAACTTAATGCAAAGAAAGAATGTTTTTGAAAATGTTGCTCTTCCTTTGGAGGTTTGGGGTTATAAAAAACATGAGATAAAAGAAAAGGTAGAAAAGTTATTAAAATTAGTAGGCTTAGAGGAGAAGGCAAAGGAAAAGCCAGCTTCACTAAGTGGGGGGCAAAAACAAAGAGTTGCAATTGCCAGAGCACTTGCACTAGATCCAGAAATTTTATTATGTGATGAGGCAACTTCGGCTTTAGATCCAAAGATAACAAAAGATATATTAGCCCTTTTAGCTAATATTAATAAGGAGCTTGGAATAACAATAGTTATTGTTACACACCAAATGGAAGTTGTTAAGGAAGTATGTGAGAGAGTTGCTTTAATAGAAGGTGGAGAACTTAAGGCTTGTGGAAGGGCTGATGAGTTATTCTTAAAGCCAGGAATTCATTTAAAGAAATTCTTAGGGGAAAATGATGATGAAACACTTCCTACAGAGGGAGTAAATATAAAAATATTCTTCCCAAGTGATTGCTCAGAAAATGCATTAATCACAAAAATGGCAAGGGAAGTAAATATTGATTTCTCAATAGTTTTTGGAAAGCTAGAAAAGTTTAGAGAAAATGTTTTGGGAAGTTTAGTTATTAATATTAATGAAGAAGATTTAGAAAAAGTTGAAAAATACTTAGGAAATAAATCAATGCAATGGGAGGTGCTAAAATAATGGATTTAATTCAAGAAGCTTTAATACAAACAATAGCGATGGTAGTTCCATCAACCTTCTTTGCAGTTATTTTAGGATTCTTTCCAGCAATATTAGTTACATTGACTGCACCAGATGGATTAGCACCAAATAAGCTAGTTTACAAAACTTTAGATTTTATAATCAATACATTAAGAAGTTTTCCATTCATAATTTTAATGGTTGTATTAGTACCAGTAACAAGAGCAATTATGGGAACTTCAATTGATGTTAAAGGAGCAATAGTACCTTTAACAATTGCAACAGCACCATTTGTTGCAAGAATTATAGAAAATGCACTTAGAGAAGTGGACAAAGGTGTAATAGAGGCAGCAAGAGCTTTTGGTGCTTCAAACACACAAATTCTTTTTAAGGTAATGATTGTAGAAGCGATTCCTGCAATAGTATCAGGACTTACTTTAACAACTATATCAGTTATTGGATATTCAGCAATGGCAGGAGCTATTGGTAGTGGGGGACTTGGAGATGTTGCTATTAGATATGGGTACCATAGAAATGAAACTGAAATAACAATAATAACTGTAATAATACTTATAATAATGGTACAAGCACTTCAATCTTTAGGAAATTATTTATATAAGAGATTATCAAGATAGAAATTAGATTAAATTTAAAGGGGGACTTTAGAATGAAAAAGAAAGGTTTATTATCAATAATATTAACAGGAGTTTTAGCATTAGGAATAGTAGGATGTGGAGGAAAAGCTGAAGATAAAACAATAAAAATTGGAGTATCACCAGTACCACATGCTGAAATAGTTAAAGAAGCTATTCCACTATTAGAGAAGGAAGGATATAAGGTAGAATTAAAAGAATTTACAGATTATGCTTCTCAAAATAGAGCATTATTTGAAGGAAGTATTGATGCAAACTACTTCCAACACATACCTTATTTAGAAGATCAAAATAAGAAAAATAATTATGATTTAGTATCATTAGTTCAAATTCACTTAGAACCACTTGGATTATATTCAAATACTGTGAAGGACGTTAAGGACTTAAAGGATGGAGCAACTATTGCTATTCCAAATGATTCATCAAATGGTTCAAGAGCATTAAAATTACTTGCAAAGAATGGTGTTATTAAGGTTAAGGATGGAGAATTAATTACTCCAAGAGATATTACAGAAAATCCAAAGAACTTAAAGTTTAAGGAATTAGAAGCTGCGGCAATTCCAAAGGCATTAGAAGAGGTTGATGCTGCTGTTATTAATGGTAACTATGCTTTAGAAAACAAGATTTCTTATAAGGAAAAGGGATTAATTCAAGAAGATAAGAATACTCCAGAAGCTAAGCCTTATGGAAACTTAATAGCTGTTAAGAAGGAAAATGAAAATAGTGAAAAATCAAAGGCTTTAAAGAAGGCTTTAACTTCTCCAGAAATTAAGAAATTTATTGAAGAAAAATATGATGGAGCTGTAATTCCAGTATTTTAATACAAATTAATTAAACTCTAATTCACAGTGTTTTGTGAATTAGAGTTTTTAGTTTGACAAATCTGAATAGTTAGAATAGTATATAATAAATATATAAAAGCAATGATGAGAAGAGTAGATAAGTTAATCTTTTACAGAGAACTCCTGTATGCTGAAAGGGAGTAAAGAAGAATTTATTGAACCAAGGCTCTAAGCTTCATACGGATTCTTAAAATTTTAAGATGATGCTATGACGGGGGTTCCCGTTACAGGACTAGAGTATAAGCATTTTTAAAATAATGCCGTACTTGAAGAGTTTAATATGAAGACATATTAATAAATTAGGGTGGCAACACGAAGTTTATCTCTCGTCCCTAGAACTATAGTAGGTTCTAGGACGGGAGTTTTTTTATTTTAAAAATCAGAAAGGAGAAAAAATATGAGTACAGAAAATCTAAATTTCATTGACAGATTAATAAAGAAAGATTTGGAGGAAGACGTTTGCCAAAAGATTCATACAAGAAAAGGAATTTGAAAGTATAAATGATGATGAGAGAATACAATTAATAAGACATGGTTATTTTATAAATGACTCGAAGTTATCAACAAAAAATAACAAGGTTTTAAATAGAATTGTTGCTTTAAAAAGTAGTTTTAAATAATATTTTCTAAAAAT
The DNA here is from genome assembly GCA_051650705.1 of Clostridium sp. GTDB lineage: Bacteria > Bacillota > Clostridia > Clostridiales > Clostridiaceae > Clostridium. The sequence continues at coordinate 10,857 of JBOFQV010000155.1, forward strand.
GGTTAAAACTCTCATAGTTTACTTGTTGATATTTAGTGTTTTTGATATTATTAGTAGTATAAGAATTAAGGAAGTAAGGAGAAGTGGGCTATGATGTGGAAAAACAATTACAATGAAGAAAACCAAAAGGTTTTAAAAAAGTATGAAAGTGAATTGGAAGAAGTTGGGGGAGTTGTAGCAGATACAGAAAATAAAGAGGATTCAAACTCTAGATATTTTAATAGCCTTGGAAAGCTTATTTTAAATATAGAAAAGGTTAGAAAAAATCATATTGAAGAGGATTTTGATAAACTTTCTTTAGAAGTGCTTCAAGAAGAAAATAAAGAGCTGTATAAAGAGTTATTAGAAGAAAATTATGAAGAGTGCTTTGGAAATCCAGAATATGCAGTTAAGGAGCTTGGAGAAGAGAATGGAGCTTGTTTTTCTGCTTTTTATGCTGGAGTTAGAGGGGCTATTGGGTTTGCATATAGAAATAGATTAATATCATTAGAAAAGAAATTAGAAACCTTTGTTGAGTTATACAAAAATAATGACTCAAAGGAAGTTAAAAATATAATTAATAAATGCTTTTTAGATGAAGAGTTCTTTATTCATGAAAGAAGTTGTGAATTATTTGAAAGATATGGAGCAGAATATAATTTTTATCAAGACATTATATTCAACTCAGATTTAATGGATATAAAGTATCTATATAAATATGATTCTTATATTTCAGAAAATGAAATTAAAACAGCAGAATTCCTTCAAAAATATCCAGTTGAAAAGATTAAGAAGCTTACAAATACAGCTGTTCAAGGATATATTAGAGGCTTTATAATGGAAAATAAAAAAAGAGGAGATAGAAAAGTAGTTAGATTGTTCTATCCAATTGGTCAAGAAATTATTATTAAGCAACTAATTGAAGATTTTAAAAAGGAAAATATGAAGGTTGCAGTATTTAGAGTTGATGGAACTAGTACAAATAGACAATATGAATATGACCATAGATTTGACGAAGCCATGTATTTTGATGTTAACTATACAGAAATGTTTAAAAGAGCATGGGAACAATCTTTCATAAATAATGCAGATATAATGAAGCAAGTTTGTGGAATTGAGGCCTATAGAAGCTTTGGTGAAAAACCATTTGCTCCAAAAAGTAAAAAAGAAGCTCTTACATTAAATAAGGAGCAACAAGAGTTAAGCAGAAAAAAACAAAATGAAATGAATCAAATCTTTGAAAAATATTATCCATCAGAGGAAACTTGCTTTTCAATAATTGCATTCCCATCACCAGAGATTGGAGAGCAGTTTGAAGAAATATTTGAGGAAACCTTAAAGGTTAATATGATGGATAATGAGACATATGAACCAATCCAACAACATATAATTGATGCATTAGATAAAGGTGAATATGTTCATGTTAAAGGATGCAATGGAAATAAAACAGATATTAAGGTTGCACTTGCTGAAATAAAGAATCCAGAAAAAGAAACAAATTTTGTAAACTGTGTGGCTGATGTTAATATTCCACTAGGAGAAGTATTTACATCACCAAAATTAGCAGGAACAACAGGAGTTCTTCACTTAAAGGAAACTTATTTAGGGTTAAAATACTATAATCTAGAGTTAAACTTTAAGGATGGATTTATTGAAGAATTTACTTGTACAAATTTTGAAAATGAAGAGGAAAATAAGAAGTATGTTAAAGAAAACTTAATGAGACTTCACGA
>JBOFQV010000156.1:0-3170 GCA_051650705.1 Clostridium sp.
GCTAAAGAAGGTAATTTTAAAGTATGTTATTTCATCCTTTGAGGAAGTAGAAGGTGTTTTTGTTGAAGGGGAGCATTTAGTTTTAGATGCAAAGAAGCTTGGAGATTTATATATAAATGATAAGGTAAACTTAAATAATTTTGTGGTTGAGGAAATTAATATAAATAAGAATGAAATTGAGGTAAGACTTAAAGAGATTTCTATTCATGATTTTATGGAGCCTGAATTTATTGAAGATGTGGAAATAGTTAATGAAGTGTATGATGGTGAATTATAAGAACTTATGGGAGAGGATTTTACCTTTAATTAGTAAAAAATCTAGAATATTAAGTATTAAGGGGCATAATATTTAATTAAGATTTGAGAAAGGTTGGGGTATAATGTTAGGTGCAATAATTGGAGATATTGTTGGCTCAAGATTTGAGTGGGACAATCACAGATCAAAGGATTTCGAATTTTTATCCAGGAAATGTTTTTTCACAGATGATTCAATAATGACCATAGCTATTGGAAAGGCAATACTTGAAAGTAAAGAGAATTATGAAGATTTAAGTGAAAAAGCAGTGGAGTGGATGAGAAAAGTAGGGAAACCATATCCTGAATCAGGGTATGGAGGGAGGTTCTTTCAATGGATGTATTCAGATAATCCAAAGCCATATGAAAGTTTTGGAAATGGAGCAGCTATGAGAGTTAGCCCTTGTGGTTTTGTTGCAAAAACTTTAGAGGAAGCAATAGATTTGTCAAGGAAGGTAACCTGTGTAACCCATAATCATTATGAGGGGCTAAAGGGAGCAGAGGCAACAACAGTTGCTATTTTTCTAGCACGTCAAGGAATGGATATTGTTGATATAGAGAAGTATATTAATGATAATTATTATAGTATGAATTTCACTTTAGATTCTATTAGGGATAGTTATAAGTTTAATGAAACATGTCAAGACACTGTTCCTCAGGCTTTGAAGGCTTTTTTTGAGTCTAATGGATTTGAGGATGCTATTAGAAATGCTATTTCTATTGGTGGGGATAGCGATACCATAGCTGCTATTGCTGGTGGTGTTGCTGAGGCTTATTATGGTATTCCTAGTGATATTAGTGAAAAGGGAAGAAGCTTTTTAGATAAGAGACTAATTGAGATTGTTAAAGAATTTGAAAATTTGAAGTTAACAAAGAAGTAGTATAAACTTTAATTATAAAATCTATGAGGAGAAGGTGATAAACTATGGAAGAAGTAAAGAAAAGAGTAAGAAAATTTAGAGATGACAGAGATTGGTCACAATTTCACACACCAGAAAATCTAGCAAAGGCAATAAATATAGAAGCAGGAGAATTATTAGAACATTTTTTATGGGACAATGATTTTGATAAAGAAAAAGTCAGTGAAGAATTATCAGACGTAATGGTCTATTGTCTACACATGGCAGATGCTTTAGGTGTAAATATAGAAGACATTATCCATAAAAAGATGGATAAAAACGAAAAAAAATATCCAGTAGAAAAAGCAAAAGGAACAAGCAAAAAATACACAGAGCTACTTTAAAAAGAGCTAATGTAACAATAAATAAAAGGTAAAACAGTAATAGGGAAAAATTTTTTTGAAGCGTCGACTTGGAGCTTGTCTACCCAAAACCCAAAGAGCTAATGTAACTGTAAATAAGGGATAAAACATAAATAGGTAAAAAATTTTATGGTGCGTCGACTTGGAGCTTGCCGACTCAAAACCCAAAGAGCTAATGTAACTGAAATAAGGGATAAAACAATAATAAGGAAAAATATTTCTGGAGTGTCGACTTGGAGCTTGCCGACGGAGAAAACGAAAGAAATATTTTTCCTAGTATGCACCCTATTTATAGTAAATTAGCAAGATTAACAAGATCATAGAGGTCTATGATTTTATCCCCATTTAGATCAAATCTAACTTCAAACCCCTCACTTTCAGAATTCATATTATACTTCTCCCCTAAAAGTGATAAATCAATAACATCAACAACTCCATCTCCATTAAAATCCTTAGAAGGAGGAAGCTTGTCAATAATCTTTAGAAGATCACCCTTTAAAGAATTGTAAAGAGGATCATTAAGTGACTGAGTAAGATTATCAAACACATCAACAAGTTCCTTTAAAGCAGTAAGGGTTTCTCTATCCTTTTCAGTAATAGTTCTAGTCTTGTAAATTGATAGATAGTTCCTAAAAATATCATTCATAAAACCAATATCAGGAACTGAAAACTTATCTTCATCAGGTATGTTTTTCAAGCAGGTTATAAGGGTTTTCAGCTCTTGGGCTGTAGAATCCTGACTTCTATATAATGAATTAAGTAGCAAGAAAACACCTTTAAATAATTTGAAATTATCACTATTAGATGTTGCAGCTTCAAGAGTTGCCCATTGCTCTGGAGCAAAATTAGCATATTTTTTAGAAGTAGTATTTGCAATCTTTCCAATTGCAGTTATTCTATCATCTTTAATGTTGTCTAAATAAGAAAAATCATCAGCATTTAAAAGAACTCTATAATTTAGTTGTATCTTTCCAACACTTAAGGAATAATAAACATTAACATTCACATAGGTACCGGGATACTTGTCCCTATCAATAATTATATTATCACCTTCTGTTATTCCAGAGGTGTATTCATCCTCTCCAATAAAAATTATAGCATTATTAACACTATAAACTGTTCCATCCTTATCTTTAATTTTGGGTAACCCCTGAAGAATAACATTATTATCCTTTATTGCAGTACTATTTTGAAGAAAGTCAAAGCTATCCATAAAATCAATATTAAAAGTACAATCAGCAAAAGGAGTATAATCAGTAATGGTTTCACCAGTTAAAGTAATTGCTTTTAAAGTGGAGCAAGCCTTAAGTGGAGTAATATCCTTTATATTTGGATTATACATGAAATTAAAGTTTTCAAGTGCTTTAAAGTTTGATATACAGGATATATCAGAAATAGCATTACTGTTTACAGATAGATTTTTAAGCTGTGGTAATGAGCTTAAGGAGGAAATTTCTGATATATAATTTCCTGTTAAATCTATTGATTCAAGCGTTGATAGATTTGAAAGTGGTGAACAATCTGCTATAACATTTTTTTCAAAAGATACATTTTTTAGCTTTGTAAGAGTAGAAATTTGGCTTATATCTGAAATATTATTTAAATAAAGATTTAA
>JBOFQV010000157.1:0-1699 GCA_051650705.1 Clostridium sp.
AGGGGCATGAAACTTTATTTGAGGTTGATGGAATAGCTTGCTCCCAAACTGAGTATTCAAAAAAGGTTAATGAGCTTATTAATGAGGAGCTTTTAAAGATTCTTATTAATCCCAATTATTTTACAGGGTTAAAGTGGGAGAAGCAAAGGGAATACCTTGTTGATATTGCTGGAGATATTAGCTGGGATGAGGTTGTTTCAAAGTATAAGGAGCTTGAAAAAATTAAGGATGAGCTTGAAAGGTTTGGAATTGATGACCTTATGAAGAAGTATAAGCTTGAGATTTCAAAGGTGAAGAAGTCCATTGGTGAGGGTGAAATTAGAATGGATGAGTGTGAAAGAAAGCTTGTAAACTTGGACTTTAAAGAGCTTAGGGAGCAGTTAAAGGAAAAGAGGAGAGAGCTTGAGCTTTTAACTGGTGAGGAAAGGGTTAAAAATGAGAGAAGAATTGTTGAAATTAATGAGGAGCTTGACTCTCTTAATAGAAGAAGCTCTTTGTGTGAATATGACATTATTATATTTGATGAAAAAATCTCTAGTATTAAGAAGAAAATGCAGGAGCTTAGAGATGAGTGGGAGGATTATTCATCAAAGGAATATGAGGAAATGGAGGAATGTCCATTTTGCCAAAGGGAGTTTTCTGAGGACTTTTTAGCTCTTATGAACTTGGATAGAAAAGCCTTGTTTGAGGAGAGAAAAGAGGAAAAGTTTAAGGAGATTAATTTAGAGGGAATGGAGCTTTTAAGGGAGCTTGAGATTATTGAGGAATCTAGAAGAAAGGTTAATGCTTTAATTTCTAAGCTTGACTTAAAATCTGCTATTTTAATGGATGAAATTGATAAGATTAATCTTACCTTAAATAGTTATAGTGAGGAAAGAAATGTGGATTGTAGGATTTTTGATCTTACTACTGATATAGACAAGCTTAAGCATTCTATTGGCTATGATGTGTACAACAAGGATATTAACACAAGAATGGCTCAAATTGAGGAGGGAATAGCCCAAAATAAGAGGGAGAAGGCTGATTTTGAGCAGAAGCTTATGCTTTGTGAAAGGTTTGTTAGATGTAAGATTTCTATGCTTGAGGACAAGATTAATTCTAAGTTTTCTATGGTTAAGTTTAAGCTTTTCCATGAGCAGATAAATGGAGGGATTATGGAGTGCTGTGAATGTACTTATAATGGTGTTCCTTTTTCTGTGTTGAACACTGCAGCTAGGGTTAATTGTGGGCTAGATATTATTAATGCTTTTGGGAATAGTTATGGAGTTTCTGCCTTTGTGTTTATTGATGGAAGAGAAAGCGTTAATGAGATTATTGATGTGGATGGACAAGTTATAAATCTTGTGGTTACTAGGGATGAGGAGCTTGTCATTGATAATGGAGTGAAGTGTAAAAGGGAGATAATGAAGGCTCCTGAAAAAATTAAGAAGGCAAGTATTAGGAGTTTAAATTTTTAGAAGGTAGGTAGAGGTATGTTTGATGGGTGGATTAAGCTTTATAGAAGGATTTTTAAAAGTAGGGTTTGGAAGGAGTCTAATCCTACTGAAAAGGTTGTTTTAATCACCCTACTTCTTTTGGCTAGGTTCAAGGAAAATGAAGGTTTCTTCAGGGGTAAGACTGTGGTTCTTACTCCTGGGGACATGATTATAGATGTGGATTTTTTACTTGAGCTTTGTGGAAGAGGGGTGACTTATAGGGA
>JBOFQV010000158.1:0-9458 GCA_051650705.1 Clostridium sp.
AATATACCAAACCCACAAGTTCCAGATGGGGAAACGGATGAAGATAATATAGAAATAAAGGTTTGGGGAGAACCAACAAAGTTTAACTTTGAACCAAAGGCTCACTGGGATTTAGGAACAGATTTAGATATTCTTGATTTTGAAAGAGGAGGAAAAGTTTCAGGTTCAAGATTTACAGTTTATAAGGGACTTGGAGCAAGATTAGAGAGATCAATTATTAACTACTTCTTAGATACTCATACTGTTGAAAATGGATATACAGAAGTATTACCTCCATATATGGTTAATAGAGATAGTATGACAGGTACAGGTCAATTACCAAAGTTTGAAGAGGATGCATTTAAGGTAGAAAACAATGGATATTTCTTAATACCAACAGCTGAGGTTCCAGTTACTAATATGTACAAGAACGAAGTATTAGTTGGAGATCAACTTCCAATAAAGCATGCTGCATATTCAGCTTGTTTTAGAGCAGAAGCAGGATCAGCTGGAAGAGATACTAGAGGATTAATAAGACAACATCAATTTAACAAAGTTGAGTTAGTTAAGTTCTGTAAGCCAGAGCAATCATATGAAGAGTTAGATAAGTTAGTTCAAGATGCAGAGTCAGTGTTACAAGGTTTAGGATTACCTTATAGAATAGTTAGAATATGCAAGGGTGATTTAGGATTCACTGCTGCATTAAAGTATGATATTGAAGTTTGGATGCCAAGCTACAATAGATATGTTGAAATTTCAAGTTGTTCAAACTTTGAAGATTTCCAAGCAAGAAGAGCTAATATTAAGTACAAAGAAACTCCAAAGGATAAACCACAATTCGTTCACACTTTAAATGGATCAGGTTTAGCAATAGGAAGAACATTTGCAGCTATACTTGAAAATTATCAAAGAGAAGATGGGTCAGTTGAAATGCCAGAAGCATTAAGAAGATTCATGAATTGTAATGAAATAAAATAATTTAAAAAAATTATATAAAATATGTTGACAAGTTTTACAGAGGTTGATATAATATCCTCTGTAAGCAAGGAGAGATGGTCGAGTTGGTTTAAGGCACCGGTCTTGAAAACCGGCGTGCGTGTGAGCGTACCGTGGGTTCGAATCCCACTCTCTCCGCCAAAGAGAACAGTAGCAACGGCTACTGTTTTTTTTATTTTCAAAAAAATCTATAGCTCTTAGCTATAGATTTTTGTAATGAGATAAAATAAAGTTAGCAACTCCGTCAGAGTTATTACATTCAATAGTATTAGTAGCAAGTTCTTTTAGTTCTTCTAATGCATTCTTTACAGCATAACACTCATCAGATATCTTAAACATTGGGAGATCATTTAAATTATCTCCAAAGGTAATTACTTTTTCAAAATTAAATTTCTCTTTTATATGTTTAATAGCATTAGCTTTTGAAGCCTTCTCGCTGTATATTTCAAGATTATAAGTAGAATGGGAATATATATCCTTATATGCTACTAAATAAAGCCCAGAAATGCTTTTAACAGCATTATAAATGATATCTATATTTTCTTTCGTATCCATAATAGTAAAATAAAGAACATTTGCTCCTAAAGGAACATCCTCTTTTAAGAAAGTTTTAAATTTACTTTCTTTTCTTTCTTCATAAAAATTTTTTTCTTCTTCATTTTGAAAATCTTGATGATAAACATACAGATGATTATTTTTTAATGTATAAATAAAAGAATTTCTATTATGCTTATTTAATATATCAACTATTTGTTTGGTCTGTTTTTCTGTAATAGAATTAGCAACAATATAATTATCATTTTTGATATCATATATGGTAGCACCATTCATTGTTACTATTGGCATATTAATATTTAGATTTTCAAGAAGTTTTACAACAGTTGCAGGAGTTCTAGCTGTAGCAACTGTAAAATTCAGTCCATTTTCTATCAAATCATTTATTATTTTAGTTGAGTTAGGGGTAATAAGTTGGTCACTATTTAATAGTGTACCGTCTAAATCAGATACATATAAATTCATCACAATCTCCTTTATTATTGTTTTTATTAATTATAGCAACTGAATGTTAAAAGCAAAAGAAAAAGTAGATTTAAATCTTAAAAAAAATTAGTAAAAGTAGTTGACATTGATTAATAAGGTTGTTATAATTATCAATGTAGCTTGGAGAGATGGTCGAGTTGGTTTAAGGCACCGGTCTTGAAAACCGGCGTGCGTGTGAGCGTACCGTGGGTTCGAATCCCACTCTCTCCGCCACATATATTTTAAATAATATAGAGGGCACATGGAGAAATACTCAAGTGGCTGAAGAGGCGCCCCTGCTAAGGGCGTAGGTCGGGCAACTGGCGCCCGGGTTCAAATCCCGGTTTCTCCGCCATTAAGCATCTAACGTATGTTAGGTGCTTTTTTATTGTATATAAAAGCTAGTATTCATTATTTTTGAGTATTAGCTTAATTTTTTAAAAATAAATCGTTAAATATGGTAAAAGATGTTTATAATTAATATAGAGGATTAAATTGAAAATTATAGAATTTAAAATATATATTAAAAATGGGAGTTGAATAGATTGGCTATTAGATTTATATATGGTAGAGCAGGAAGTGGAAAAAGCACATTTTGCTTAGAACAAATAGAAAAGAAAATGAAGAATAATAATCAAAATAAATTAATTCTTTTAGTGCCAGAGCAGTATACATTCCAATCTGAAAAAAATTTATTAAGCAGGGCCGGAGAAAAGGCATTATTAAGGACAGATGTATTAAGCTTTAAAAGAATGGCACATAGAGTCTTTGAAAAGTGCGGTGGAAGAGTAAAAAGTACAATGAGTGATGCTGGAAAAAGCATGCTTATATATAGACTTCTTCAACAAAAAGGTGATGAGTTACATTATTTTAATAAAATAGCTAGAGAGCAAGGTTTTATAGATATAGTTAGTAAGACTATAACTGAATTTAAAAAATATAATATTACCCCGGAAATGCTAAAAGAAGAAGGACTAAGGGGTGAAGATGAAGAATTAAAGGAGAAATTAAGAGATTTATCAATATTATTTGAGGATTTTAATAATAGTATTGAAAAGAATGTAATAGATGGCGATGATGAATTAACACTATTGGCTGAAAAACTAGAGTATTGTGATTTATATGATGGAGCAGAAGTTTGGATTGATGAGTTTACAACATTTACTCCACAACAAGTTGAGATTATAAAAAAGTTATCTAAGAAATGTAAGACAATAAATATAACTTTATGTATAGATGAGCTTGGTAATGGTGGAGAAGGAGAAGTTACAGATATCTTCAATGCAATAAAAAATACTGAAAATAAGATTTTAAAGATGATGGAAGAAAATCATATAGGTTATTTAGAGCCTATAAACTTAAATCAAAAAATAAGCAAGAGATATTTAGGAAGTAAAGAGCTTGCTCATATAGAAAGACATTTTTTCTCATATCCATTTAAGCAATATAGTGAGCCTATAAAGGATGTTAGGCTTTATAAGGGTAATAACAGCTATGATGAGATAGAAACCGTTGCAAAGGACATTAGAGAGCTTGTACTAGATAAGGATTATAGATATAGAGATATAGCTGTTGTTTGTAGGAATGTAGAAGAATATGAAAAAGTAACATCAGTAATTTTTAAAGATTATGATATACCATTTTTCTTAGATAAAAAGGTTCAAGTATTAAGCAATCCTTTAATAGTTTTAATATTATCTGCTTTTGATGTTTTAAATACAAATTGGAACTATGAAAGTGTATTTAAGTATTTAAAAAGTGGTTTAACAGGATTAGAGGGTGAATATATTGATAAGCTAGAAAATTTTGTTTTGGCACATGGAATAAAGGGATATAAATGGATATCAGAAAAAGTTAATGATGGTGGATGGAGCATTGATAATGAAGATGAGCTTCAGGGAGAAGAGCTTGAACTAAAAGAAATAATGGAAGCGGTTAGAGAACCATTATTAAACTTAAGAAATAAAATAGTAGGTAGACATACTGTTAGAGAAATGTGCATAGCACTTTATGAATTCTTAGTAGAATTAAAGGTGTTAGAGAGAGTTGAAGAGTGGATTAAGAACTTTGAGGAGCTTGGGTTAGAGGATAAAGTTAAGGAATATTCTCAAGTTCCTAAGATTGTTATGGAGATATTAGATCAAGCAGTTGATGTTTTAGGTGAAGATGAAGTTTCAATATATGAGTTTTCAAAGATATTAATGGCTGGATTCCAAGGAAAAGAGATTGGAGTTATTCCTGTAGCGTTAGATCAAGTTAACATTGGTGATATAGCAAGAATAAAAGGAAGAGATGTTAAGGCGTTATATATTGTTGGCGTTAATGATGGAGTGCTACCAAGTGCAAGTAAAGAAGAGGGGATATTATCTGATAGAGACAGAGAAATATTAAGTGAAAAAGGAATAGATTTAGCTTCATCAACAAAGGCAAGAGCTTTTGAAGAGCAATTTATGGTTTATACAGCATTAACTATTCCAAGTAATTATCTTATGCTTTCTTATCCAATGGCTGATTTTGAAGGTAAGTCATTAAGACCATCAATAATAATTCCAAGAATAAAAAGAATTCTTCAACACCTTCAAGAAGAAAGTGATATATACAATATAAAAGAAGCGGTTGATGAGTTAAGTAAGGTAACAGCACCAATTCCAACATTTAATGAATTGATATTAGCTTTAAGAAGAGATTTTGATGGGGCTGATATAGACGAATATTGGAAGGATGTTTTTAATTGGTTTAAAGGACAAAATGAGTTTAATGAAAAAAGTAATGCTGTTTTTAATGGCTTAAGATATTCTAACCTAGGAGACAAAGTATCAAGAGAAAAATTAAAGAAGTTATATCAAAATGATAATGAAAAATTATTATTTAATGTTTCAAGATTAGAAAAATATGCTGAATGTCCATTTTCTTATTTTGTACAATATGGATTAAAGGCTAGGGATAGAAAAATATATGAGTTTTCTGCACCAGATTTGGGTAGCTTTATGCATGAAATTCTAGATAACTTTACTTTAAAGGTTAAAAAAGAAAAAATAGCATGGTCAGAGCTAACAAATGAGAGATGTGGAAAAATAATAAAAGAACTTATAGATACAAAATTAAGAGAAGAAAGTTCATCAATATTAAATTCAACAAAAAGATATCAATATTTTGCAGATAGATTTAAAAGAGTTGTAACGAAATCTGTTTCAGTTATAGCAGAACAAATGAGAAGAGGCGAGTTTGAGGTATTTAGTAATGAATTCTCTTTTGGTAGTACAAGAGATGGAGATCCTATAGCTTTAGATTTACCATCAGGAGAAAAGGTATATTTAACAGGGAGAATAGATAGAGTAGATACCTTAGATTTAAATGGTAACACTTATATAAGAATTGTAGACTATAAAACAGGTAACAAGAAGTTTGATTTAAATGAGCTTTATTATGGACTGCAAATGCAATTGTTAGTTTATTTAGATGCGCTACTAAGAAATTCAAAGGAGATTTTAAAAACTGGTGCAATGCCAGGTGCAATACTTTATTTTAGAATTGATGACCCTATAATAAGCAGTAAAAATGAATTAGAAGATGAGGAAATTCAAAAGAAGGTATTAGAAAAATTAAAGATGAATGGATTAGTATTGAAGGATGTAGAGCTTGTTAAAGCAATGGATAGAAATATTACTGAGTATTCTTTAGTAATTCCAGCTAAAATCAAGAAGGATGGAAATTTTGATTCAAAGAGTTCTGTAATAACTGAAGAGCAATTTAACATATTAAGAGAGTATGTTAATGAAAAAATGAAAGAGCTTTGTGAGGATATGTTAAGTGGAAATATTAAGATAGAACCATGTAAAACTCAAAGCACGGTATATTGTAGTTATTGTGATTATTCATCAATATGTCAGTTTGATACTAGTATAAAAGATAATAAGTATAAGCTTATAATGAAGAAAAGTGAAGATGATTTATGGAACAAGATAGAAGAAAAAATTAGTGAGGGGGAAGTAATCAATGGGGAAAACTAAATGGACAAATGAGCAACAACAAGCTATAGATACAAGAAAATGTAATTTATTAGTTGCAGCAGCTGCTGGTTCTGGAAAAACTGCTGTATTAGTTGAAAGAATTATAAAGATAATAACCAATGATGAAGACCCTGTAGATATAGATAGGCTTTTAGTAGTTACATTTACTAATGCTGCTGCTGCTGAAATGAGAGAAAGAATAGCAGAAGCAATAACAAAAGCTTTAGAAAAAAATCCTGGGTCAAAAAATCTACAAAAGCAATTAACATTGTTAAGTAGGTCAAATATAACAACAATGCATTCATTCTGCTTAGATGTAATAAAAAATAATTTTCATACAATAGATTTAGATCCAGGGTTTAGAATTGGAGATGAAACTGAAGGTACTTTAATTAAGCTTGAGATAATTGATGAGTTATTTGAAGAGGAATATGAAAAGGAAGATGAGGAATTTTTAAAATTAGTAGAAGCATATTCAACATCAAGAGATGATCAAAAATTAAAAGAGTTAGTGTTAGAGATTTTTAGATTTTGTATGAGTGGGCCATGGCCAGAAGAGTGGCTTAAAAAATCGGCAGAAGAATTTAATGTAAAGTCTATTGAAGAATTAAACAAAACAACATGGGTAAAGATTTTAGAGGATGATGCAAAATTAGAGGTTGATGGATGCGTTAATATGATTCAAAAGGCTAGGGACATAGTAAATGAAACAGATGGACTAGAACCATACCTAGAAAACTTAGAAAGTGATATAAATGAGCTTAGAAATCTTTATAACAATATAGGAAATGGATTATCAAGCATATATGTTGGATTCAGTAGTGTTAATTTTGGACGATTAAAAACTATTAAGAAAGACAAGATTACTGATGAAAAATCACAAGCTTTAGTTAAGAAGATAAGAGATGATGTTAAAAAGAAGATAACTTCATATAAAAATAATATTTTTTCAATGTCTCCAGATGAGTTCTTAGAATCAACACAAGATGTTTATCCTTTTATGAAAAAGCTAACAGAGCTAGTTTTAGAATTTAAAGAGAGATTTGAAAAAAAGAAAAAGGAAAAAGGAATTCTTGATTTTAATGACCTTGAACATTTATGTTTAAAAATATTAATAGCTGAAGAGGATGGAAATATTATACCTTCAAAAATTGCATTAAAATTTAAGGAATACTTTGATGAAGTTTTAGTTGATGAGTATCAGGATTCAAATAATGTTCAAGAAACAATAATTGATTTAGTTTCAAGAAAATATTCAGATGATCCTAATGTTTTTATGGTCGGAGATGTTAAACAGAGCATTTATAGATTTAGACAGGCAAAACCAGAATTATTTTTAGATAAGTATAGAAAGTATTCTCTAACAGAAGGTAAAGAGAGAAAGATTCAATTATACAAAAACTTTAGAAGTAGATTTGAAGTTATAACAGGTACAAATTATATTTTTAAAGAAACAATGTCAAAAGAGGTTGGAGAACTTGAATACACAGATGATGAAGCATTAAATTTAGGTGCTAGCTATAAGGAATGTGATGATGAGTTAATTGAGGTTGGAGGTCCTATTGAACTTCACATAATAGATAAAAAAGAAGAAGTAGAATTTGATGAAGAAACTGAAGAAGAGGATTTAAGTTCAATTAATTTAGAGGCAAGAATAGTTGCTAAAAGAATTAAGGAGTTAATGGATAGATCTTCTGGAAAAACCTTTAAGGTATATGATAGAAATATTGATAGCTATAGACATTTAAAATACAAGGATATAGTAATTTTATTAAGAGCAACAAAGAATTGGTCTGAAATATTCTTAGATGAGCTTGGAAAAGAAGGGATTCCTGTTTATGCAGATACAGGTAGTGGATATTTTGAGGCTATTGAGATAAGGACAATAATGTCTTTATTAAAGGTTATAGATAATCCAAGACAGGATGTACCAATGATTTCTTTACTAAGAAGTCCTATTGTTGGTTTTACAGCAGAAGAATTAACTGATTTAAGAATGATAAATAAAGATGCTTATTTTTATGAAAATTTAAAAGAGATTGCTTATGGGGATTCAGATTTTACAGAAGAACTAAAAATTAAGTCTAAGAATATATTAGAGAATTTAAAAAAATGGAGAGAAGAGGCATTATATACTCCAATTGATGAATTGATTTGGAAGTTATATATGGATACTGCTTATTATGGATATGTTGGAGCAATGCCAAATGGAGTTTTAAGGCAAGCAAACCTAAGAATCTTGTTCCAAAGAGCAAAACAATTTGAGAAAACAAGTTTTAAAGGACTATTTAATTTCATCAATTTTGTTAATAAGTTAAGAAGTTCAGCTGGTGATATGGGAAGTGCGAAAATACTTGGTGAAAATGAAGATGTTGTAAGAATTATGAGTATTCACAAAAGTAAGGGATTAGAATTCCCAGTAACATTCTTATCAGGAGCAGGAAAAAACTTTAATCAAATGGATTTAACTAAAACAATTTTATATCATCATGGTTTAGGTATAGGTCCTGAATATGTAAATTTAGATAAGAGAATAAGTTACACAACACTAGCAAAGGAAGCTATTAAGAAAAAAATAAAATTAGAAACTTTATCGGAAGAAATGAGAATCCTTTATGTTGCATTTACTAGAGCAAAAGAAAAATTAATTATTACTGGAGCTGCAAATAAAATAGATAAAACTGTGGAAAAGTGGGTAGCAGGTGCAAGCATTGAAAATAGCAGAATTTCACCATCAGAAGTTATGAAGGGAAAATCATATTTAGATTGGATTGGATATGCTTTATGTCATCATAAGGATGGAGAGGTGTTAAGAAATATAATTGGGGATAATAGTTCATATATAAAAGATGACTTATCCACATGGAAGGTTAAAGTTTGGAGTAAAACTGAAATAACTGTGGATGAAAAAAATGAAGCTGTGGATGAAATTCAAGAATCAAATCTGTTGATAAATAATGAAAAAAAATTTGTGGATGAAGAAGTAGAAAGAAGACTTGGATTTGTGTATAACTTTAAAGATGCAACAAATTTAAGAAGTAATTTCTCAGTTTCAGATATAAAGAAGAAAAACCAAGAGGCAATAGAAGAATTTGAAGGTGTTCAGATATACAAAGAGGATAATTTAATTAAGCCAAAGTTTATGCAGGAGGAAAAAGGTTTAAGTGGAGCTGAAAGAGGAACTGCAATGCATTTTGTTATGCAGGCTTTAAACTTAGATAAGGTTTCATCTGTTGGAGAAATTATTACTCAATTAAAGGATATGGTTGAACAAGACTTATTAACAGAGCAGGAATATAAAGCAGTGTGGGCAAAAAGAATATTTGAGTTCTTCAATAGTTCATTAGGAGTAAGATTATTAAACTCATATAATAATGGATATAATGTTTATAGAGAATTACCTTTTTATACTGAAATAAATGCATCAGAAGTGGTTAATGATTTACCAGAAGA
>JBOFQV010000159.1:0-12704 GCA_051650705.1 Clostridium sp.
ATCCTCTTACTCTTGTAACTGCACCTGTTCAAGGAGCTCTAGCTTCTGCTACTCAGTTATCAATAGTTAGACTTGCTTAATATCAGAAAGTAATTTTTGGGGAACATTGTATTATTAATTTTTTATTAAAAATAATATAATGTTCCTTTTTTGTTCAATATTTTAAATTCCACAAAATGGAGTAGCACAATTCAATTAACACTTTATATCAATAAATACTTCCTCATAAAGTAAAAAAGTAAGGGGCAATTACTGCCTCTTACCTATTAATTATTATATATTTTTTATGGGTTATAATAGTACCATATTTCACGGAATACATTATAATCAATATTATTTACAATATTATCTGGTGTAATAATTAAAGATGGTGGTACTCCTGTTGCTGGTCCAATATCCTTATCTGCATAAGGTGTTCCAAATTCAGCTGGTAAATAATCCATCCATCCAACATCACCTTTTTTATGGTTGTATGCTTTAGCAAATAAAAGTAAATCTTCAAAATTAATTACACCATCATTATTAAAGTCACCAGGAATTATAGGAGTAGTTTTAACTATAGTTATTATTGATGACTCTAAAATTGTAGCAATTGGATTCCCGCTACCATCTCTTAAATCTGCTACCATATTGTTTATTGTTGTTGTTCCAGGATTTAATGCTTTAAATTTAACCTTATATATTACTCCTGAAGATAAAGTAGTATTTGTTGATGATCTTGCAAAATTCAACTCAATATACCCAGGGCTTGAATTTATAATTGGTGGAGTAATTATTGGATTTAAGAAGGAATCTGCTGGAATATCAAATGATAAGGTTTGAAGTACTGATGGATCATAGGTTAAAACACTTCTAAAACCAAGAAGAGATTGTCCTATTGTAAAATCCTTAATAGATACGCTAATTTCAAATTCTCCTGATTCACTACTGCTACAAATTGTAATAAAGTCACTTGGTGGATCAAGATACACTGTTGGTTTTGTAATTGATTCAACTGTAAATGCTTTAATACAAATATTAGCCCAACTTGAAAACAAATTCATATCAGTCCAATCTGATTTATCATAACTAATAAAACTTTCTCCAGGATTAATTGTAACTCCTGAACTATATCCTAAAATTCTTTCTTCAATCGCAATCCATGCATTATTTGGTGCAGGAACAGTAAGTGTAATTAACACTGAAAATTTTTCTCCAGCTAAAAGCATTATTGGACTACTTAAATCTACTGTTTGATATCCATACATGGTAGAGGTATAGTTTGTTGTACCAACTAACGTTCCACTATTTGGATTTCCTGTACAGTTCTTATAAATCTCAATTACACAATCTGTATAATCACCAATAGTATAAAAACCTACAGCTTTAAGATACTCATTATTTGAAGTTGTAAAAATATTTCCCATATAAATGAAGTTTTGATAAGGAAAATAAGTTAGACTATTTAAAAAACCAAAGTCATCATATTGGTATATTGATTTATAGTTGCTTACCATTTCTGCTTCTCTATATAATGCCCTTGCTTGAAATGACACATCATAATATGAGATATAAAAATATCCACCATCACCAAAAGTTGTTCCCCAACTATTTTTTATAATAAAAGCACCATTATCTGGAGGAGTAACTAAAAAATTAGTTTTTGGATAATTATCATCCCATCCAACTATAGCTACTGCGTGGTTTGTAGACCCAATAGTGTTATTATAATATGCATAATTAATTGAATTATACTTAAGATTATCCCACCATATAGATGCATGAATAGCACCATAATCCATTAATGCATTTTTTATTCTATCATTATCTGTAGGAGATATTCTATTTGGAAACAATCTTATTTCTTGAACATGCTTAACTGGAGTTAACCCTGATGGTGATGGGTGTATTACACCTGTATACGGATCCTCAGCTTCTGCAATTGGTCCACTCCATCTTGTAAGATATGCAGTAGACATTTCTTGATTCCCTCCAGCTCCTGGACCTAAGTCAAATCCATGTTCATTTATTAAGTTATTTTCTGAAAAATCATTTAACTCACCTGGAAGTAGAGATGATTCTAATGAACCATAGGTTGCAAAAGCCCAACATGAACCAATTGGCCCTTGATCTTTAACTGGTGAAACTCTTCCTAAGCTTCTTAAGTCATAACTACTTGGAAAGGTTTGAAGTGACTGTGCTCCTTCATTTATAAACTGCGGTAAAATTATTGTTGGCGGAAGCTCTAAATTTGGTGGAGTTGATTGAGTAGCCATATTATTTTGAGGATTCACTTGCTGTAATCTATTTAAAAACTCAGGATTTAGAGGTAAGGCTTCAATATTATTACTCATACAAAAATCTCCTTATTATATTTTATCCTTTGATTTATTCTCTTAATATAATATGTTCTGTATTTTTATATGTTACATAATTAATCTCAAAACCTTTTGCTAAATTTATAAAAAGGACTACTTTTAGTAGTCCTCTTATTTATCCATATATTATTTAACATTTATTGATAAACTTAAAGAATAATTTTTTGTGAAAATCCTTGCTCCTGAATAATCTCTAAGGTCTGCTATTTTATTAATTATTTCAGTACACCCATTTTCATTAGCTCTACACTTTAATTTATATATTACTCCCCCCATAACTCCAATATAAGAATTCTTTCTTCCTACATTAAAATCTACAATTCCTCCACAATTATCAATTTTAATTATTGGTGGAAATAAAATAGGGTTTAAAATTGAACAACTTACATCATAGTCCAAAACACTAATAAACCTTGGATTAAAAATTAATAGGTTGTGAAAACCTAGAATACTTTGTAATGGTGGTATATCCTTAATCTTTATATAAACGTCAAATATTTCTCCTTTTTTTATGCACTCATCTGGTTTTGATAAATATATAGTAGTAATGTTAATCACCTCATTTATTAAAACTTTCATTTCAATATATGATTTAATTTACTTAATAGTGATTTATTTAATGAATGTTACTATGCATTTTAAATATTGCTCTGAATGTGGAAAAATCTAATTTTACAATATCAAAAGAAGTAGATTCCGTAGAATGGGTTCCATTTACAAATGCATTAGAAAAAGTAAGAGAAGGAAGCATTTCATGGAAATTAATTAAAGAAGTTATTTAAATAAACTTTGTCTTATATAAAAAGGATTAATAAGGTTAAAAACTTTTATTTTGTTGACTTTTAGCCAATTACACTGAAATTTTTAACCTAGTCTTCCTTCTAATTTATGTACACACTAGTACTCAATACTATCCATACAAAGCCCTAAGCTAGGAACCTTAAACCCTCCCTCAGCTCTAGATTTAGCATTTAAAATCTTCTCCACATCTGAAGGAGAAAGCGTTCCCTTTCCAACATCAATTAAAGTGCCTGTTAAAATTCTAACCATATTTAAAAGAAAACCATTCCCAGAATACTTAATCTTAATAATGTTATTCTCCTCAAAAACTTCAATACTATGAATAGTTCTTACAGTAGACTTCCCATTCTTAGGCTTTAAATTAGTAAAGCTTTGAAAATCATGAGTACCAATTAAAACAGAAGCTCCCTCCCTCATTTTTTCAACATTAAGAGGTTCCTCCACATAATAAGCAAATCTTCTATGAAAAACATCAACATATGGATTGTTATCAATTGTATAAACATATGTTTTTTTCTTAACATTGAGTCTTGAATGAAATCTTTCACTACACTCTGAAATTCCCTTAACAACAATATCTTCAGGTAAATAAATCTTTAAATACTTTTTAATTTCTTCTAATGAAGCATTAGAATTGCACTTAAAATTAGCTACATAATTATTTGCATGAACTCCTGAATCAGTCCTTCCACACCCAATTACTTGAATTTCTTCATTCATCATTTTAGTAAGGATATTTTCGAACTTATCTTGTATAGTTATTGCTTTGTGGCCCTTTACATTTTGTTTTTGCCATCCATTATATTTTGTACCATCATACTGAATTAAAAGTTTTATATTTCTCATTAATTTTCCTCTTTTTCTTAAAGTTTATATTCTATTTAATTATAATACCAAATTTTATAGCTTTTATGTATAAAAAAATAAGGAGTTTTAATCTCCTTATTTTCATAAATCTATTTTATAACATTATCAGCCTTCATTTCATTTAAAAGCTTATCTGCAAGCTTTAAGTAATTGTCCCAAGCTGTGTTTCTTTCTGTATATCCACTCTTACCATAGTCACCAGTAGCCTCAATAGCTGGAAGACCAGTTAAGTCAAGCATATTTTGAGTTTCAACAACCTTTTCATTTAAAGCATCCATTTGAATGTTAAATCCAATTCTTGATGGCTCATCATACTCAACACTTTCATACTTTGAAGTTCTGTAGAATCTCTTTAACTTTACATCTTCTATCTTATCTGGAGAATCTGCAAATATTTCATCATATCTACATGAAATAATTTTTCCATTATCAACTACAACCTTAAGCTGCCCTGTAAGTCCTCCTCCTAACTCTTCTGCTATTGAGTAGAATTTTTGAGTTGAACCTTGTGATAATCTATCTTCAATCTTCTTTGTTAATGGTAACATTGCTTGATTTACAGAGTTTGAAGCACCTGAAACAATATCAAATTCTCCACTTAATCTTTGCTCTTTAACCATTTGGTTTTCAACACCAATAACACCTTGAATCCAAGCTGCACCTTTCTTTTCCCCCATATCAAAGTTATACTCTGATAATCTCTTTGGTACATCTTGATAATATCTTAAATAGTAGTTCGGTCTTGTATTTTCATTAAATTCAACCTTAACTATCTTATCACCATTTTTTACCACTTCAACCATCCCTAAGTGGCCTTGTCTAAAACGCTCTTCTTCTTTAAAGTAATCCCCTTTAATAATTCCTAGCTCAGGTTGTGCACTCCACTCTAAATCTGTTTCTCTGATGTAGCCAGCTGAAGCTGCTGTATTTGCATCTGCCTTTTCTTGTTCTTTCTTTTCTCCACAACCAATTAATGATAAACTCATTACCATTGCTAGTGTTAATAATAAACTTTTATTTTTCATTATCTACCTTACCTCATCTTTTGTTAATATTTTCACACTTATATTAAAACAATTTCATTGGCTTGTCCAATAGTTTTTATTCAATTTATTAATATTACTTATAAGGAATTACCTATGCGGAAAACTTTAGTAAAAAAACCTGCACAATAAGATAAATCTTACTGTGCAGGTTTTTTATACTTATTTAATTAACTTTTTTACTAATTCTCTATCCACCATAAACTCCCTTAAATCAATTTGGCTTGGTGGGGTTAAAAGTTGATAATCCTTAATCCACAGATTTCCCTCAACAATTACTGGCTCAAGAACCTCTTCTGCTGGATTTTCATCCTCAACTTCTTCTAAATCTTCAAAAGGTGTAATAACCACAATCCTTCTACAAGGCTCCTCCTTATCACCAAAAATATTATAATAACAATTATATGTTTCAAAGGATTTTACAGAAGTAACCACCTTTAAAGTAAGATTAAGCTCCTCACAAATCTCCTTTGCATTAACTAATTTACTCAAAATAAACACCTCAAATCTCATTATTTCATTGCCTACTATATAAATTAACACACTACTCTAAGCAATGCATGTACTTTTCACACTCATCCCAAGGAACAAGAAAGCTCTCTCCCTTAGAACAAAAAATAGAAGTGGAAGTATATTCCCTATCAGCATTTTTATTATACCCTATTCTTTCAACAACTTCACTTTCATTATGACAAGGGAAATACCCTAAAACTCTAAAGCTAATTTTCCCCTTTCCCTTAGTAAAGGTTTGAAACTCAAGAGGATAATTCATAAACTTTGAAACAGGTCCTCTTCCACAGATTATAACATTATCCCCCTTTGTAATTGGCTCATTAAATTCTCCATTTAGCCTTTGAATGTCACTTAAAACCCTTCCAATGAGAGAAGAAGAAATCTCCATCTTAAATTCATAAAAGGGTTCAAGGAGTACACATTCCCCCTTTTCAAGACCTTGTCTCAATGCCCTTTTGGTTGCCTCTCTAAAGTCTCCCCCAGAAGTGTGTTTATTATGCGACCTTCCTGTAATTAATGTAATTTTTAAATCTGTTAAAGAAGAGCCTGTTAAAATTCCTCTATGTTCTTTTTCAAAAATATGTGTCCTAATTAAATTTTGATTTCCTGGAGATAAAAAATCATTATGACAAAGATTTGTGAAAGTAATACCCTCTCCTCTTTTCCCCTCCTCAAGCTTTAAATGCACCTCAGCATAATGCTTTAATGGTTCAAAGTGTCCAAATCCCTCTACCTCTCCCCTAATGGTTTCCTTATAAAGAATTTCTGGATCTAAAAAATCCACCACTAAATTAAATCTATCTAATAATATTTCCTTTAAAACCTCAAGCTGAATTTTTCCCATTATAGAAATATGAAGCTCCTTTAAATCCTCATCAAAGGTTACATTTAAGGTTCCTTCCTCACTTTCGAGAAGCTTAAAAATTCTATAAACCTCTTTTTCACTTACTTCTTTGTCATAAAGAACCCTAGCCTTTAAGCTTGGAACCATTTCCAAGTCCTTAATACCTTTAATATTAATTCCATCTCCACTTTTAATTTCACTTAATCCAATAACACCAAAAATCTCCCCAGCTTTTCCCTCATCAATTGAAACAAACTTTTCTCCATTATATTTTCTAATAGAATTTATTTTTTCCCTTTTTTCTTCCCCATTTACAATATATGAAACCTCGTCCTTAACCTTTAGTTTTCCCCCTAAACACTTCATAAAAACTATTCTGTTTCCTTTTTCATCATATCTTACTTTAAAGACTCTTCCTTTAAATTGTACCTCTTCTTCATAGCTTGTTTTAAATACCTCATTAAAACATTCTAAAGACTCTAAAATCCCCTCATTATTAAGGGCAGAACCATAGACAACAGGAAAAATCTCTCCTTTAAATGTAAGCTCTTCAATTTTCTTCTTCCACAACTCTTTATTATAGCCATTTTCAAAATACTCCTCTAAAAGCTCCTCATCTTTTTCAGCAATACACTCAATATCCTCATTTTCTAAATCTCTCTTATATAAAAAAGAGCCCTCACTTAAACTACTCTTTATATCTGAAAGAACCCTATTTAAATCGGCTCCCTCTCTATCCATTTTATTTATAAAAATAAAGGTAGGAATTTTATGCTTTCTAAGTAATCTCCAAACAGTTTCACTATGTCCTAAAACGCCAGAAACACCACAAATAACTAAAACAGCAAAATCTAAAGTTGGAATTACTCTTTCCATTTCAGGTGAAAAATCAATATGACCTGGAGTATCTAAAAGGTAATATTCATCTCCTTTATATTCAAAAACTCCAACATCAGAAAATACAGTTATTCCTCTTTCCCTCTCTATTTTATGGGAGTCTAAAAAAGAATCCTTGTGATCTACTCTCCCTCTAGTTCTTATTGTATTTGTATTAAAAAGTATTTGCTCTGAAAATGTTGTTTTACCACTATCTACATGCGCAAATATCCCAAAAGTTTTCTTCATAAAAGCACCTCAAAGTTTTTCTTACTTTCATTATAATAAACTTCTCTAAATAAGGGTAGCAAAAAAGACAATCTATCCTGTAGATTGTCTATATTAACTCAATTAATTAAACTAGCTTACTTTTTATCTTTCTCATTCTCTACTTCTAATAATGTTTGTTGAGCCGCTACTGTCATCATTAAGCTTCCAACAGTTATTAGTAATTCACCCAGTACATTTATTTCTTGTACACTTCTTCCCTCTAGCAAGGCTAAAGTAAGGGCATTAGTCATACCAATAATTTGCTCTGGTGTTACATTTGAAAAGTCCCCCATACTATCTCTCCCTTCATTTAGATAGTATGAAGTAACTTAAAAAAAAATGCATATTTAACTAATATGAGCACCACTCTTCAAAAAGTGAGTTTCCTATACTATTGTTTTTCTAGCCAAGCTTTTGCATAGGAACAAGTTGCTCTTGCCTTTTTCCCTTCAATTCTTAAATGCTCCATAAACTTTACCATAGCCTCGTTTGCTACTCCTTTTCCTCTCAAAATAGGATTAACATAAACACGACTAACATTTATTTCTTCATCATTTAAATAATCGAAAGAAACCTCTGCTAAAAGTTCTCCATTATCATCCTCACTATAAATTCTATTCTCATCAAAAATCCAGTTCATAATCTTCCCTCATCATTCTAAAAGTTTATTATTAATATTTTGTACTATGTTATTTAATATATTCAAGTTCTTAAATTTATTCACTAGATAACTCTTTTCCAACCACAACAATTCTTGCTCCCTTAAATTCATAACTACAGCTAACTAATGTAATTATTCTATCCATTTTACCAATAACTACATCACTTTCATACATTGATTTACCCTTAACTAAATCAATGTACTCATTTATATTACCACTAGAAAAATTATCATCCTCACCAGAAGCAACAAACACTGAAAAAATTTCAAAAGTCCTTTCTCCCTGCTCATCACTAACTATGATTTTATTATTCTTCCTAAAGAAGTCATCCTCCTTATAGCTGTTTAAGCTATTAAACATAGAGCCATTTCTCATATTGTGACCATAAATAATAATGTTTTTATCATCCTGAGTATTACACCTATAATCAATAAATAAGCAACCAGAAATATCCTCTTCCCCTTTAAAATTATGGGAAAGATAAAAGGCATTATCCCTTCCTTGAACAACAGGATAATCTATATTTGTATTTTCAACTCTAATCCAGAACTTATAATCTGAATTAATTCCTTTCATTAAATTTAACCTGTCATCAAAGGATTTTTCCTCTTCCCCATAACTAATTTCTTTTATCTCTTCATAGGTGCTTGTCCCCTCCTTATATCTCCATTGCTTTTCTAAAATCTTATATAACGAAAAGGCAAGTACACCAACAAAAATAAAACTTATAAACACTTTACCCCTTTTCATATTTTCCTCTAGTTAACAGTTCTCTTATCGTACATTATACCATTTGGAACTTGTGAATCATCAATCCAGTAGCTCTTATTAACTAAGGTATTACTAACTTTAATATTTAAATTTGGATGAACCTTATCTATAACAAGCTTTCCATTTTTAACTCTACCAGAATTGATATTTGCACTATCCTTTAGAAAATCCTCAAGCTTAACCCATGGATCTCCTTCATTTCCACTAGGATTTATCCAAATTTGTACTTGTTCATAATTCATTGGAATAATCTCTTCAATGTCAAAGGTTCCTGCAGTAATATAATTAAAGTACATATTATAGTTACTTGAAATATCTGTGTCCTTATCCCTTAAATAATAACACATACTTTGCTTTTCATTCCCTTCTAAATCAATAGTATACTTTTCCTCTCCAACTACTGAAATAGAAAATTTCTTATTATTACTACCAATACTAGTAACCCAGTTGCCATTACTATCCTTTTCCACAATTTCCTTTTCTATTGTAATTACTCCTCTAATAAATGGTATATTTACCTGAGGCACTGGAAATAACTTAGTAACTTTATCCCCTTTATAGTCTGTATATTCAAAAGATGCTGTTGTATTTGTACTTACTTCTAATCCACCATAATAATCGTTCTTTACCTTAATTCTAAATTTTATTGAAATTCCCTCTTGTGGAACTTCTACACCTTCCCAAGATATGATATTACCATTTATATTTGAATTTATCTTATCTAGGCTAATGTCTTGTCCTGTAGCGAGATTTTTCATACTAAAAACTTTTCCATTATAAAAGTTATCCTGTAAAATCTCAAACTCATTAGTAACCACATCCATTATTTTTCCATTACTTGCAGTTACTCCATTTTTATTAACTATAAGGTTAATCTCATAGATTCTACTAGAAGCTTCTGTTGCTGTTTTATCTAAGGTAATTGGTTTTATACTTTGGTTTACCACCTCTATATCAATATTTGGACTATCCTTTGATAAAACAAAGCTTCCCTCATACCCACTACCACTATTACTTATGGTTGTCCCATTAATCTTTATTTCTTTTAAGTCATAATTGTTAGTAGGCATATTAATTTCCTTTACAACATATTCACCAGCAATTAAATAATTATCCTTGTTACTAACTATTGTAGATAAGATTTGTTTTCCATCTGGAGAAACTGTATTGTTTCCAATTAAATGCTTTACTCCAGTATCTTTTGATTCTGTGGATTTTAAGGTATATTTTTTATTATTCTCTACAATGTTTGATGGATCATCTGAAGACTTCTTACGTTCTATTACTATTTCAAAAGGAGTGTCGTCAGTTACTATTTCTCCCTTATCATTTCTAATATTCTTAGTTACCTTTATGCTTCCTAATTTTTTTTCAATATTAACTGTTGGCACTTCCTTAAAGTAATCCTTATATGGAGTTCCTGTTGATGGATTTTTATAAGAAACAAATGCTTCTACATTTGTTTTAATATTTTCTCCCGAAAAATATGGATCCTTTTTAGTAATATCAAACATTACCTTTAATCCACCAGACTTTACTCCATTTGCATCTGTTATGGTTGCTTTAATTTTATCAAAACTAATTGCAATTTCATCACTTCCATTATTAGTAGTTATTTTAATATTTTCTTTTGGTACATTAACTACATTACCATTCAAATCTATTACTCGTATGCTATCCTTTATTATATTAAATTCCTTTGTTACCACATCATTAATAACCACATTATCAGCTATAGATTCATAGATACTTTCCTTTATTTCATTACTAATATCCATAAAGATACTATCTATATCTGTTAGCTTCTGAGTAACATATTTTTCTCCAAATTTACTTTCCTCAATAACATTTTGAATGGTTTTTAAAAATTTTGTTCCTTGCTGAGCTTCTAAAGCTGTTGATTTTGTGAAAACTCCCACACTATAAAACTTAACATCCTTAAATTTTGGTGTATTACTTACAGTAATAGACTCTGCTGGTGGAATGGTATCATCATCTTTGCTTTTTTCTCCAATACCTCCTATGCTAATCTTTGTTGGTGCTCCAAATCCAATAAAGTTTTTATAGTATTCCTTTTGAGCATCCTTAAAGAATTTGTCTAGACTCTGGGTACCATCTCCTC
The DNA here is from genome assembly GCA_051650705.1 of Clostridium sp. Lineage (GTDB taxonomy): Bacteria > Bacillota > Clostridia > Clostridiales > Clostridiaceae > Clostridium. The sequence continues at coordinate 11,127 of JBOFQV010000159.1, forward strand.
CTGAAACTGATTGTGTTGGAAGTCCATCAGTAAAGAATACTACATATTTATTAGCATCACTTCTAGCACCATTTAATATATCAGCAGCTCTCCATATACCATCTTGAGTATGAGTTCCTCCATCTGCCTTAATTGAATTGATTGCTGTATTTATTGTATTATTATCCGATGTAAAATTCGTATTTACATAAGAAGATTTACCAAGGGTTGCATAGTTCCTTTCATTATAATCAAATGAAACAACTGAAATTCTTACTCTGCCTCCCTCATTGTTACTTAAAATATTTTCACTAAATTTCTTGGCTGCTGTTTGCACCTGTTTAAGCTTATCCTCCATACTACCTGATTTATCTATAACAAGAACTATATCAGCCTTTTTAGCATCTGTTTTCAAGGCAGTTCCCTTTACATCTAATGTTATGGTTGCCTTATCATTCTTATATTCACTTGCAGACTTTTTAATTTCTAAATTTCCTCCGCTGCTTGTAGCACCAAAAACACTAGTTGATATTAATATAAAAGGAATCAATATAAATAGTATTTTCTTTATGCTCTTTCCATTAATAAAAAAGCTCTTTAGACTGTTCTTTTTATTAATTATAATCCCCTCCCTTTATATTATCATTTAGACTCCTCATTAGATTTATTCCTATTTATTAATAAAATCACTATACTTAAAGCCCCTAAAATAACATATGGAATTAGGGAATCATCTCCTGTTTGAGGTTTTGTATCTGGTTTTACTCCCTGTTTATTGTTAATTGCTGTAAATATCCAATTTACTTGTCCTTTTTTATTTTTATACTCATTTCCAATAGTTGATCCATCAAAATGAACCTCAGCAATTAAATTTTTCACCTCTCCAGGTTTTATTGTTCCTAAACTAATATCATTTATAAGATTATTTTCACCACTTGCCCTACCTTTATAAATAATCTGATTATCATATTTTATTGTCAATTCAAGCTTGTTTAATAAGTCATACTCCTCTTTTGGCGTAACTCTTTCTGCCCTTAAAAATACCTCATAAGGAGAATCATACTTATTTTCGAGCACCATAGTTCTCTCTAAAGTCTCCCCTGGAACCATATTTTCCTTCACTAAAAAAGGAGTATTTTCTGGAATAAATACAATTCCTTCGCTATTACCTTCAAGCCTTACATTTGGTGGTGAATAATTTTGAGTAGCAAATCCTTGCATACTTAAACTACTTAAAATAAAAGAAGTTAATATAATAGTTTTTATTAATTTTTTCACCCTATCCCTCCTTTCATTTAATAGATAATAAGGGCTACCAAAAGGGTAACCCTAATTAAAATTGTCTAATTTCCTACTACTGATTTAAAGCTTTAATATTAGCTGGTACATCTTGCCATACTGAAGCATCATTAATAGCACCATTACTTGCTTGTACTGATTCACCTAAAACTTTTACTTCAAAAGTAAGATTTTTATATACATTTCCAGCATCCTTTGATAGAGTTACTTTCTTTAATATGTCACTAGTTTTATCCCCTGGTTGCCCTACAGGTTTAACTACACTATTGTAGTAATACCAGTTAGTAGTGTTATCTCCTG